>CAMCXK010000057.1 GCA_945883435.1 Chthoniobacter flavus | reverse complement strand
CCAGACGGTGAAGGTTTTTTTCGATCCGTCGGGTTGAGGCACCTCGACCTGGAGAATGTAGTCGCCATCGACGCGGTCGTTGCGCACGGACCCGTCTTTGTTGAGGGTGATCTGGTTTTCAGCTTGCTCAAAAGGGCGGTGTTCCTTGGATACGACGGTGCCGGTCATTTTGGCATCGGTGATCAGCGCGCCGAATTTCCAGGTCGCAAACAGGATGAATCCAAGCGCCAGTGCGGCGAACGCGATCGACTTGATCCAGAAGGAGACCGGCGTGCGGGGCTTGAAGACCCTAGGAGGGGTGCTCATTGGAAGTTCCAGTGTTTGCCTTTGGCGGCGTCGAGGAAAACCTGCGGGCTCAACAGGTAGGAAAGGGGCGGGTTCGGCAGCGGAGAGTCGTCCAGAACAGGCAGGGCCTTGCCGTGGGTCTCGTCGTAAGGCTGCGAGGATGCGATGTGAAGCGTGGTTCCGGCCGGGACCATTTCAAAAACCTTGCGCGCGGAATTGAGCGGCATCCGCACGCAGCCCATGGTGTTCGGGTAAGGTTTCACAAATCCCCAGTGCATGCCGTAGGCCGGCTTGAACTCCATCCAGTAGGTCATCGGATATCCCGCGCCGGGTTGGCTGACGCGGCGGCGGTTGGCCTGTTTCGAATAGATTTTAAACGTGCCGTGGGGCGTGGGGGTGATCGATTTGCCCACCGTGACAGGAGTTGCCAGGAGGACGTCTCCCTGTTCGACGACATAAAGGCGCTGCGCCCCGGTGCTGATCTTGACCTGAAGGGCGGAGGGGTTCTTGGGGGATTTCACGGGCGGGTCGAAGGTGAACGAGTGGTTCGACTTGCCGGTTTGCGGGGTTTGACAACCGGAGAGACAAAGGACCGCGAGACAAGCGGCGGGCAGAAGGAATTTCATAAAGTGGAAAAATAACAGGGTGTCGGGAATCGGCGCAACGGTTCAGGCATCGCAACGGCGGATTTTTTCAAGCGTGGCCGTGGTGGATTTTCCCTCGACGAAATCGGCCAGAACCACGCGTCCGCCGTGGGACTCGACGATTTCGCGCCCGCTCACATAATGCGCCCAGTCGCTCCCCTTCACGAGAACATCCGGCAGGATGCTGGCAATCAAGTCGCGGGGTTCATCCTCGCCGAAAATGACCACGGCATCCACACACCGGAGGGCTGCCAGCACAAAGGCCCGGTCCGACTCGCTGTTGACCGGGCGCGACGGTCCCTTGGCGCGCCGCACCGAGTCGTCGCTGTTGAGACCCACCACAAGGGCATCTCCCTGCGCGCGGGCGAACTCCAAATACGTGACGTGGCCCCTGTGGAGGATGTCAAAACAGCCGTTTGTAAAAACCAGTTTTTGGCCGGCGGCATGCAACCGGTCGCGAAGCGCACGCGCCGAAGTGGCGTCCAGAAGGCCGGGGAAGCAAAATTCAGGCGGCATGGCTGAACGGCGGGATCGTCCCGCGGTGGGAATCCGCTCCCTGGCGCGCCTGATCCACCCGGCGGATGTAGTCGTCCAGCGCGTCGTCGGGAATGCCGGGAATGCGGGCCTTGGTGAATTCGGCGAGCGCCTTGTCCCATTGCCTCTCGCGGTAGTGGAGAACGCCCGTCCAGAAATGGTCGCGGCTGCGTTCGCGCTCGGGGGAGAGGCCATGGCGGGGGGCGAGAATTTCGTAGATTTCGAGACGGCGCCGTTTTGAGGAGACCTTGAGGATTTCGATCGGACGGACCTCCACCGATTCGGTCGACGGGGTGTAGGCATCCGGCCCGATCAGAATCCGGGCCCCATAGTTGGAGCAGGCGGCGCACAACCGTCGTGCAAAGTCCACCGCGGGACCGGCCACGCTGAAACTTCCCACGCGCCCTCCCCCGAAGACTCCGGCGATGACATCGCCCGTGTCGAGACCGATGCGCACATCCAAGCGCCGCTGCCAGCGGGCGTCGCATTCCTTGTTGAGCTCCTGGAGGCGGTTGAAGACATCGATGGCGGCCCGGCAGGCCTTCACCGCGTGGCCCTCTCCGGGGAGAGGTGCCCCGAACACGACGCGGATGCACTCCCCGTTGCACTCGTCGAGATAGCCGCCGCTTTCCACGAGGAAATCGGATGCGGTTTTCAGGTAGAGGTTCGTCATTTCCACGTAAGCATCCGGAGGCAGCATTTCCATGAGCTCGGCATGGTTTTGAACCGTGAGCACGATGACGGTGGCATTCACCACGCGGGGGGGATGCTCGGGCGAGGCTTCGACATTTTGAATGCTGTGATAGGCCAGGCGCGCCAGCCTGTTGCGGAAAAGCGACTCCAGCTCGAACCGGCGGCGACCGCGTTTCGAGCGCACCCAGAGCTCCGGGAGGACCACTGCGGCAACCAGACCGGCCAGCGGTGAGAGCGGAGAGAACAACACTCCGTGCAGGGCCAGAACGAATGGAAAGGCGGCCAACATGGCGGCAAAGACCAGGACAAAAACCGATTTGCGGCCGATCTCGGGAGACTCGCACCAGATCCATGCCACTCCAAAGGTCGCCGCGATCGTCAACAAAGCCGTCCAAAAAACCGGAATCGCCACGGGCGAGGAAAGACCGAGGAACGCAGCCAGAAGCGGGTCGGTGAAGGCGCTGGCTCCCGCAAGCAGCAGCAAAACCGGGACGGTGCAGGCGGCAAAGCCGAGAAGAAGGATCGGGCGGAGGGTTTTCATGGTTGAACGTAGCAGCCCCCAAGATTGCCCGACTTGTCGGTGGAAGAAACGGCTTTTTTACCGAGAAAGCCCAGCAACTCCGCCTTTCCGGCGCGCGACTCGGAAGAGGTCAAAAACACCGCGTCCCCGGGCGGGCGGGCCTCTCCGAGGGCTTCAAGAAAAACGTTGGCATTGCGTTGCGCACGGGCAGGTTTGAGTTTGTCGATCTTGGTGAACGCCACTGCGAAATCCCGTCCGAGACCATGCAACCAAGTCAGAAACTCCAGGTCGATGCGCTGGGGATCAAGGCGTGAATCAACCAGCACGACAACCGTGCAAAGATTCGCCCGGCCGGCAAGGTAGCCCGCAATCAAGTCTTCGAATGCGGCCCGGTGGCCTTTGGGGACTTTGGCATAACCGAATCCGGGCAGGTCCACAAATCGCACAGTGCCGTTGATCCGGAAAAAATTGATCAACTGCGTGCAACCCGGCGTCTGGGACACACGGGCCAATCCCTTTTTGTTGGTGAGAACATTGAGCAGGGAGGATTTGCCGACATTCGAACGGCCGATAAAGGCGATCTCGGGCACCCCGTCGTCCGGACAGGCGTTCAACCCGGGGGCACTCAGTTCGAATTCGGCTGTTTGAACGCGCATGGCGGGCGTTCAGTCGATGAATCGCCGCGTGATATCGCTGTAAGCATCGATCCGGCGGTCGCGAAGAAACGGCCAATGGGTGCGTTGGGTGTCCACCGAGGAAAGGTTGACTTCAACCACCACGGTTTCCTCCTGATCCACCGAGGCGCGCGCTAGAATCTCCCCGGAGGGATCGCAGGCGAAGCTCTGGCCCCAGAACTCGATGCCATCGCCACCGTCCGGCGCCTCGTGGCCAATGCGGTTCGGGGCAAAAACGTAGCATCCATTGGCGATCGCATGGCCGCGCTGCACGGTCTCCCACGACGAGTGGTGGCGTTTGCCGTAGCGCGCCTTTTCGGAGGGATGCCAACCAATCGCGGTGGGATAAAAAAGAATTTGAGCGCCTTGCAGCGCTGTCAACCGCGCGGCCTCGGGATACCACTGGTCCCAGCAAACACACACTCCAATCCGTCCGAACCGGGTCTCCCAGGCGCGGAACCCCAGATCGCCGGGCGTGAAGTAGAATTTTTCGTAAAACAGCGGGTCGTCCGGAATGTGCATCTTCCGGTATTTTCCGAGGAACGTTCCATCGGCATCGATCACCGCCGCCGTATTGTGGTAAAGCCCCGGGGCCCGGCGCTCGAACAGCGAGGCCACCAAAACGACACCGAGTTCCCGTGCCACCTCCTGCAAGAGTCCGGTCGTGGGGCCGGGCAACAGCTCAGCCAGATCGAAATACTTGTGGTCCTCGACCTGGCAGAAATAAACCGAGCGGAAAAGTTCCTGCAGGCACACGATCCGGGCACCCCGGGCCGCCGCGCGGCGAATGCCCCGGAGGGCCGCGGCCATGTTGGCTTCCAGATCCGCCGAGCAGGCATGTTGCACCATTCCGACTTTGACGAGCGATAAGGACATGGCCGGAGTGGTATTTTCCCGAAGGCCCCGATGCAAGGGCGCAATCCTAAAAAGAGATGCTTGCCACCCGCAAACGGGGTTGGTAGGTTATCCAGCTCTTTACGAACACCCGCACTTACCATGGCAAAAGAAATCGTCGGTCAGATCAAACTCCAAATTCCCGCAGGCGCCGCCAATCCGGCTCCACCCGTTGGTCCCGCTTTGGGTCAGCAAGGGGTGAACATCATGGCCTTCTGCAAGGAGTTCAATGCAGCCACCCAGAAACAAGCCGGCGACATCCTTCCGGTCGTCATTACGGTTTACAAAGATAAAAGTTTTACATTCATCACCAAGGCCCCGCCGGCTGCGATTCTGTTGAAAAAGGCGGCCGGGCTTGCCTCGGGCTCGAAAGAACCCAACAAAACCAAGGTCGGGAAAATCTCCAAAAAGCAGGTCATGGACATCGTCAAAATCAAGATGAAGGACATGAACGCCCGCTCGGAAGAAGCCGCCTTCCGCACCTTATGCGGCACCGCCCGCCAAATGGGCTTGGAAATCGCCGACTAAGGCCACAGACCATCCCGGAATACCGCCGAACCGCAACCAAGGTCCCGCACCGGTTGCGGTTTTTGGTTTTTACGCCCGGCCACGCGGGCCGGGAATCAAGCGCCGGTAGCCTCGTCCAGTGCGTGATAGGCGGCCCCGAGAAGGGCGGCTTGATCGTTGAGAACGACCATCACGGGCATTTTTTCCATGAGCGAGGTCAGTCGGCCCTTGTCGGTGAAGGCATGGCGGAAAGCAACGCCTTGAATATGCCGCAGGAGCTTGACCGGAATGCCGCCTCCCAAGAAAACCCCGCCGGTGGACATGGTTTTCAGGGCCATGTTCGCAGCCTCGGCGCCGAGACAGTTTACGAACAAATCGATCGTTTGAGCGCACATCGGGCACTCGCCGGAGTCGGCAAATTGGGAGATGACCGCACCGGGGGGTGAGGATTTCATGGCCTCGGCAACCACCGGAAGCTCCGTGCCACGACCAGTGTCGCGCAGGAATTTGTAGATGTTTTCGAGCCCCATGCCAGAGACGACACGCTCGGCGCTCACGTGGCCGTATTGTTTGATCAAATACTCCAGAAGCGCGATTTCCAGCGGATTGCGCGGGGCGAAATCCGCATGGCCGCCCTCGCAGGCCCAAACCCGGTGCTTGTGGCCATCCCAATAAAGCCCTGCTTCGCCCAGGCCGGTGCCCGGGGAAACCACGCACCGGTTGCCGGCGGGCGAGGCCACGCCGGATTGCACCACCGCAAAATCCCCGGCTGCCAAATGGGCGATGCCGTGGGCGTTGGCCGCAAGATCGTTGAGGAGAAGCACGCGGGGAATTTGAAACTCCGCCGCGATTTCCGCGGCATCCACCCCCCAAGTCAGGTTGGTGGGAGTCGCCCGCCCCTCGCTCACCACTCCCGGAATGCCGAATCCCGCCGCGAGAACCGGCGGATAATTTTTTCCGAGAAATTCGCGCAGAATGGCATTCAGGCCGGGAAAGCCGGAACTGGGGAATCGCTGTTCCCGCAGCAGGCTGAGCCGGCGGGCGACCACGGCGAACAGGGCGATGTGCGATTTGGTGCCGCCGATATCGCCCGCCAGAATGAGATGGTGGCTGGCTGCGCTCACGGGGCGAGCTGGTAATGGTGCCAGACGTGGCCGGATTTCTCGATCAGTCGGTCGGACGCCTCCGGACCCCAGGTGCCGGCGGCGTAATTGGGAAAGTCGCGCGGGTGCAGGGCCTGCCAGACGTCGAGGATGGGATTCACGATCCGCCAGGAGGCATCCACGCTGTCGTAGCGGTGGAAGAGCGTCATGTCGCCGATCATGCAATCGTAGAGAAGCGTCTCGTAGCCGGTGGCCGCGGTGGATTCGCCGAAAGCCTTGTAGCTGAAATCGAGAGGCACGCTGGCGATGGAAACCCCCGGTCCCGGACGCTTCGCATGGATATCCATCGTGATACCCTCGTCGGGCTGCACATGGATGACCAGGCGGTTCGGAGTGACGTTGTCCTCGATTTTGCGGCCGAAAAGCAGCAGCGGCGTGCGACGGAAGCCGATCACGATCTGCGTGGTCCGGGCGGCGAGGCGCTTGCCGCTGCGAATGAAAAACGGCACATCGGCCCAGCGCCAGTTTTCAACCATGAGCTTCATGGCCACGAAGGTTTCGGTGTTCGACTGCGGGTTGACATCGGGTTCGCTGCGGTAGGCCGGCACATGGCGGCCATCGATGATGCCCGCCCCGTATTGGCCGCGCACGGTGTTCGCAAGAACCTCCTCGGGCTCCATGGGGCGGATGGCTTCGAGCACCTTGACCTTCTCGTTGCGCACGCTGTCGCCGGAAATCGAAGCCGGCGGTTCCATGGCAATGAGCGAAAGAACCGAGAGTATGTGGTTCTGCACCATGTCGCGGGTGACTCCCGAGTGGTCGTAGTAGCCGCCGCGCAATTCCACACCAAGCTCCTCTGCCACGGTGATCTGGACATAGTCGATGTAGCGCCGATTCCAGATCGGCTCGAACACGCTGTTGCCGAAACGGAAAACCATGATGTTTTGAACCGTTTCTTTGCCCAGGTAGTGATCGATGCGGTAAATCTGGGACTCGGAAACGTGCTTGGTGAGTTCTGTATTCAGCGCGCGGGCGCTGGCCAGATCGTGGCCGAAGGGTTTTTCGATGATGATGCGCCGCCAGGCTCCCTCCGACTCGTTGGTCAATCCCGCGGCCCCGAGTTGTTCCACCACCTTTCCAAAAAACGTCGGCGAGACGGCAAGATAAAACAAAACATTCGGCGGGATATTCCAGGTTTTCTGAACCTCTTGGATTTTTTCCGCGAGGCGGCTGAAAGTCGCCGGATCATTGAAATCGCCGGATACATAATAGCTTCGCTTGCTGAAGTTGTCCCACTCCGCGGGGTCGAACGGCCGGGTGGCGAATTGCTTGATATCCTCGGTGATCTTGGCGCGGAAAAGCTCGTCGTTGCTCTCGGTCACCGCGACACCAATACCCGCGAAGTTTTCGGGAAGAAGTTTCAGCGCCTTCAGGTTGTAAAGGGCGGGGATGAGCTTGCGCTTTGTCAGGTCGCCAGAGGCGCCGAAAATCACGATGATGCAGGGATCGCCGGGGCACTCGTGGCCCGTGAGAGGTTTGGTGGACATCGACCCTTGCCTACCCGAGCACGGCGCATCGGGCAAGCTCCAGTGCTCGACAACTCCTAAGATGCCTTGTCGTGGCCTTCGAGCCGGGAGGCAGCCCCGACCCACTCCGCGTGGGCCCGCTCCAACGAATCGGCCACGCCAGCCAGTTCACGGTTGATTTCCATCGCTCGGGACGGGTTCTCGTAGGTGGCGGAATCCTCCAGGGCGGCCGCAAGGGCGGCTTGGCGGGCCTCAAGCGCCTGGATATCCGACTCACAAGCGGCCACCCGGGCCTCAAGCGCCTTGCGGGCCGCATTGCGCGCCTTGCGGGCCTCGGCCTCGGCTCGCTGGAGGGCTTTCATTTCTTTCAGTCCCATCTTCGGCGCACTGGACAGGGCAGCCGGAGCGGCCGGTTGGAAATTTCCCAAGGCTGCAACCGTTGCCTCGCGGGCGCTTCCGGTGGCCCGGGTTTTTTCGCGGAAGTAATCGTAGCCGCCCGCATAGGGGGTGGTTTGCCCCGCTTGGACATGAATCACCGTGGTCGCAAGGGCCCGAATGAAATGAACATCATGGCTCACAAAGACGATGGTTCCCTGATAAGGCTGAAGGGCCCGGATAAGCGCATCGATGCTCGGCATGTCGAGGTGTGTGGTTGGCTCGTCAAGCAGGAGAAAATTCGGCGGATCCAGCAAAAGTTTCACGAGCGCAACACGGCTTTTCTCCCCTCCGCTCAGCACCCCGATGGGCTTGAACACATCATCCCCGCGAAAAAGAAAGGCTCCCAGCACGGTGCGGGCCGCCTGCTCCGGAACAGGCCGTGAGATCGATTGCACCTCGTCAAGAATCGACCGGCGCGTATCCAATCCCTCGGCCCGATGCTGGGCGAAATAGCCGATTCCGCATTGGTGGCCGGGTTGGCGAAGCCCGGATTCGATCGGCACCAACCCGGCGAGGATTTTCAGCAGTGTGGATTTGCCCGCGCCATTCGGCCCCACGAGCACGGTGCGCTGGCCCCGGCGGATTTCGAGATTCAGGTTTTCATAAACCACTTTGTCCCCGTAAGACTGCCGCACACCCTCGAGCAGCATGACCCTCTCCCCGCCCCGCGGGGGCTGCGGGAACTGGAAATGCACGGTGGGCTCATCCGACTCCGGCGGCTCGATGCGTTCCATGCGGGCCAGTTGCTTGATCCGGTCCTGCGCCTGGGCGGCCTTGCTGGCTTTGGCGCGAAAGCGGTTGATGAAATCCTCCAGCCGCTCGATTTCGCGCTGCTGGTTGCGATAGGCGGCGAGTTGCTGCCCGTCACGGGCTTTCTTTTGTTCCAGACAGGCGTCGTAGTTGCCGTGGTAGCGTATGAGCTTGCGGTGCCGGATCTCCACAATGCCGCGGCAGATGAGGTTGAGAAACTCGCGATCGTGGGAAATCGCGAGAATGGCTCCGGGGTAGTTGGAAAGATGGTTTTGAAACCAGCCCAGCGTTTCCAAGTCAAGATGGTTGGTCGGTTCGTCCAGGAGCAGCAAGTCGGGCTCCTCCACAAGCAGGCGCGCCAGGTGCGCCCGCATGACCCAGCCTCCGCTCAATTCCGCCAGCGGACGTTCAAAATCGGATTCGCGAAACGCCAAACCCGCCAGGATTCTTTTGGCCAAGGCCTCGGCTCGCCCATCCGCCTCGGGACCGGCAGCGAGTTCGAGAACCGTGTGGTCGCTGGAAGCCGCGGTTTCCTGGGGGAGAAATCCCACGCGGGTGCCGCGCTGCAGGACGACCCGTCCCTCATCAGGCTCGTCGTGACCCAGAAGCAGCGAAAACAATGTGGACTTGCCCGCGCCGTTGGGACCAATGAGGCCGATGCGGTCGCCGGTGTTGACTTGAAGGGCGGCATTCTCGAAGAGCACACGGCCACCGAAGGATTTTGTGACTTGGGACAGGGTCAGCATGGAAAAGCGGCGCAGAACGTGCCGCCCGGCGCCCGGCGCGTCGATGGAATTTTTACACCGCGCCGAAAAGCAAGGAACCGGGCGGCAGCCCCCGCTGCCAACCCGGTTCCCACCCTACCCATGAAAAACTCTCAAGCCGTCACCTCTGCCTTGGACCGCTCCTTCTTGCCGAGGGCGCGGCGCAATTTGACGAGGGCGATGTTTTGCAACTGGCGGATACGCTCGCGAGTGACGCCGAATTTTTCACCCACCTCCTCGAGAGTGCGCAGGCGTTGGCCCTCGAGGCCGAAGCGGCAGTTGATAATACGGCGTTCACGGTCGTCCAACACTCCGAGCAGGTCGCCGACCTCTCCCCGGAGGTCCTTGTCGCGGAGCACCTCGAAGGGATCGAGCGCATCGCTGTCCCCGATGATATCGCCCAAAGCCGTGGAGTCCTCGTCGTTCAACGGCTGGTCGAGCGAAGTCGGACGGATGGCCGCGCTTTTCAAAGCGGCCACCTTGGACTCCGCCATTCCAACCTCCTCGGCGAGCTCCTCGTCGGTGGGCTCGCGGCCCAGCGCCTCGGTCATCTGATTTGAAACCCGGCGGAGTTTTGCAATTTTGTCAACCAGGTGCACCGGCAGGCGGATTGTTTTGCTTTGGTTCGCCAAGGCGCGCTTGATCGATTGCTTGATCCACCAAGCCGCGTAGGTGCTGAGTTTGCCGCCTTTTTTCGGATCGAACCGTTCCACCGCCTTCATGAGGCCGATGTTGCCTTCTGAAATCAGGTCCAGGAGGGGCAGGCCGAAATTGCTGTAGTCGCGGGCGATCTTCACCACCAGGCGGAGGTTGGATCGCACCATGATGTCACGGGCCTCCGCGTCACCCCTCTTGATCCGTTTGGCGAGACGAATCTCGTCCTGCACGGTCAACAGCGGGTATTCCGCGATTTGCCGCAGATAAAGCTGGAATCCATTGTCGTTGTCTTCGAGTGCCATTGTTTTTTCCCTCCCCGGGGGTTGGTCGAGTCAGAGTCCGGATCGGGTATAATGTGAGACACTCCTTTCGGCGGAATGTTCAAAGATTCGAAAAAAAAATTCTGGCCGCGGGCGGGATTGCCACGGGGCGCGGGATCGGTCATTTTCGGCACCATGAACAAGATTGTTGTCGCCTACTCGGGCGGATTGGACACCTCGGTCATTCTGAACTGGCTCAAGGAAACCTACGGCGCGGAAATCATCGCTTTTTGTGCCGATGTCGGCCAAGCCGAGGAACTGGACGGCCTGGAGGAGAAGGCCCTGAAAACCGGGGCCTCAAAGTGCCACGTGGACGACCTTCAGGCGGAATTTGCCCGCGACTTCATCTTCCCGATGATGCAGGCCGGCGCGATTTACGAAGGCCAGTATTTTCTGGGCACGAGCATCGCCCGGCCTCTTATCGCAAAGCGCATGGTTGAGATCGCACGTTCGGAAGGCGCCGCCGCCGTCGCGCACGGCGCCACCGGCAAGGGAAACGACCAAGTGCGGTTCGAACTCACCGCGGCGGCTCTGGCTCCGGAGATCGAGGTCATCGCTCCCTGGCGCGACGAGCGTTTCCGCGCGAAGTTTCCCGGCCGTGCCGAGATGATCGCCTACGCGGAATCGCACGGCGTTCCAGTCGCAGCCAGTGCGAAAAAGCCCTATTCGATGGACCGGAATCTTCTACACATCAGCTACGAGGCGGGGATTCTTGAGGACCCGTGGTATGATGCCGGAGACCTTCGCAACCGCGAGTATTTCACCACCCTTTCGGTCCTCCCCGAAGACGCACCGGATGCTCCGGAGCATGTCGAGTTGAGCTTTGAAAAAGGTCATTGTGTGGCCGTGAACGGGCAAACACTCGATCCGCTGGGCGTCATGCGCACATTGAACCGCCTCGGCGGGAAACACGGGGTCGGCCGCGTGGACATGGTGGAAAACCGGTTTGTGGGAATGAAAAGCCGGGGCGTTTACGAAACTCCGGGGGGAGCCATTCTTCATTTCGCCCACCGCCAGATGGAGTCCCTCACGATGGACCGCGAAGTCATGCACCTCCGTGACGCGCTCATCCCGAAATACGCCGCGCTGGTCTACAACGGCTTTTGGTTCGCGCCCGAGCGCGAAGCCATTCAAGCTCTCGTCACCGAGTCCCAGAAACATGTCACCGGAACCGTGCGTGTGAAACTTTACAAGGGAGGCATTCACGCGGCAGGGGTCAGAAGCCCCGTCAGTCTTTACAACCCCCATATCGCCACCATGGAGGCGGATCCCACGAAAGCCTACAATCAGGACGACGCCACCGGCTTCATCCGTCTCAATGCCCTGCGCCTGAAAGTCGCGGCCGGCGTCCACCAGGCCTGATCCCCCCCCGGGGGTGTCAGCGCCCAATGATCCGTCCGTAGAGGGCCATCGAGCCAAACACCAGCAGCCAACCTAGCAGCCCGCAAAGAACGCCGGGCAGGATGCCATCGCGCGGGCCGAGTCCGCCCCGGCTGTGCACGATCGCATTGGGTGGCGTGCTGACGGGCAGAGCAAAGGCAAGGCTGGCGCACAGGGCGAGGGCAATCGCCACAGGTGCCGCTTGCCCCGAGGCGCTGGCGAGAGGAACAAATACTGGCAGAAGAAGATTGGCGGCGGCGGTATTCGACACAAAGGTGCTCAGGAGGATGACCAGTGCCCCTGCGGCTGCGTAAAGTGGCCAGCCCCGCAGCGGCAAACGGGCGAACAGGTCTGCCAAAATGGCATCCAAACCGCTCCATCGCATGCCCGCCCCCAGAACGATGCCTCCGGCGATAAGAATCAGCACATCCCATTCGATGCGTTTCAGGTCCTCGGCGCGAATGATGCCGCCGCATGTCAACAGAACAACCGGAAGCAAAGCCACTGCCGGCGCGGGCAAACCGGTCAGGGTGTCGCAAAGCCACAGTGCAACTGTGGCAAGGAAAACACCCGCCACCACGATGCCCCGGACAGTCCAGCGTTCGGGCTGGTCAACCGCGAGCTGCAAAGACGGCGGAGTCCCGAATATCAGGCGCAAGAAAAGCCACCCGGCCAGCAGCACTGCAAGAGCCAGCGGCACGCCGATGACCATCCAAGAGGCAAAATCCACGGGTGACCCGATTGTTTCAAGCATTCCGGCCGCCACAAGATTGGGTGGCGTGCCGATGGGGGTTGCCAGGCCGCCGAGATTGGCTCCGAGGGCGACCCCCAGAAGAAGTGCTTTTCGGAAGCCGGCATGGCTCGACTCCTCCGGTAAAACGGGCCCGAGGACCGCGAGCATCAAGGCCGCCGTGGCGGTGTTGCTCATCCACATCGAAAAAAAAGCGGTGATCAGCATCACCCCGAGAAGCAATCGGCCGGGGGTCGCCATGAACGGCCGGAGCATCGCCCGCGACAAAATACGATCCAAACGGGTTTTGGCGGCGGCCTGCGCCAGAAGGAATCCCGCGAAAAAGAGCAACAGCACCGGATCGGCCGCAGCCTCCAACACCTCGCCAAAGCTGGTTTTTTGCCCACCACCGTCGATCCATGGCCATCGACCGGGATTCGCACACACCAGTGCAACGAGTCCGAAGACCAGCAGGGATGTTGCGAAAAGCGGCACCGCCTCGGTGATCCACAGGAGACAAGCCAGCAGGAAAATCCCCGCCATGGCACTTGCGCTCCAGGCCCAACCACCGAAGGTCCCCGCGGACACAGACACCGCCGCAGACACCACGCCGGCCAGAGCAAGCAGGCCGGGGCGGTTCGTGGATTGGGCGGGAGAAGTCCTCATGGGTATTTTTTTGAAAAAAAGACGGGGATGTGGTGGACTCTCGCGGCGTAGTCATTCATGAAAGACGCGCAGATTCTCCAACCATGATCACCTCCTCGCATCCCGCCAAGCGCAACGGACCCTGTGCGGCGCAATTGTGGATTTTTTCGTCGATCGGGAAAAAAACCATTGTCGCCGCCACGGGCATCCTTCTTGTTCTTTTCGTCATCGGTCATTTGCTCGGCAATTTCACCATCTACCTTGGACCGGATGCCATCAATGCCTATGCGGAGAAACTCCACTCTCTCGGGCCGGTCTTGTGGGCGATCCGGCTTGGCTTGCTGGGGATCCTTGTCCTCCACATTTATTTCACGATGCTTTTGTGGAAGGAAAACCGCGCCGCCCGCCCGGCCAGATATCTCGCCTCCGACCCGGTTGGCACCACCATCTTTGCGCGCACCATGCGCCTGAGCGGGCTGATCGTTCTGGCGTTTGTCATCTTCCACTTGGCTCATTTCACCGCGCGGGTGGTGGATCCCTCGTTTGCAAGCATGCGAACCAAGCTGGATGGCCGGGAAGTGCACGACGTCTATCGGATGGTGGTCGCCGGTTTCAGCAGCGGACCGGTGGTTTTGGTTTACGTTGTCGGGCTTTTTCTTCTGACATTCCACCTCAGCCATGGCATCGGCAGCCTGTTCCAAACCCTTGGCATCACCAACCGTAGGATTCGGCACACCTATGAACTCGCCGGCCGCTTGCTCGCGTGGGCGCTTTACGCCGGCTACGTCTCGATTCCTCTTTCCATCTTTCTCCTCGGCCTCGGAAAAGGACCCCACCAATGACACTCGACAATAAAATCCCCGCCGGTCCGCTCGACAAAAAGTGGACCACCTACAAAAACAACGCGAAGCTCGTCAGCCCGGCCAACAAGCGGAAATTCGAGTTGATTATCGTGGGCAGTGGACTCGCAGGGGCCTCGGCCGCCGCCACGCTCGCCGAGCAGGGCTACAAAGTGAAATGTTTCTGCTATCAGGACAGCCCGCGGCGCGCCCACTCGATCGCCGCCCAAGGCGGCATCAACGCGGCCAAAAATTACCAGAATGACGGCGACAGCGTTTACCGGCTTTTCTACGACACGATTAAAGGAGGGGACTTCCGCTCGCGGGAAGCCAATGTCCACCGACTGGCCGAGGTCAGCGTGGACATCATCGACCAGTGCGTAGCCCAAGGAGTGCCTTTTGCCCGGGAATACGGAGGCCTGCTTGACAACCGCTCCTTCGGCGGAGCCCAAGTCTCCCGCACATTTTACGCCCGGGGCCAGACGGGCCAGCAATTGCTCCTCGGAGCCTACTCCGGACTCAGCCATCAAATCGCGCTCGGAACCGTGAAAATGTTTCCCAAAACCGAAATGCTTGATCTCGTGCTCGTGGACGGCCACGCGAAAGGCATTGTCGTGCGCGACCTGATCACCGGTGAAATCTCCAGCCATGCGGCGGATGCGGTGCTGCTCTGCACCGGCGGCTACGGCAACGTGTTTTACCTCTCCACCAACGCCCGCGGGTGCAATGTCACCGCCACCTACCGTGCCCACAAGCGAGGGGCGCTTTTTGCAAACCCCTGCTTCACCCAAATCCACCCGACCTGCATCCCGGTCAGTGGCGACTATCAGAGCAAGCTCACCCTCATGAGCGAGTCCCTCCGAAACGACGGCCGCATCTGGGTGCCCAAGCGCAAGGAGGATTGCGGCAAGGACCCCTCCTCGATTCCGGAGGCGGACCGCGACTACTATCTGGAACGCAAATATCCCAGCTACGGCAACCTCGCCCCGCGCGACATCTCCTCCCGCTCCGCCAAGGAGGTCTGCGATGAAGGCCGCGGCGTCGGACCGGGAGGCCTCGGTGTTTACCTTGATTTCAGCGAAGCCATCTCCCGCCTCGGCAAAAAAACCATCGAGGAACGCTACGGCAACCTCTTCGAAATGTATCACAACATCACCGGAGAAAACGCCTACGAACGCCCGATGCGGATCTACCCGGCCGTCCACTACACGATGGGCGGGCTGTGGGTGGACTACAATCTCATGAGCAACATCCCGGGACTCCACGTTCTCGGCGAGGCGAATTTTTCGGATCACGGAGCGAACCGCCTCGGAGCCAGCGCCCTCATGCAAGGCCTTGCGGACGGTTATTTTGTCATTCCCTACACGATTGGCGACTATCTCACGACCCAGTTTGGGAAAAAAGTGGATTCCAACCACCCGGCCTTCGAGCAGGCGGTTCGCGAGACCAAGGCCCGTGTCCAGTCCCTCATCGACATCAAAGGCACGCGTCCGGTCGATAGCTTCCACCGCGAACTCGGCCTTCTCATCTGGGACTATTGCGGAATGGCCCGCTCGTCCGATGGTCTCAAAGAAGCCATTGGAAAAATCCAAAAACTCCGCGCGGAATTCTGGAGCGATCTCAAGTTGCTGGGCGAACCGGGCGGGATCAACATGGAACTCGAACGCGCCGGGAGGGTGGCCGATTTTCTCGAGTTCGGCGAACTCATGTGCCTCGACGCCCTCGTGCGCGACGAATCCTGCGGCGGCCACTTCCGCACCGAGCACCAAACCCCCGAGGGCGAAGCCGTGCGCAACGACAACGACTATGCCTTCGTTTCAGCCTGGCAATACGCCGGAGAGGGCAACACGCCCCAACTGATCAAAGAGCCTCTCGTTTACGAACAAGTGAAACTCGCCACGCGCAGCTACAAGTAACCCGCCTTATGAAATTCCACCTGAAAGTCTGGCGCCAAAAAGACCCCCGCTCCCCCGGCAAACTGGAGGATTATGAAGCCGACAATATTCCGGCCGACGCCTCGTTTCTCGAGATGCTCGACATCGTGAACTCCAGCCTGACCGGTAAGAACATCGAGCCGATCCAATTCGACTCCGACTGCCGCGAAGGCATTTGCGGCACCTGCTCGCTGACGATCAATGGCATCCCGCATGGCCCGGGCCGCGGCACCACTTGCCAGCTCTATATGCGCAAATTCCGCGATGGCGACACTATCACGATCGAGCCGTTC
>CAMCXK010000056.1 GCA_945883435.1 Chthoniobacter flavus | reverse complement strand
GACGTGATGCACCTTCTCCTCCAGATTCTCGAAGAGGGGAAAATCACCGACTCGCTCGGCCGCAAAATCGACTTCCGCAATACCATCATCATTATGACGTCCAACGTCGGCGCGGAACTCATCAAAAAACAAACCACACTCGGTTTCGGAGCACCCACGGGGGGATCCGACACCTACGACGTGATGAAGGACAAAATCCTCGGCGAGGCAAAACGCGTCTTCAAACCCGAATTCATCAACCGCCTTGATGATATCATCGTCTTCCACACCCTTGAAAAACCCGACCTGATCAAGATCGTGGACCTGGAAATTTCGAAAGTGGTCGACCGTGTCAAATCCAAGGATATCCACCTCACGCTCGATCCGACCGCCCAGGAGTTTCTGATCGCCAAAGGCTACGATCCGACCTACGGGGCCCGCCCGATGCGCCGTGCCGTGGAGCGCTACATCGAAGACCCGATGGCCGAAGAGGTCCTGCGAGGAAACATCAAACCAGGCGACTCGGTCGTGGTGCAAAAAGACGGTGAAAAACTCGGATTTGTCGTCGCCGTCAAACCCGAGCAACCGGTCGAGGAATCCACCCGCGAATCCTGAATTTATGAACGTCGATCCGGCCTTGTCCGAGATTGACATTCCCAAATTTCCGGACATATTTCCAAACGAACATGAACCCTCCACATGCGGAAATGCCTGAGTTGGTCAAAAACTCCTCCCTTTACAAAGAATTCCTGGCTGAGCGCGACGAAATCCTTCGACACAAATGGATTGAAAGCGAAAAAGCGGGGCGCGACATTGGATTTGAAAAGGCTCTCTTGGACTGGATTTTAAAATACCGTTCCGGATGGCGCTCCACCCGGGCGAAAGCCCTGCGGGAGGAATCCGCCAAATAATAACACTGGACAGTCCTTTAATGCGACCCTGCGAGGCCGCGAAGGAACCCATGAAGCACAACACCCAACAGGCGGGCCCGTCCCCGGTGATGGACGCCACGGCGATCGAAAAATCCCTGCGTCGCATGGCGCACGAGATCGTCGAGCAAACACGCGACGACCGCCTTCTCGTTCTGGCCGGCATCCCCACGCGGGGAGCCGTTTTGGCGGTGCGCCTTGCCTCATTGATCGAATCGATCGGTGCTCGTCCTTTGTTTTGCGGCACCATCGATGTCTCGATGCACCGTGACGATCTGGCCACCCGGCGCCGGGTGGCGGCATTGCAACCCACGCGCCTCCCGGTGGCGATCGACGGAGCCGAACTCATTCTTGTGGATGATGTGTTTTTCACCGGGCGAACCGTTCGGGCCGCGCTCGACGCGGTGAGTTCATTTGGCCGCCCGGCGCGGATTCGACTGGCCGTGCTGGTCGACCGCGGACACCGCGAACTTCCCTTGCGGGCCGACTTCGTGGGGAAAAACATTCCCACGGCCCCGGGTGACAGGGTGAGGGTGCGATTGGAGGAGTCGGACAGCGAAAGCGACTCGGTGCAACTTGTGCATCCGGAGGCGTGCCCATGAGCGGGTGGAGTCGCAAGGATTTGACAGGACTGGACGGATTGTCGGCCGCGGAAATCCTCTTCCTGCTCGATTCCGCCAAGGCATTCAAAGGAGTGGGCGAACGCAGCTTGAAAAAAGTTCCCGCTTTGCGCGGAAAAACGCTCGTGAACTTTTTTGTCGAACCCAGCACCCGCACGCGCACGTCGTTCGAGGTTGCCGCCATGCGCTTGAGCGCCGACGTGGTGAACATCTCGGCAACGGCCTCGAGCCTCCAAAAAGGAGAAACGCTCAAGGACACCGCCTTGAACCTGCAAGCCCTGCGCGCCGATATGATCGTGCTTCGCCACAGCTCCCCGGGTTCCTCGCATTTCCTCGCCCGGCGACTCGACGCCAGCATCATCAACGCGGGGGACGGAGCCCACGAGCACCCGACCCAAGGCCTGCTGGACATCTTCACGATCCGCGAAAAGTTGGGCCGCATCGAGGGCGTGGAAGTCGCAATCGTCGGCGACATTTTATTCAGCCGGGTGGCCCGCTCGAACATCTTCGGGTTGCGGAAACTGGGCGCCAAGGTCACCCTGGTGGGTCCGCCGACATTGGTTCCCAAGAGCCTGGAGCAACTCGGCGTGCGCGTCACCCACTCGATCGACGAGGTGCTGGCCTCGGCCGATGTCCTCAACCTTCTGCGCATCCAACACGAGCGCCAACGCCAGGAATTTTTCCCGGGCCTCGGCGAATACGTGTCGCTTTTTGGTCTTACCAAATCCCGCGCCGCCCGCTTGAAGCCGACTTGTCTCGTGATGCACCCGGGACCGGTGAACCGCGGGGTCGAAATCGACAGCGAAGTCGCCGACGGCCCGCAAAGTGTGATTCTTGAACAAGTCACCAACGGCATTGCCGTGCGCATGGCGGTGCTTTACGCCTGCGCGGGGGGATCCAGCATTCCGGCATGAACACCATCTTCCGCATCGCAAACGCCCGTGTGATCGATCCTGCAAGCAACCGCGACGGGACCGGTGACATCTGGTTCTCGGGCGGTCGAATCATCGCTCCCCGGCCCGGTCCCGGTGTGGAAACCATCGACGCGCGAGGCCTGGTGGCGGCTCCGGGTTTGATCGATTTGCATGTGCACCTCCGGGAGCCCGGGCAATCCCACAAGGAAACCATCGCCTCCGCCACGCGGGCCGCTGCGGCAGGCGGTTTCACCTCGGTGGTGGCAATGCCGAACACCTCGCCATGCGCCGACAGCGCGGCGACCATCACATGGATCCGGGAAAAAGCCGCCCGCGAGGCGGTGGTGAATGTTTTTTGCACCGGAGCCATCACCAAAGGCCTCCGCGGAGAGGAACTCGCGCCCGCCGGGTCGCTGCATGCCGCCGGGGTCGTCGCCCTGACCGATGACGGCCACTGCGTGCAAAACCACGGCACCATGCGCCGTGCCGTGGAATACGCCCGCCTCTTCGGCCTGCCGGTCATGGACCATTGCCAGGATTATTCCCTTGTGGGCAACGGCGTCATGCACGAAGGCTCCTGGAGCCTGCGCCTTGGCCTTCCGGGCTGGCCGCGGGCGGGGGAGGAAATGATCGTGGCCCGCAACATCCTGCTGGCGGAACTTTGCGATTCCCCGATCCACTGCCAGCACATCAGCTCGGGAGGCAGTGTGCGCCTCCTGCGGGAGGCCCGGTCGAGGGGAGTCAAAATTTCCGGCGAGGTGTGTCCCCACCACATCGCGTTGACCGATGCGGAACTCGCGGCTTTCGACAGCAACTTTAAAATGAATCCTCCCCTGCGCGCTCCGGAGGATGTGGAGGCACTGATCGAGGGGATTGCCGATGGCACCCTTACCATTTTGTGCAGCGACCACGCGCCCCATGCCTCCTACGAGAAGGAGGTCGAGATCGACCAGGCTCCGTTCGGAATCACCGGCCTCGAAACCGAGTTCGCCATTTTTCACGACCTTCTGGTCCACAAACGGCAGGCGATTTCCCTCCCCCGCTTGATTGCGCTTTTCACTTCGGAACCTGCCAAGCTGCTCAAGCTCGATCGCGGCACCCTGGCCGAGGGTTCGCCGGCCGATATCACGCTGATCGATCCCGGTCTCGAGTGGACATTTGACAAGTCCCGGTCCTGCTCGTTGTCCCAAAACACGCCTTTTCACGGACACACCTGGCGCGGGCGTGCCGTCCGCACGATCGTCGCCGGCATCACCGCTTGGCAGCTCTAAATTTCGCAAATCCCGTCTCTGCGGGACGCAGCTGCAGGTTGCCAAATAAACCGGTTCCGCTCATAGCGAGGGGTGAATTCCATGAACATCCTCCCGACCGCTTTGGCGGCATGCGTCATTCTGCAGTTGCCCGCTTTGGCAAGCGAACCCACCCACCCCCGGTTGTTTCCGGGCCTCGAGAACGTTTCCGCCCTGAGGTCACGGGCCGCATCCCCCGAAGGACGCGAAATCGTGAGTGCCATCCGCTTCATGCGCGATGGGGGAGACCCGTTTGGGTCGAAATTTCACAAAGAGTTTGGCAACAGCGCCATTCTGTATCTTGCAACGGGCGATCCGGCCGAGGCGAATCTGGCACGGGACGAAATGCTCCACTACATCGCGCAACCCGATCTCTGGGCCAATCCCAAGCAGAAGGGGCTTCGCCGCGGGGCGCTCGCACGGGGCGGGGCCTTGAGCTATGACCTGTGTTTCGAGGCTTGGAAAAATCAGACGGTGCCCGGTCGCGTCGTTTGGAAGGGCAAGACCTACGACATCCCCGGGGAATACGTCGGAAAAGACCTGAACAGCGCCATGTCTCTGGCGCTTCTTGCGAATGCGGAATCGTTGCTGGAGTCCGGTGGAGCGGACTGGCCGGGCGGCAACAAATTCGGCAACAACTGGTATGGGGTTCGCTACGGAGGAGCAGTGCTTTCCCTGCTGGCCAGTGATGAACCCCGCGCGCGCGAACTCCTCCCCAAAGCCCTGTCGCCGCTGCAACGCTATATCGAAACCTCGCTCGGAACCCATGCCGAACCGGCGGGTTGGAACCCCGAGGGATATGGCTACACACTTTATCCCTCGCAATTCACGTTCCCCGCGATTCTGGCTGTCCGCCATCTTGTCGAGCCGGGCTTTGTCCAAAATGTGCCGGCCGTCGAAAAAAATCCTGTGACGGTTTTTCATGGATTGATGGCTCTTCCGCAAAGGAATTCCGGCCTTCTCGGGTTGCATCCCGATTTTCAAGACGACAATGTGGATTGGATCGGCGAGGGCGCCGCCAATCTCGCGTTTGCCTTCGCGGCCGACGCCGTCAAACCGGGGTTGAAGTGGCTTTACAATCGAACCTTTGGAGCCAAAGGCGACAAAAAGTATGACAGCAGTTCCTGCGGGGGCCTTTACGCCTTGTTGTATTACCCCATGGACGGCTTGGAAAAAAATCCCGCCGCTGTCGAGGGCCTGGGCCGCACGTTTTCGGACCGGCGCTGGGGCATGGTCAGCCTGCGCAAGGACTTTTCCGAACCCGGGAGCCAAGACATCCTGACACAATTCATGGTTAAAACCGGCCGCACCGACGGAGGACACAATGGGCCGGATGGCTTGGGATTCCGGATTTGGGGGCTGGGTGTGCCATGGACCACCGGCTCGGGTCGCACTTCCAAAGCCGGCGGCCAATGCACGGTCTTCGCCACAGATCCGGATTCCGCCGGCTTTCAAAGCCAGATTCACGAATGGCTCGATTCCGATCTGCGCGCCTCGGGCGGAGGATTTGTCGTGGCGCGGGCCAAGCCGTTTTCGGACGTGGGAACAGGAAATCACATCCGTCGATACATTGCCGACTACGAGGCAGGAACGGGTTGCGAAGCGGTTTTTGTCGTGGCGGACACCACCGACAATGGAAAGTTTTGGCGCTTGAACACACCCGGGTTCGGCCATGAGGGCGCTTACAACAAGATTTCGCACTCAGGCAACACTTTTACCATTACCAACGAACTCACGGGACACCGCTTGGTCGGAGTCGTGCTTTACCCGGCCAATCCCGTTTTTCGAACCGGCGACTTTCAGCGGGGATCGCCCATGAGCGCCCCGCTTGGAGACCATGCCACCGAGGTCACACACAATCACTGGATCGATGTCTCGGCTTCAGGCCCCGCAGACGGCGATTTTCTGGTGGCTCTCTGCCTGTTGCGAAAGGATGCGGCGCTTCCACGCCTGGACTTCAAAGGGACTCCGGGGGACGGGCAGCTTCAAATCGAATCTCGCCGATATCATCTGGGTCACCAAGCCGTCCAAGTCGAGGGATGGTCCAGACCGCACGTGAAAATCACCGCTCCGGGCGATCAAGCCGCTTTATCCGGAGCTCCCCTTCCCGTGACGATCCAGGGCGAGGCAACCGCGCCCGCAGGGGCGACTGTCACGGAGGTTCAAATCCGCATTGACGGAAAATTGGCCGGCACCGCCCCGGTGCACAAGGATCGATGGACATTTCAAACGCCTCCCCTCGAGCGCGGGCGTGTGGTTCTCTCCGCACGGGCGCTCGATTCCTCGGGTGGCTCCAGCGAGGACTCGAGACCGCTGCATCTCTCCAAATCGGCTCCGCCTGTGGTGAACCTTCCACCTCCAACAGCCGGAACAAAACTTCCCGCCGGCGCACCCCTTGCCTTATCCGGATCCGCAATCGATCCCGAGGGCAAACCTCTCACTGTCGAATTGTTTCTGGGTGAGCGCCTGGTCACGAAGCCCAAAGCGGCGGCGGACGGTTCCTGGAAAGTGGATCTCCCGCCATGGGCCTTGCGTCCGGGAGTGGCCGCCTTCCGTGCTGTGGTGACGGATGCGGATGGCGATGCAGCCGAGGCCCAGCCCTTGGAACTCGCTTTCAGTGCCCGTTTTTCGGATCACCCGGAATTTGGCGATTTGGCTAACTGGACCCGCACCTCCGAGGAATGGCGGGTGGATCTGTGGGATGAAGGCGGCAATCCCCGCTACCGGGTGCTGCCCAGCGAAGGCTACAAGAAGCGGGAAGCCAAAAGCCTCATCGCCAACCGGACATTCGATGGCGATTTTTTGCTTTCATTCCAAGCCCGCTTGCTGGCTCCGGACAGCCTTTTGAATCTCTATTTCGGACGCGAGGTCTACCTTCAGCTGGGTGGCGGGCAAAACCCCGGTGGCTTGCGCTACACCGGGTGGGGAGACAAGCCCATCGGCAAATGGAGCGGAGCTTTTTTCCCCGATCGGGAATGGCACCGGATCGAACTCGAGCGCCGCGGCAACGAACTGATCCTGCGCCGGGACGGCAGCGACTACTGGTCGATGACGCTGCACGATGACCGCTCTTTCAGTGAATCCCGCCCGGGCCTGGTCGAATGGGACAAGGTTTTCGGAGCCCGGGAAAAATACCGCTGGTATGCGAATTTCTGGTCTCCGGGACCACTGGGCATCGGCGCGCCCTTTGCGGATGCCAGCTCGTTTCTGGTGGATGATGTCGTTGTGAATTCCAAGCCATGACACTCTCGATTTTTGATTGGTGTATTGTGGCCGCCTACACAACCACGGTTGTGTGGATCGGTTGGCAGGCCCGCCGGCGGATCACCGATGCCGGTGGATTTTTGCTCGGCAGCCGGAAACTGGGAACCGGCATGATGATCGCCTCCACATTTGCCGGCGGCATCAATGCGAACCACCCGGTTTCCGTGGCGGCGAATACCTACACCCATGGTCTCTCAGGAATGTGGCTTTCCCTTGCTTACATCCTTGCCACCCCCATGTTCTGGATGTGGCCACCGGTGCTGCGCAGGCTGCGAATCGTTACAATGGTGGACTTTTTCCGCATGCGCTACGGGCGGGTCATGGAATGGTTCAACTTGATCAATGGCGTGTTGGTGGCCCCGTTCGCCTTCGGAGTCGGCATCAAAGCCGCTGCCATTTTGATCACGGCCGTGGCAGGCACGAATTCCGACGGATCCCCCGCCATTGGAACCCACACCGCGATCGCGATGGTGGTTATTCCCACGCTGTTCTACACATTGCTCGGCGGAGTGGTGGCCGCGTATGCGGTGGACATGTTTCAAAGCGTTTTGATTCTGGTCCTCTCGTTTCTCCTTCTGCCATTCATGGTTTGGAAAGTCGGGGGACTTGCGGAGGTCTCGGCGCGGATCGCCTCTGTGAATCCCGGCGCCTGGGAAATTTTTGGCGGTGCCTCTGGAGTTCCAACGATCTGGCTCTTCTGGTTTGCAGTCAGTTTGTTTTTTTCCGCTCCGATCGTTTATGGGGGCGGATCCGGTGGCGCCCGCAATGAAATGGCCGCACGCCTCGCATTGGTCGGAAACTTGGGCAAGCGCTTTTGCACCGTCGGCTGGGGACTGACCGGCTTGTTTGGAATCGCCTTGTTCGGTGGTGCCAGCGTTTCCGGAATCCGACCCGACGATGTTTTTGCCATGGCTTGTTTACAAAGCCTTCCCTCTGGCCTGCGGGGTGTGATGGTCGCCTCAATGCTGGCCGCTGTCATGAGCACCATCGCGGGCATGATGCTGTCGTTCGGAGGGAATATGGTGAACAATCTTTACAAAAACTACTTGGTGCGAACTGCCTCTCCGGCTCACTACCTGCTTATGGCGCGGGTTTTCACAGGACTTTCGGTTTTTCTGGGTTGGATAGTTGCGGCATCCCCGTTGGGAATCGTGCATGCGGTGGTCATCGTCGAGCAAGTCAGCGGGATGCTGGGGGTTACTGTTCTGGCGGCTCTAACTTGGCGGCGTGCCACCGGGACCGGAGCGGTCGCCGCCTCGATGGTGATGGCTCCCCTGTTTTACTACGGCAATCTGCCAGCGGCGCGCTGGCCGGAGATTTATGCTTGGCTGATTGCCCGCGTTGCGGATCTCTACGAACTGATCGGTCTCTCCCCGGAGGTCAATACCGCCGAACTGGCCAGCTTAAAGCCTGAAATGCTGGTTCAACTGACCACTCCCTTGTATCTCGGATCAGGAGTGGTGACACTGGTTGTGATTTCCTTGATCACCCGTCAGCACGACACGCGGGCCGTCGCAGAGTTTTATGCGCGGGCGGATACGCCAATTGGCGAGGAGGAAAAATTGCGGCTTGCGGGCTTCGAAGCCGACACGGTGGAGGAGTTGAATCAAGAGAAACTCACGGCGGACAAACGAGACCACGATGTTTCCAAACGTCTTTTGTTGTTGGACTTCTTCACGTGGCCATCACTGGTGCTGTCCGGACGCGCAAAACTTCGGGATTATTGGATCGACTGGATCGGACTGGCAGGTTCGCTGATTTTTCTCGGCGGGTTCCTATGGGCTCTGCGCTTGCTCCGGCTCCTAGCTTGACCGTTGAATCCGCCCGGAAGCTTGGGAAAATCAAACAAAAACGGCATTTTGAATCGTGTTGGCAGCCGTGAGGGCTCCTCCGCCTGTCTGGATAATTGCGATTAATTCATCCGTCGTTCCAGTTTCCAAGAAAAGTCCTTGATGGGCAGCGAGAGCCGACACGCTATGGGCCCCCAGATAATAGGAGGATGCGGCTCCCTTGAGTTGGAGCACGTCCTGACCTGGGGTAAAATCGGTAATGTAAGCATAATCCGCCAAGCCGGAATTCGTCGTCAAACCGTCGTTGTAGAGCACTCCGGCGGCCACTCCCAAAATAAAGACATCGGAATCGCTTCCCCCGGTCAGGGTATCGATTTCACCCCGCCCCCCACTGGAAGTGGCGGATGCTCCCAACAGCGAGTCGTTTCCAGCCCCTCCGGTGAGCGAATCCCTCCCACCGGCTCCCGTGAGAAAATTTTGATCAGCATTGCCGATGAGCGTGTTGGCCATGGAATTGCCAACCCCATCCTCGGCTCCGGCGGATAAAACCAATATCTCGACATTGTTCGTCAAAGTATAGGTGGATATGGTTGAGGCGACCGAGTCGTAGCCCTCGAGGGAAGCCTCGATGACGAAATCGTCCGCACTATCCACGACGTAATAGTCGTTTCCACCGCGTCCGGTCATGGTATCGGCCCCGCCCCCACCTGCAAGGGTATTGTCCATCGAGTTGCCCGTAAGAGAATTGTTATTGGCATTGCCAGTGCCCGTCGCGGCTGTTCCACCCAGGACAAGAACATTGAAATCCGCAGAAAGTGTGTAATTGAACATGGCAATCACACCGTCATTACCGCCACCTCCGACCAGACTGTCTCCCGCATTGTCCACCACAAAGTAGTCATTTCCCGCACCGCCAATCATGGTGTCAGCACCGGTTCCCCCATTCAAAGTATTGGCTCCTCCAGTTCCAACCAACCAATCACTCCCATCACCGCCGGAAAGCGAATTGTATGTGGAGTTCCCGATCAATGTATTATTCAAGGAGTTGCCGATTCCCGTGATACCGCGGGTTCCCAGCACCAAAACCTCCATATGGTCAGCCAAAGTGTAGGAAATCACGTTTGCCAAGACACTGTCAGTGCCCTCACTGGCGTTTTCCACCGTTTGATCACCCAAGTCATCCACGAGGTAAAAATCGTTTCCTCCCGCGCCGACCATGGTATCCGCACCAAGGCCTCCATCAATTGAATTATTCAACGCGTTTCCAACCAGTAGATTGGAACCATCTCCACCCACGATGGAGATCGTTGTGGGACTGGCCACAAAATTTTCAATGTGGGCTCCAAGAACATAACCATCGACATTGGATACCACAGTATCAATCCCCGCACCTGCCAACTCGATCACGATGTCGCTCAGGCTGTTGACGACATAGTAATCATCACCCAAACCGCCGATCAGAGTATTCACTCCACCAAATCCGTTAAGGGTGTTGTTTAAGGAATTTCCGATGAGTGAGTTGTTTCCAGCATTCCCAATTCCCGAGTCTCCAGTTCCAAGAAGCAAATGTTCCAAACCGGCATCCAAGGTGTAGCCACCGCTCACGTTTACCAAAACCGAGTCGGTGCCGGAGGTTTCAAAAATGCGATCATTGGGATCATCCACCACATAAAAGTCATCGCCAGCCGCCCCAATCAGAGAATCCGCCCCGCTTCCTCCATCCAGCGAGTCCGCCCCGCTTCCTCCGACCAAGGTATCATTACCGCCACGGCCCTCAAGACGATTGGCCAAAATAGTGTTTCCGGTCAGTGTGTTATCTTGATCACTTCCATAGCCCAAGGTTGCAGAGCCCGTGAGGAGCAATCCTTCGAGATTGGTGGCCAACTGGTATCCGTTCAGTCCCGTGATGACGACATCATTTCCTTCGCCATCCGACTCAACCAGAACATCCAAAAGAGAATCCACAAAATAAGTATCGTGACCGTCACCGCCGGCCAGAGTATCCGCACCGGCACCACCATCCAGCGAGTTGCCTGAAGCGTTTCCAAGAATGCTATTGGCCAAGGCATTTCCAGTTCCCGAGATCGCTCCGGCTCCGAGCACCAAATGCTCCAAATTGGAGCCCAAAGAATAAGCGGTCAAGTGCGCCAGGACCGTATCGGCACCTGCTCCAGAGGTTTCCACAATAACGTCGGAGGCGGAATCGACCTCGTAAAAATCATCACCGGTGCCACCCACCAAGCTGTCGTCGCCGCCCCCCCCCAGAAGAGTGTCGTCGCCCGAACCTCCCAAGATCGTGTCATTTCCGCCGAGCCCCTCCAGCGAGTTGTGACCGATGTTGCCGACCACCGTGTTGTGTCCACTGTTTCCCGAACCCGACAAAAATCCACCGTTGATCAGAAGATACTCCACCTCATCGGCCAGAACATATCCTTCCACCGAAGCAACCACGCTATCGGTCCCTCCGGCAGAGACCTCAAGCACCGAATCGAAGAGCGAATCCACATAATAAATGTCGTTCCCTCCCCCCCCTACGAGGCTGTCATCCCCCGTGCCGCCTTGCAAAGTGTCATTTCCGGCATCCGCGATCAGGGTGTCGTTCCCTCCGGCACCCGTCAGCGAGTTATTCAATGAATTTCCGGTGAGAAAATTATCCAAGCTGTTTCCGGATCCGTTGAGAACACCCGCTTGCTGGGCCAAAACGAGATTCTCGACATGGTTGGCCAATATGTGGTTGTTGTGGCTTGCCAAAACCGTGTCCAAGCCGGCATCCACCGCTTCGATGACTCGGTCGGTCGCATCGGCGACCACATAGTAGTCGTCGCCATCTCCCCCTGCGAACGTGTCGGCCCCGGAGTCGCCGGCCAGAGTATTACCTTCCGCATTGCCGAGGAGAGAATTGTTCAGGGAATTTCCTGTGCCGCTGATGGCTCCCGTGCCAAGAATCAAGTGCTCCAAATGGTTGCCGAGGATGGTGGAGGTCAAATAGCTAAGCACACTATCCGTTCCCTCGGCGGAGTTCTCCAACAGAATGTCCCCGGATCGAAGGATGTAGTAGTCATTGCCGACTCCACCGACCAAGCTATCAGCGGCGGCATCTTCCCCCCCGTCCAGCGTGTCATTGCCTTGCAGTCCCGACAAAGTATCGGCGCCATCAGCTCCGATCAGTGTATTCGCAAGCGAATTGCCCGTCAGCGTATTAGCCAATTCATTTCCCGTGCCGCCCCGCGCAGAACCCGCTAGAACGAGCGCTTCGAGATTGTCGCCCAGAAGATAGGTGGTGGCTGTGGAGAAAACAATATCCACCCCGCTCCCCACAATATTTTCCTCCAGAATGGCATCGGTGGCTTGATCCACAAAGTAGGTATCGTTTCCAGACCCCCCGACGAGGGAATCTACGCCCGCTCCGCCGTCCAACGAATTTCCGAGCGAGTTTCCGACCAGCGTGTTGGCGGCGGTATTTCCGGTGCCTGCAACCGCGGTGCCGGTCAACTCCAGATACTCCACATTGGCTCCGAGTGTGACACCGGAGATCGATGCCAATACGGAATCAATCCCTTGCGAAGCAGACTCGACAACGACATCCGACGTGGAATCCACAAAATACAGGTCATCCCCCTGCCCGCCAGAGGCCCGATCGGCGCCCACGCCGCCGTCAAGTATATCATTACCGGATCCTCCAGCCAGCGTGTCATTTCCGAGTCCTCCCGAGAGCGAATCGTCTCCGATCCCGCCATCCACTGAGTCATTACCGACTCCACCATCAACCGTATCATTCCCGTTGCCAGCGGTGATCGTATTATTAAAAGAATTGCCAATTACAAAATTATCAGTGGCACTACCATGCCCAGATAAGATAGACCCAGTATTTGCTAAAATTAGATATTCAATATGATCCGAGATATTAAAATTGTTGACATTCGCAAGCACACTGTCCGTGCCTTCGGATGCAAGCTCAAGAATGTTATCGGTGCCATTATCGACCAAGTAGTAATCGTTACCGCCCCCCCCGATGAGATAATCCGAACCGACTCCTCCGTTTAAAGTATTACCCAATGAATTTCCGATTAATGTATTAGATAATGTATTACCAGTTCCCGTGAGAAGACCTGCTCCAGATCCCAAAATCAGGACCTCGGCGTTGTTTGCCAGAGTGGCGTTGTTAAATTCCACGCGCACTGAATCAGTGCCTTGATTAAGTCCCTCAAGCACGATATCGGTTGCCAAATCCATAATGTAGAGGTCGTTACCAGATCCACCAACCATTGAGTCCAGCCCCGCGCCGCCGTCCAACGTATCGTCCCCTGCCGAAGCCACTAATGTATCCGATCCCAAAGCTCCACTGAGAAAATTGTTTAATGAGTTTCCAACGAGGCTGTTATTGAGAGAATTACCAGTTGCAGAAAGCCCACTACCGGCTGAAAGAACAAGATTTTCGACATTATTGGTTAGCGTATAAGCATCAATTCCGGAAACATTAACCACATCAATTCCTTGAGACGCATTTTCGACAACAACGTCTCCGACATGGTCCACGAAGTAAACGTCGTTCCCATTGCCTCCGACCAAGCTATCGGCCCCTGCGCTGCCGTCCAAAGTATTTGCAACAGAATTGCCCAGCAGCGTGTTGTCTAGAGCATTACCTGTTCCACGTCCAATAACCCCGCCGAAAATCATCCACTCGGTATGCTCAGCCAACGTCGCATTATTGATATTTGCGATGACAGAATCCGTGCCTTGACCTGATAACTCAAGAACCACATCCAAAAGCGAATCAATGACATAATAATCATTTCCACCCCCTCCGGAAAGCGTGTCGATCGCGGCACTTGTGCCCCCATTGAGTGTATTATTGGCTCCATTTCCAACAAGCAAATTGGCCAAGGTATTTCCGGTGATCTGATCGCCGGTTCCCAGAATTCCATGCTCGACATTGTTGCCGAGCAAGTAACCGCCACTGACGTTCACCAAGACCGAGTCGGAGCCGGCGTTCACCCCCTCGGTGACGACGTCACTCGCATGGTCCACGATGTAAAAGTCGTTCCCCGCCTGTCCCACGAGCGTATCGATGCCTCCGGCGCCATCCAAAGTATTATCCAGGGAATTGCCGACCATCGAGTTGGCGAGAGAGTTCCCGGTTCCCGCCACGACGACGGTGCTCGCCATGACAAGATTTTCCACATGGTTGCCAAGCGTGTAGGATGTAATCGCAGAAACGTTGACCGTGTCGGTTCCTTGGGCCAACAACTCATGCACAACGTCTCCCGCGTGGTCGACAAAATAGGCATCGTTCCCATCCCCGCCCGAGAGGCTGTCGGCCCCGGCTCCGCCGTCAAGCGTGTTGGCCACGGAATTCCCGAGCAGCGTGTTATCCAGCGCATTTCCCGTGCCCCGGGCCACCGTCCCATTAAAAACCATCCACTCGACATGATCGGCCAAAGTGGCATTCGTCACATTGGCTTGGACCGAGTCGATTCCTTGGCCGGAAGTTTCGAGCACCAAATCCGCAAGTTGGTCGACGATGTAGTAATCGTTCCCTCCCGCACCGGAGAGGGTATCGATGCCAGCGCCCCCATTGAGCGTATTGCTCGAGCCGTTTCCGATCAGGGAATTCGCCAATCCGTTGCCCGTGACCTGGTCTCCGGTTCCCAAAATGCCATGCTCAAGGTTGTTTCCGAGAAGATAGCCTCCGTTGACATTAACCAAGACCGAGTCGGTTCCGGCATTGGAACCCTCAGTGACGACATCGCTGGCGTGGTCCACCACATAAAAATCGTGTCCCGCCATCCCCACGAGCGTGTCGATGCCTCCCCCACCGTCCAGCGTGTTATCCAAAGAATTTCCGGTGAGCGAATTATTGGAGGCATTGCCAGTGCCCGCATTGCCAGTGCCGAGGGTAAGGTTTTCGACTTGATCGGCAAGGGTATAGCCGCCGGCAAAGTTGACCACCGCCAGATCGGTGCCCTCCCCGGAGTTTTCAAAAATGAAATTTCCGCTTTGGTCGAGGATGTAGGTGTCATTCCCCCCTCCGCCGATCAGCGAGTCCACCCCCGCTCCGCCGTTGAGCGAGTTGTTGGAAGTGTTCCCGATGAGGGAGTTGTTAAGCGCATTACCGGTGCCGGAGACGATGCCCGTGCCAAGGATCAGGTGCTCGACATGATTGGCGAGCGCGTAACCGGTCACGCGGGCCTCCACCGAATCATTGCCATCGCCGGCCGACTCGATCACCACATCTCCGGTGTTGATGACGTAATAATCATCTCCCGCGAGCCCGGTCAAGGTGTCGTTTCCGCCGGCTGTGCCCGTGATGGCATTCAGCGTGTTTGCCGAGGCGTTGCCAATGAGCGAATTGCTGACCGCATTGCCCGTGAGTTGATCGCCGGTTCCGAGGATTCCGTGCTCCACATTACCAGCCAACGTATGACCGCCGCTGACGTTGACCAAAACCGAGTCTGTGCCAGAACCAGCCACAGTGCCCTCGACCACCACATCGCCCGCATCATCAATGAGGTAAAAATCATTACCCGTCCCCCCCTCAAGACGATCGGCTCCGATGCCGCCATCCAGGGTATCCGCGCCCGATCCTCCACCAAGAGTGTCATTCCCTCCACCGCCCGAGAGGCTTACGGCGATCGTGTAACCGGTTGCCCGGATGACATCGTTCTGGGCGCCGCCGGAGAGGGATCGCAGGCCGACCGCCATGGCATTGGCTCCCAAAGTGACGCTGCTGGCAAAGTCCGGCAAAACCAATTCCTCGAATTGCGTGGTGGCATTGGGCAACGCAGCGGTCATTCCGCCCAACGTGGCGTCGTTGAAAACCACGCCGCTGCCCGCCGGGACGAAGGATAATGCGTCCACTCCCGAGTCGCCGACCAAGGTGGCTTTGCGGGCCAGAAAATCGGCGAGGCTGAGGAATGTGGGAGTGGCCATAAAAAATTTTAGCGGGAGGTCGTCACAGAATCGCGAGGTCGGCCGCGATTCGATTGGAGATCGGCAAGGCGACGTGTCAAAGGTAGAAAGCGACCCTCGGGTTTCAACATCAATTTTTGGAAGCGAATCCCATGCCAACGCGAAACATCCTCTTCATTCACCCGAATTTTCCCGGCCAATTTCTGCATTTGGCCCGCAGCCTCGCCCAACAAGGCCACAAAGTCACTGGGATCGGGGAACTTGAGAATATCCAACGCCAGAAGTCCCTTGTGCCCGGCACGCGGCTCTTGGGTTACAAATTCCGCCGCCCAGAAAAATCTGCCCACCCCCACGTGCGCCTTCTGGAGGAACATGCCCTCCGCGGCCAAGCCACCTTGCGAGTCTGCGCCGCCTTGAAAAAAGAAGGCGAGCGGCCCGACCTTATCGTCGTTCACACCGGTTGGGGCGATTC
>CAMCXK010000055.1 GCA_945883435.1 Chthoniobacter flavus | reverse complement strand
CTGGATTTCCCCCGAGCAATTGGAGGGTGGCCCGGTGGATGCGCGCAGCGACCTTTATGCGCTGGGGTGTGTTTTCTACTTCGCCCTTGCCGGGTTGCCTCCGTTTTCCGGAAAATCGGCCAACGAGATTCTGCAAGCCCATTTGGCGGGACACGCCACACCCTTGTCGACGCTCCGCCCGGAGATTCCTCCGGCACTGTCCCGCTGGGTTGGCGATCTGATCGCGCGCGCTGCGGAAGCCCGGCCGGTCGATGCCATCGCCGCCTTGCAGGCGCTGGACGCGATTTCCGGGGTGCGACAGGCTCCCACGCAGCGCCTCGCTCCCCCGGCGGAGTTTTTGGCGGATGAAGAAACCGGCCGTATTGACGTGGGCTTTTTATCATCATCTCCAGCCGCCGGAGGGGAGGAGCCGAAACCCCTGCGCCCGTGGAAGCCAGCCATGATCGCCGCCGCCGCAGCGCTTTTGGCCGTCCTCGGGGGCGCTTTTTTATTTTTTCAAAAACCTGCGGAACCCGTCTTTCGAATTCACGGATCCAACACGATCGGCTCAAAGCTCGCACCGTCACTTGTGGAGGGATATCTCGCAAGCAAGGGGCATCGCGAGATTCTAGTCCGATCCACACCTCAAAGTGTCGAGAGAGAGGTGGAATTCACCGATGCGCGCAACGGGCGGCGTTCCCGGGTGGAAATCCATGCCCACGGCTCGCGCACGGCATTTTCGGGTCTTCGGGACCAACGGTGCGATCTGGGCATGTCCTCCAGCCCGGTCAAGGACAGCGAGGCGGGGAGCCTTGCCGGGACCGGTCTTGGGGACATGCGCTCCCCCGCGTGCGAGCACGTGGCGGGGTTGGACGGACTGGCCATCCTTGTCCACCCCTCGAATCCCGTTGCGGAGCTTGATCGCAAGACAGTGGCGGCGATTTTTGAGGGAAAGACCACCGACTGGAGCGAGGTGGGACGCCCCCGCCCCGGGCCAATCCGCCTGCATGCCCGCGATGCGAATTCCGGCACGTTCGACTCGTTCCAGTCGATGGTTCTCGGCGCGGCCAAGTTGTCCCCCTCGGCCGTCCGCTACGAGGACAGCACCGAACTCTCCCGGGCGGTGGCCGCCGACCCCGACGCCATTGGATTTGCCGGCCTGCCCTATATTCTCGACTGCAAGGCGCTGGCCATCGGCGACGGGGAGTCGCCGGCACAGATCCCCTCGCGCTTCACCGTGGCCACCGAGGATTATGCCTTGTCGAGACGACTTTATTTTTACACTCCGGAATCGAACTCCCACCCGTGGACCCGCGACTTTCTGGACTTTGTTGCCGGCTCCGAGGGGCAGGACATCGTGAGCCGCGAGGGTTTCGTGAAGCAAACCCCGGCCGTTCAACCGGGACTCCTCCCCGCACGCGCTCCAGAGCGCTACAAGCAGCTTCTGGAGGGTGCCGAGCGCGTGAGCTTGAATGTGCGTTTTACACCCGATGGCAGCCAACCGGATACCAAGGCCCAGCGCGATCTCGCCCGTCTGGTCGAGTTGATGGCCCTGCCCGAGAACAGGGGGCGGGAGATCGTGCTGGTTGGTTTCCACGAGGATACCGGCACTCCCGGTGGCGACTTGGCGGCTTCGCTGCACAGCGCCGCCACTGTGGCTGCGGAATTGGAGCGCCGAGGCCTTCAGGCCCGTCATGTCGAGGGATTCGGCTCCAGCCTGCCCGTGGCCTCGAATTCCGACGAGGCGGGACGCCGCAAAAACCGCCGTGTGGAAATCTGGATTCGCAACCCCGCGTCTTCCACGGCCCGCATTGCCCCTTGAAGCGCATTTCGCGCGGGGCTATGGATAACCCATGGCGCGCCATCGCAAGTCCCCCTCGGGTCCGGCCCGGTTTGTTTTTCCAATTGTCATCCTCTGCCTCGCGGCCGGCGGGTTTGTCTTTTTCCGGGGGTCCGGCGAAGGCCAGGCGCGCACGATTCCCCTTCTGGAACCACGCGACTATCTGGACAACGCCCTCGCCCTGCGAGGCAACACCTACCGCTTGCAAGGCATCGTGGATGACTCGCTCGTCTGGACACCCGGAAATGGCCGCTTGATTTCAGTGCAGGCCGGCGAGGTTCTTCTTCCCGTGGTGGTGCCCCGCGAGCAATCGGACTTGAATATTCAAAAAGCCCAGCGCCTCGAATTCGTGCTTGAGGTCGACGAGGAGGGCCTCTTGCGCGCCACCAAAGTCACCAAATCATGAAAACACCCCTCGCCGCTCTCCTTGCACTGCCCCTTCTGGCCCTCGGCCAGAATGGAGGCGACGCCGGACAAGGCGCCTCCCGCCCGCCCCGCATGAACGAGGGCTTTATCGGTCGCGACATTCCGGCCTTCGATCCCGGCAGCGAGGTCGTGGCCTACGATGGAAAGCTCTGGAATATCAACAACAACCGCCTTTTCCGGGCACGCTTTGAAAAATACCTCAACGCGCCACCAGCCACCGGCGAGGCCGACGTCCGCTACCGCGAGACCATCGACCGGATTCTCGATCTTCTCTCACCTGGCAAAGCAACCAAGGCCAATGTCGACCAGGCTTTTTCCCTCCTGAAAAAGGCCTCCGAATACCCCGACGACGCGAACCTCTGTCGCACGATGTCGGATGCCATCCATGCCGCAAGGTCGAGCTTGAACACCATCGAGCAGATCAAGCGCGAGAACGCCCTGCTCGAAAAGCAGCGCGGCACCGCCGAGTGGAACAATCAAATGGCGGCCCGCACCTCCCTGCTGTCGACCACGACCAGCACAAACGACTCCGCCGTCCTTCAAGAAAACCAGAAGATCGAGCGCGACGCCCGCATGGCCACGACCCGCCGGGTTCTGAGCGACATCACCCAAACGATCGAAAACAACAAACTCCGCATCGCCATGGTGGAACTCAACACCCGCGGCCACCTGCAGGCGCTTATCATGCAGTATTTCGCCACGCGCCGCTTCGAACATGTGATCATTGCGAACCGTTTCTACCGCGCCATCTATCCGGACGGGGACAATTCGATCGATGTCTACAAACGCATGATCGACGGCCTGCCGGTCAACAAGGACGCCGGCCAGGCGAAAATCAACGCCGAACTCGACCCCCGCGTTTCCGCAGGGGATGGCACGGTCGAACAGGATGTGGGAGCCGGCGCGTCGGCGGGCAACGGCACCCAGGTGAATGTTTACAACAGCCCGCGCGCCCGCAACGGCGGGTCGTTTTCCGCCCGGGGCGCCAAAATGGGAATCGAAAACTTCAGCGTGGAAAGTCTCACCGGCGGGGCCGCGGTGGCCGCGCAGACAGTGAGCAAGCTGGTGAGTTCGCTGAGCCAGATCGACAGTCTTGCGAACGAGGCGATCCGCGACGTGAACGAGGGCGTGCAGGCCTACAAGTTCCTGCTCGAGCAGGGCGAAATGCAAAGCGCCACCGAGCGGCTTGCCGAGACGTTCGCCATCGGGGAATACATGCCCAGCGTGCGACTGCTCCCGCGCGAGGACAAGAGGCGTGCCCTGGCATTCACCCAGAAGTCGAACGAACTCCTCGCCGCCTTGGAGGTGAACGACCTGACGCGGGCCGAAAAGCTGGTGCATGAAATCGAGGCGGTCGCCGCCGACTTCGATTCCAGCAAGCCGCTTGCGAAAATCGAAACCGCAAAAACGATCAGCGCGATGCACCTTGCCAAGGCCCGCAACGCCGCCGTCTCGGGGGACAAAAAAGCCATGGAGGACGAACTCCGCGCAGCGGCGGAAATCTGGCCCCGCAATCCCGCGCTGGCCGAGGTCGGAACCACGATCTTCAACCAATCCGACATTCAGCAACAGGCGATGAACGATTTCGACCGCCTGCTCAGCCAGAACAACCATCGCCAAATTTACAACGACAAGCTTCGCTTCATCGCCGCCGCGGCGCTTTTTCCGGAAAAGCAAAAACAGCTCAACGACGTTCTCACAAAGATGGCGGCCGTTGAGACTGCGATCGTGAAGGCCCGCGAAATCTCCTCCCGTGGCGACCCCTCCGGCGCTTGGGAAAGTCTGGAGACCGCCCACCGCGAGTTTCCCGATGATCCGGAATTGAACCAATTGCGGGCGGATCTCACCACCCAGGCGGCCGAGTTTGTCCAGACCCTTCAGAAGGCCTCTTCGCTCGAGGAAAAAGGGCACACTGGGCCCGCGCTGGCGTGGTTTTTGCAAGCCCGGAAGACCTATCCGCCCAGCACGTTCGCCCGTGCGGGCATCGAGCGCCTTGGCACCCGCATCCTGCCCGGAGATGAAACCGAAAATTCTGATCGTTGATGGACACAGTGCCATTTTTGCCAGCGCCGACCTTTCCACGCTGCACGCCCGGCACTCCGCCTCGGCCCGCGAGCGTTTGATCCACTCGCTGACACGGTTGCAGGATTCCTCGGACTGGACAGTCGCCGTGGTCTTTGACGGCCGTGGAGCCAAGGCCACCAGCGCCGGAGAGCCCTACGGCATCGCGGTTTTCTACTCCAAATCGGGCCAAACCGCGGACTCGCTGATCGAACGTCTGGTCGTGAAATATGCTCCCGGACACGAGGTGACGGTCGCCACAAACGACCACATGGAGCGCACCACCGCGGAGTCGTTCGGTGGTTCGGCCATCTCGATCGAGCAACTCGCCGGCCATCTTCGCGAAACGGAGGGAGACCTCCAGAACACGCTGAAACGCCTTCGCCGCTAAGATCAGGCTTTTCTTTTCCCCGCGCCCCCCGATTCTCTGCGGCCATGCTCAAAACAGGAATCGTCGGCCTCCCGAATGTCGGGAAATCCACCCTTTTCAACGCTGTCACCCGCACCCGCAAGGCCCAGGCGGCCAATTTTCCGTTCTGCACCATCGAGCCGAACGTCGGCATCGTGAACGTTCCGGACGACCGATTGCAAAAGCTCTCCGACCTCTCGAAGTCGGAGAAAATCCTGCCGGCGGCGATCGAGTTTGTGGACATCGCCGGTCTGGTGGCGGGAGCCAGCGTGGGCGAGGGCCTGGGCAACCAGTTTCTGAGCCATATCCGGGAAGTGGACGCCATCATCCAGGTTGTGAGGTGCTTTGAAAACGATGACATCCACCACGTGTCTGGATCGGTCGATCCGGTGCGCGATATTGAAATCATCAACACCGAGCTCATCCTGGCCGATCTCGGGGCGGTGAAAAAGCGCGCGGAACGCAACCAGAAAGCGGCCCGCAGCGGCGACAAAACCGCCAAGTTGGAAATCGCCCTGGCGGAAAAACTCCTTCCCCATCTTGATGCGGGCCGGCCCGCCCTCACGCTCGAACTCGCCGCCGAGGAAAAGGACCTTCTGAAAAGTTTCTTTCTCCTCACCTCGAAGCCCACGCTCTTCGCCTGCAACGTGGGCGAGAACGACCTCGCCTCGATGGACGGCGAGTCCCCGGCATCGAAGCACGTCGCCGCGGTGCGCGATTATGCCGCACGCCAACTCGGCTGCGAAGCCGTGGTGATCAGCGCGCAGATCGAAAGCGAACTCGCCGAATTGCCGCCGGAGGAGGCCCGGGAATTCCTGGCCGGTCTCGGGGTCGCCGACAGCGGCGTGAGCCAACTCATCCGTGCCGCCTACCACCTGCTCGGCCTGCGCACCTACCTGACCACAGGCCCGAAAGAAACCCGCGCCTGGACGATCCACGCGGGCGACAAGGCTCCGGCCGCCGCCGGTGTGATCCACAGCGACTTTGAACGCGGTTTCATTGCCGCCCAGATCGTTTCCTTCGAGGATCTCATCACGTTGGGATCGGAGGCAAAAGCGCGCGAGGCGGGCAAATTGCGCCTAGAAGGCAAGGAATACGTGGTTCAGGACGGCGACGTGATCGAGTTCCGCTTCAACGTCTGAGCGGGGACTTTTCACTCGCCATCCCAATCCCCAACCCGCTACATTCGCCGACTCGATTCGACCTTTTATGAAGACCAAAAAATCCGCCGCCGCCCGATCCGAAGCCGCTGCGCCCGCCAAGGGCAAGGCCATGAATGGAGCGGAAATCCTCGTTGCCTGCCTCGAACGCGAGGGCGTGGATGTCATTTTTGCCTACCCTGGAGGCGCCTCGATGCCGATTCACCAGGCCCTCACGAAAACCAAGAAAATCCGCACCGTCCTCCCGCGCCACGAGCAGGGCGGGGTCTTTGCCGCGGAGGGCTATGCCCGCGCCACCGGCAAGGCGGGTGTTTGCATGGCCACCTCGGGCCCCGGTGCCACCAACCTTGTGACAGGAATTGCCGATGCGTTCATGGATTCGATCCCCATGGTCGCCATCACCGGCCAGGTTCCGCAGGAGATGATCGGACGCGGAGCCTTTCAAGAAACCGACTTCTTCGGCATGACACTGCCGATCGTGAAGCACAGCTACCTGGTGTGGGATATCAAGGAAATCCCGCGCATCGTCAAAGAGGCGTTTCATATCGCCGAGTCCGGCCGTCCGGGACCGGTGCTCATCGACATCCCGAAAAACATCCAAAACCAAACCGCCATCCCCGAGTTCCCGTCGAAGATTTCGATCCGCGGATACAGCCCGGAGAAAAAATGCGCCGATACGGAGTTGCGGGAACTCCTCGACCTCATCGCCTCCGCGAAAGCGCCGATGATCTACTGCGGCGGCGGAGTCATCACCGGCAACGCCTCGGCGGAAATGCTTGAGTTCGCCGAACGCACCCAAATTCCGGTGGCCACGACCCTCATGGGGATCGGTTGCTTCCCCGAGTCGCATCCGCTTTCGCTCAAGTGGCTCGGCATGCACGGCACTGTTTACGCGAACAATGCCGTCAACGAAGCCGACCTCCTCCTGGCGATCGGCGTGCGGTTCGACGACCGGGTCACCGGCAAGGTGGAAAAATTCTGTGAGCACGGGACCATCGTTCACATCGACATCGACAATTCAGAAATCAACAAAAACAAGACCGTCCGCCTGCCGATCCTCAGCGATTTGAAATACGCACTCGGCCGCTTGAACAAAATGCTTGCGGAATCGGGCTTCAAGCGTGTTGCCAAGTCGCAAACCCGGTTTTCGGACTGGTATCGCCAGATCGACGCCTGGAAAAAAGAACATCCACTCTCCTTCAAGGACACCGAGGATGCGATCCAGCCCCAGCATGTCATTCAGCTCCTTCACCAAATGACCAAGGGCGAGGCAATCATCACGACCGGTGTCGGCCAGCACCAGATGTGGGCTGGACAGTTTTATGATTTTGAAAAACCACGCACTTTCATCACCTCCGCCGGTTTGGGAGCCATGGGCTTCGGATACCCCGCCGCGATGGGCGCCAAGGTCGCCTGTCCGGACAAGCACGTCGTGGATATCGACGGCGATGGATCGTTTTTGATGAACGTGCAGGAACTTGCGACCGCCCACATCGAGGGCATCGCGGCGAAGGCGATTATCCTGAACAACCAGCACCTCGGCATGGTCGTTCAGTGGGAAGACCGCTTCCACGGCGGCAACCGGGGACATACGTTCCTCGGCGACCCCCGCGATCTAGAGCGAGTCTATCCCGACTACGTGGAAATCGCGAAGGGATTCGGAGTGACCTGCGAACGGGTGCTTCACAAAAAAGACCTGCCCGCCGCCATGAAGCGCATGCTGGATTCCAAGGAGGTCTATCTTCTTGACGTGATGGTGCCCTACACCGAGCACGTCCTGCCGATGATCCCCGCCGGCAAGACCTACAAGGACATTATCACCGAGTAATCCCGGTCTGAACCCTTCCCCCGCGTGAGGTTCTCCCGTATCGGCCAACGCGTATCCCGCGGCAGCGGGATCGAATCGCTCATGCACGATCTGGGCTCCGCTCTCTCGGGCCGGGGCCCCTCCCCCCTCATGTTGGGTGGCGGCAATCCCGCGCATATTCCCGAACTTGAGCGCCTCTGGGCGGAGCGCTTGCAGGCGATTGCCTCGGACGGGGAGCTGCTGCGCCGGACCACCGCCATCTACGATCCGCCGCGCGGAAATACCGGGTTCCTTGAAGCCTTGGCCGATCTCTTGCACAGGGAACTTGCTTGGGACGTGACCGCAGAGAACATCGCTATCACACCGGGGGGGCAAACCGCTTTTTATTTTCTCTTCAACCTTTTCGGGGGCACACGTCCCGACGGTTCCCCGGCGCGCATTCATTTTCCGCTCGTTCCCGAATACATCGGCTATGCCGACCAGGGGCTGGAACCCGGCATGTTCACCGCCACGCGTCCCTGGATCGAAACCCTCGGCGACCACCGCTTCAAGTATGCTGTGGATTTTTCCGCGCTGGCGATCGACTCCTCGACCTCCGCCCTGTGCGTTTCTCGCCCGACCAACCCCAGCGGAAACCTCCTGACCGATGCGGAAATGCGGCACCTGGCCGACCTGGCCGCCTTGAACGATATCCCTCTGCTCATCGACAACGCCTACGGGTTGCCTTTTCCCGGTGTGGTTCACCGCCCCGCCACCTCGCTGTGGACGCCCCACACAGTGCATGTCATGAGCCTTTCGAAATTCGGTTTGCCCGGCACGCGCACCGCCTTTGTGGTGGGACCGCCCGAGATCGCGCAAGCCGTCTCGTCGATGATGGCGGTCACCGGACTTGCCAACGGGAATTTCGGCCAGGCCATGACTGCCCCCCTGGTAGCGAATGGGGAAATCGCCCGCTTGAGCCGCGAGGTCGTGCAGCCATTCTACCGGCGCAAGCGTGACCACGCCCTCGACGCCGTGGCCCGCCATTTTCCAGACTCCGCCCCCTACCGCCTGCACGAATGCGAAGGCGCATTTTTCCTCTGGCTGTGGATGGAGGGTTCCCGCCGGCCGTCCCGGGAGATTTACGAAGCGCTGAAAGCCGACGGGGTTCTGGTCGTCCCCGGCGAATACTTTTTCTTCGGCGATCCCGATCCAACTTGGCGGCACCGCCACGAGTGCCTGCGCATCTCTTTCGCGATGGACGATGCCACCGTGGACGAGGGACTCGCCCGCATCGCCCGCTGCTGCTTCTGATTTCGGAACCCGCGATGGATGGCGTCCTCCCCGCTGGAGCCGAGGCTCCAATCCCCCATCCAGTTCCGGCAGACCTGCTCACTGGCTCAGTCAGCCTGATTGTCACCGCCCACAGGGATGGGCCGATGCTGCGGGCCTGCCTTGCATCTGTTGCAAAACTGAATCCCCCGCCCTTGGAAGTGATCGTTGCCATCGATGGGGCGTGTTCCAAAATCAAGGAAGCCTCCGGAAACTTTGGATTTCAAACTCTCGAACTGCCAGAGGCACCCGGTGTTTCGGCCACACGAAATGCCGGAGCAGCGAAAGCCTGCGGCCGCTGGCTGGCTTTTCTAGATTCAGATGTTGCCGTGGCAAGCGATCATGTTACCCGGGCTTTAAGCGCCCTTGGAGACACCTCCCGGACGGTTGCGGCAATGGGTTCCTATGACGACCAGCCAGCCGCGCCTGGCTTGGTCTCACGCTACCGGAATTTGCTCCACCACTTTACGCACCAGAATGCCCGGCGGGATGCCCAATCGTTTTGGGCCGCTTGCGGAATTTGTGAGGCCAAGGTTTTTCGGCAAGTCGGTGGGTTCGATGAGACCTACCGCCGTCCCTGCATCGAAGACATCGCCCTCGGCTACAAACTCAGGGGCGCCGGGCACCGCATCGCGCTCGATCCCTCGTGGCAGATCAAGCACCTCAAACAATGGACCTGGCACGATTTGGTTTTCACCGACATCGTCCGACGAGCCATTCCCTGGACGCTCCTGCTGTTTCGTGAAAACCGACTTGATAACGACCTCAACATCGACACCCGCTCGCGCTGGAGTGCTCTGTTGGTCTTGGCCGCACTCGCTTCTTTTGGCGGCGCTTTTTTTTCACCATGGCTCTTGGCGATCCCTACCGCATGTCTGGCCGGAGCTATTTTCCTCAACCGGAGATTTTATCAATTCTTGGCCCGCAAGGAGGGATGGCCCCTGGCGCTCGGAGCAATTCCACTGCATCTTTTCTACTACCTCGCCGCGACCATCGGCTGGGTTTGCGGTCACGCGATTTTTGTTTTGGAGCGCATGCGCCGGAGGAACTGAATCGTAGCGCGGGCGGACGATCGTCGCACGACCAAGAATCCCGCCCCAGCCACAGGCGCCAGAAACGACAAGACCGACAGCGCCTCGCTCCCCGCTACCATGCCAGCGGGCAGATACAACGAGAGTCCTAACAAGGCGGCAAAAGCGATTGCCAAAATGGTCTTTTCCTGAAGAGCTACGGCAGCCATCGCCAGCATGAGAGGAACCAGTATCTGATTGTCGTATTGGCGATGGTAGAACAACACGAACCCGAGCATCGCGCAGGCTCCGGCGGCGTTTAAGAGCGGAATTCTTCCCCGACAGTCGCGCAACAGTAGCGTGATTCCACAAAGTCCCAACACACCAAGCGCGATGCCTGTGGCCGCACGCGGCGGGAGGTCGAGCCATTCGATCCACAGCGTCCCCACATAACCGGAATCACGCACGAAGCGGAGTTTCTCGGTGGCGGGTCCCGCAGCGAAAAAGTCCAGAGGCGACACGCCGGTCCACCAAAAGGCCCCCGCCGAAAGAAGAGCCAAGACCAACCCGCCCGTGATCAATCCCCGCCATTGCCGTTCGAGCAAAAACAGCAAGGCGAATGGCAGCGCGATCTGCGGCTTGATCATCGCGAACGCCCAGCAAGCTCCGGCAAGAATCTGTCGGTTGCCCCTCATCGCCAGCACCTGCGCGGCGAGCAGTCCCGCGCAAAGAATCGAAAACTGGCCCAGTGCGATGGCGCTGCAATTCCCCGAGATGGCCATCGCCATGGCCGCACCAAGCAAGCCCGCCTGCCAACCGTGCGGCGCGAGTTCCCGCCAACCGAGCCACATCATCACGGCGAGACCTGCCAAACTAAGCCACTGCAAAACGATCCGCGCCACCACAAAATCTCCCGCACCGAAAAACGGGGCAAACATCGGGAGCGCCCACGGTGGATACACCGAGTGGGCCTTGGCTTTCACGGGTTGTTCGAGCCGCTTGTTGGGGTAAACGCCTTTTTCAAAATCCACCCACTCCCGCTCGCGGATACGAAGATCGGTGTCACCGCCCTGCCAGGCCACGCGGAACCCCTTGGCCAAATACGCGCACCCGCCCAGGCCGAGGAGGATTGCCAGAATCCAAAGAATCGAAACGGATCTACCTTTCATGGGGCACACGGATCACAGGCAGGCCTGCCGCTTTGCAAAGTTTGAACTGACGCGCATCCCCAGTCACCACCAAGTCGGCCCCGCAGGCCTCGGCGGCTGCGACATGGAGAATGTCCAGCGTTCGACAAAGAAGTTGTTCCGTATGCAGGCGGGCAAGGTGGGCGGCACGCGACCAAACTGGCGACCATTCCACAGCGGCATGCGTCAAAACCCCGGCGCGAAGATCGGAGTCCACATGCTCGAGCGCCATCGCTCCAGCAGTCGGCGAAATGGTTTGTCTTCCGATCGCCGCGTGAATCGCATTCCGCAATTCGGTTTCCTGCAGTTCATTCAATGGAATCGAGGAGGCGGCAATGGCTTTCCGCTGAACAAATTCACTACCGGACTCCACGATATAGAGTTTCACCAGCGCTCCCGTGTCGAAATACACTTTGGACATGTGGAGGGGAAATCAGTCTCGGTCCGCGTAAATCGAGTCCGCCACCGTGGAGGAGCTTTGGTTGACGGCCCCGGCGGCGCGGGCCCGCCCCACCCAATCCGGTTTCGGGGCAGCCGCCTCAAAGGGCAAAATCAAGGCCACGGGTGACCCATGGGAGGTCCACTGCAAGGTTTCTCCAGCCACAAGAAGTTTGCGGATTTCCTTCGGCCGGTGAGCGAGATCGCGGGAGGTCACGGTGCGCATGTGTGACAAATTTGTTAGACAATTGGGATTTGTCAATAGCCCTTCCTTGAAATTTCCAAGCTGGCCACCAACTCGCGCAACCGCTTGCGCGTCGGTCGCCATTCGCGCAGGAGGAGTAGACTTGCTCCGTAAAGAAGCGTCGCGAGCGTGAGGTCGAGGAGCACCGGGAGCCCGCGATCCCGAAGCCAAAATCCCGCGCCTGCCGTGACAGCGGAGGCGACCACCACCCGTGCGAAGGTCGCCCACGGGTAGCGGAGTTTCAGCAATCGCATGCCGTCGCGGATCGAGAATGTCGCCGTTCCGAAGCCCAGAAATGCCGCTACCCATGCCGCCCCGACCAAGCCTGCTTTCGGCACCACGAGAGCAAAAGCGACTGCCCCCGCTCCGATCAAAACCAGCAACGGCACCAAGATCGCCGCCCGCTCGCCTGCGGCGGAGATGAGCGTTCGACCCGCCGCTGCCTGGATGCGGAACGCCACCGCCACCAGCAGCACCGCCAGCACTGGGCCGGATTCGCCAAATTCCCGGCCGAGCAAAAACACCGCGATCTTCCCGGAGAAGACACCAAGCGCCACGAGGATTCCGCTGTAGATCGCTGCGACGCGCAGGAAGGTGTGCGCCACCTTCGCAGCCTCCGCGTGGTTTTCCGCCAGACGCGATTTGGAGAGCGATTGCTGGACGACCGGCGTCGTTGGCTGAAACAGCATGAGTGCCGCGAAGCCGATGTTCTGCACCCCCGCGTAGAGACCCGCAAACACAGGGGACAGCAGAAAATACTTCACCGCAAGCAGGTCCATGCTTTGCGACACGCGCAGCGCCACCTGCGCACCGGCCAGCAGGTGCGTCTCGGCCCAGAGTTCCGAAAACGCCACGCGCTCACGGCTGAAAATTTCCACCCGGCTCATCATCCACGCGAGAATCCACTGTCCCGCGCCACCCGCCACCACAGCCCACGCCGCGCCCTTCGCCGCCCACCCGCCCTCCAAGAAAGCCACCGCCGCCCCGAGCTGAAAAATCCACCCCGCCAGCACGCCGAGCGCATTTTTCCCGAACTCCCCACGCGCCGTGAGAATCCCCTGATGCACGCCCGCCATGCCGCCAAGCGGCAGATCGATCGCCAGAATCTGGAGCAACTCCGCGATCCCCGGCGCACGCACTACCGCAGCGATCCACCCCGCCGCGACGAAGAGCAAAATCCCCAACCCACCAGAAACCAGCGTCACGAGTTGCAACATCGACACTGCGAATTTGTGTCCATCCGCCCGCCCGGCCACCAAGCGCACCAGCGCCCCTCCCGTCGCCAACCCGATCGACACGCCGATCCAGTTCACCAGCAAAATCGACAGCGCATACCGGCCATAGTCCGCCAGACCGAGATTGCGCGTGAGATACCCCATCAACACCAGCCCGCAGCCCAGCACCGCCACGCGCGAAGCCACCATCCACACACTCCCCGCCGCTACCCGCGCTCGGGCAGACGGTTCGGAAATGGAAATGCGGGTCGGATTCAAAGCGGATGTCTTTTAGCAACTCGCCACTATGGAACCAAGAAAAGCAAAGGAACCCCAATACACCTCCACGCGCTCGGTCAAATCCGCTGTTACTCCAAGAGGCATTGCTCCAAGGGAACGACCTCGATGTTTTTGTGTAAGGAATAGCGCGCCGATCCAGGATACACGACCGTCAGGGCGTCAAGCTTCAGGATTTCCAGCGCCGCCGACATCGAGCGCGTCAGACGCGGCGCATCCTGGTATTTCACTTCGAATCCCAACCTGCGCCCCTCCTTGAAGCAAAGCAGATCGATCGACGGCCCATTGTGCACCGCCCAAGAGTAGCATTCCCTCGGCGCGAGTTTCCTTAACACCTCCTCCACGGCATAGCCCTCCCAGGACGCCCCCATTTTCGGGTGCTTGCTCAGCGCCTCGAAATCCGGAATTCCCAGGAGCGTGTGAAAAATGCCCGAATCCCGGAAAAAAATCTTCGGCGCCTTCACCTGGCGCTTCGCCACATTCTCATGCAAAGCCGGCAATTGCCGCACCATGAATGTCTCGCAAAGGATATCCAAATAATGCCGCATCGTGTGCCCCGACACCCCCAGTGCCCCCCCGATCTCCGCCGCGTTCCAAGTCTGCCCGTGGTAATGCGCCAGCATCGACCAGAACCGCCGCAAATGCGTGGAGGAAATCGTGATCCCCAGTTGCGGAATGTCCCTCTCCAGAAACCGCTGCACAAAAGACTCCCGCCACGCTGCGGAATTCTCCTCGCTCCCGGCCAAATAAGAAAGCGGATATCCCCCGCGCACCCAATGCCGCTGCATCGCCCCCACCTCCGCAAACGAAAACGGCGTCACCTCGATCGTCTCTACCCGCCCCGCCAAGCTCTGAGCCGTCCCTTTGATCAAATCCGGAGACGCCGATCCCAAAATCAAAAACTGCGCCGGTGTCCCCTCCCGATCGCTCAAAACCCGCAAGATCGGAAACAAATCCGGCCGTTGCTGAATCTCATCCACGACCACCAACCCCCTCAACCGTTCCAACGCAAGCCAAGGTTGATCCAACCGCGCCGCCGACAAGGGATGTTCGCAATCAAAATAATTCGGTGAATCCGCAGGCACAAACTCCCTGGCCAAAGTCGTTTTTCCAGACTGCCTCGGCCCCAGCAAAGCCACCACCCGGCTCCGGTCCAAAGCCGTCTCAATGGATTTTTTAAGGGAATCCCTAAAAATCATGATTCTAAAAAACTATGAAAAAAAGAATGTGCAATTCCTTTTTTCACATTTTTCTGGGTGTAAGTGGCGAGGGTTATTCCAACGCCCCCCGCGCGCAGCCACGCCGAAATCCCCGACGACACGGCCTCCGGCTCGGAGAGAGGTCGTCCCTCCAAAAAACACACCGCCGGTCCTGCGGCGCGGCAGAGCCCATCAAAACCTTTTCCGGGCTCCGCTGGACGGGCGCGGGCTTACAGACCAAGCAAATCTCGAACTGCAGCTTTCACGGCTTCCAGGTGCGAGGGATTCAACTTGCCAAGTTTTCGAAGAAGCGAGTGTTGATCGATGCTGGCCAAGCCTTGGATGTTCACTGCGGAAGGCTTTGGCAGCCATTTGGGTTTTCCGAGGTCCACCTCGCCGCGCAATCCGCGGATTTGCGATGTCAGCGGGGCGACGACCACGAGCGCCCTCGCGTCTTGCGGTTGGGGAAATGCCAGGACGACGACCGGCCGTTGTTTTGCTGCGGTTCCAAAATCGACGGTCCAGACCTCGCCGGGATGCGCTTCAATATTCGCCAAGGGCTTTATCCCAGATTTTTCCCTGATCGGCGGTTGGGATCAACCGATCGGGGTTTGTGGTGATGGCAAAGGGCATGTCTTTTCGAAGTTCCACCTGGGCGAGGAACATGTTGAAGGCATCGCTGGTTTTGATTCCCAGGCGGGAGAAGATTTTTTCGGCACGCTTCAGGCGATCGGCAGGCACCCGGGCGCGGAAGAGGGTGGAAGAAGCCATGGCTCAAAAGTGCTCGTTTGTGTCCGAGATGGCAAAGGGATTTTGCGGCGCGGCAGCGCCCATCGAAAACCAACTGGAGGGCGATGCGCCGTCGGCGCCCACTTTCCCCGCGCGCAGCGCGGCCCATTCACCCCCCGCGCAGCCACGCCGAAATCCCGGACGACACAACCGAGGCATGGGGCGGTGCCGAGGAAGCACATCGCAGATGGCCCGCAGGGCGCAGCGAGCAGGGGCGAGCAAGGCAAAGGTCGTCCCTCCAAAAAACACGCCGTCCGCCCGGCCCCACACCTCCGCCATCGAAACCTGTTCCAGGTTCCGCTACGCGCTTCGCGCCATCCAATACCACCCATCCAGCGAAAAAATATTTTCGGCCGGGATATGCGAGGTATCGTCAAATGGTAGAGATGAGGGACTGCTGAGTTTTTCCCGGAATGCCAAAGGCCACAAGCAAACCGACCGGCCGCCTGCCGGATTTCATTATCATTGGGGCCACGAAGGCCGGGACGACGAGTTTGGATTTTTCCCTTTCGCTGCATCCCGAAATCCACATGGCGCGGCCGAAGGAGCCAAGAAAAGCGATGATCCGTCCCAATCCGTTGCTTTTTTCACCATGGGCAAATGAAGCCCCGCAAAAATCCCCGCGTGCAAACTCTATGTCCCGATCGGGACAAAAGGTTGCGCGCCGCTCCTATTCAAAAGTGGGATCTCGATTGCCAAGATCAATGGTGCAATGTGGTGGGGCGCGATCTTCGTGGAGCGCCGCCGCTGGTCTTTCCGGTCCAGCGTCGAAACAGCGAGCGCAGGATCTGTGAAGTGCTGCGTGGCGCGCATGCCAACTGAAGTAGCCTCTCGCGAATGTTCCACGGGCGATCATCGATCAGCCAAGTGGTCCCCGAATGCTTGAGAAATCGACCTCTCTTTGATCCTGCCTCGAAAACCCGTGAGGGGCTTTGTAAAAGAAAGCTCCGAAAATGGAAGAAACACAAAGCAGGTATGCGCGGCGATATGACCGCGAGTTCAAAGAAAACGCCGTGGCGCTCGTTGAGAGCGGCAGGGAAGTCAAGGAGGAGGCCCGAGATTTGGGCGTTTCGCATTGGTCGCTGAAAAACTGGTGCAAGCGGGCGAAAGCCGGCAAAGAGCAAACACAGGTTGG
>CAMCXK010000054.1 GCA_945883435.1 Chthoniobacter flavus | reverse complement strand
GCACCTCCGCCCGCACCTCTTCCGTGGCAGCCTGCGCAGATCCGCCGAGCACCTGTGCGCAAACCCACGCCGACGGCAAAAATCCCCACGCATCGGGGAAATCCATCCTCGAACGAAACTCATCTCTCGGCGTGCTCAAAATGTGGTGTGAGTGGATTCAGCTGGAGGGGAAGGGAGGTGGTGGCTGCCCCGCATGGACTCGAACCATGAAAAACGGCTCCAAAGGCCGCTGTGTTACCATTACACCACAGGGCAAACAGGAGGGACAAATTGCCCCAGCATGGGCGCCTGTGCAATCATTTTCTCGGAGTGGCATCCCACTCCGGTTTTCGGGAATTTCAAATCGAAAAGGGCGAGGCGGGATTCCCCTGCACGCGCAACACCTCTTCCACAGCGGCTTCCGTTTCGGCTTTGACCACACGGGCCACCGGGTGGCTCCGCACGGCAGCATCGGCCACTTCAGGGGCGATGTCAGACCCGCCCAAAACATCCCTCAACAGCCCACAGGCGCAAAGAATGGCAAACAAAGAGGTGTCGAAGACGTCGCCATTGCCGTCCGCCAGCACACGGCGCAGCCTCGCCCTGGCCTCCTGCCGCTCTTCATGGTGAGAGGCGGGGTAGCGGTCGAAATGAAAAACTTTCAAAAATCGCCTTTCACGGTGCTCCAGCACGCCTTTCGCAACTAGGTTGTCCAAGCCCGCTTTTTCCAGATTTTTTCGCTGTCCGGAAAACCAGGCGATCCAGTGACGGATGGATTCGCGTCCTTGCACATTTTCAAGAAAAGGAGCCAGAAAAGCGGGCAAAGGGCGGGATTCCAAAGTTCGGCAAACTGTTTCGTCCTCGATGCAAACCGCGCCAAGGCGTTCAAAATCACACAGCAGCGCGCCAGCGAGGGCAAAGCCGAGTGCATGCGGCACCATCGGCACATGGATTCCACGCTCCTCCTCCAATGAAAGCATGACGATTTCCTCGGTTAGTGTGAGTTCCATGGGATGAATCTCCTCCACCCGCATCGCAAAGCCATGGGGTCTTTTCCCTCAGGCCCGTCCGCTTGCCAGCACGGTCTGAAAAAACGGGGCCTCGCTCTCCTTGGAAACAATGCTGGTCTCGATTTTTGAAAAGCCGGCCCGGCGGAGCATGTTTTGAAGCTCGATTTCGGAAAAACCGAGCCAGACGTGGCCGTAAAGCTCACGGGCCTGTTCCTGGTGGTGGCTCAGCAGATCCAGCACGAGCAGGCGACCCCCGGGCTTGAGAATCCGGTGGGCCGCCTTGAGGGCCTTGAGTGGAACCGACGCGTGGTGCAGCGCCTGGCTGAACAACGCCACATCGACGGAACTGTCTTCGATCGGCGGGGCCTCGATTTCTCCAAGGCGGTATTCCAGATTCCGGCATCCGTGCGCCCGCGCCAGATCGGAACCGAATTCCACCATCTTTTCCGAGTTGTCGATAGCGATGACCTTTTTGGCAGTCCGGGCGAGCAACTGTGACAAAGTGCCCTCCCCGGCGCCAAGATCGGCGATGACCATGGGTGGCAACAACCGCAACAAACCGTGCGCCAGCGCCTGCCAGGAACGCCCCGGCACGTAGGCCCGGCCGAATTTTCCCGCCAGTCGGTTGAAATACTCGGCTGCGCGGTCCTGGCGTTTTTTCAGCGTGAACGCAAGGCGTTCCCGATCCTCGGCCACATCGGGCAGTTCCTCGCGGGCGGCTTGCAAAATGGCGGCTTGCACCGCATCCGCTCCGGAGTTGGCCGAGTAAAAGATGTTTTTACCCGTGCGGCGGTCGCTCACGGCTTGGATCGTCTTCAACTGCGCCAAGGCGGTTGAAATCCTTGATTGCGGCAGGGAAAGGACCTCCTGCAACTCCGCCACGGTCAACTCCTCATCGACCAAAAGCAGCATCAGACGCAACCGCACCGGGTCGGAAAGCAATTTCAGCAATTTGACGATTGACACCATGAAAAGTATCATCATATTAAGATTTCCAGATACGTAAACCTCAACTTCCACATTTCATCATGTCACGACGCTACATTTTCTCCTCCGAGTCCGTTGGTGAAGGCCATCCCGACAAAGTTTGCGACACCATTTCCGATGCGGTCCTCGACGCCTGCCTCTCGATCGACAAGACGAGCCGCGTGGCCTGCGAGACGTTTGTAAAAAGCAATACGGTTGTTGTGGGGGGCGAGATCACGATCCCAAAAATCAAATCCGCCGCGCTGGACAGCGTGCTCAACGTCGGTGCGATCGTTCGCGAGGCGATTCGCGGAATTGGTTACACGAATGACGACGACGTCTTCCACGCCGACCGCGTGTTCATTTCAAACCTGCTCACCGCCCAAAGCGCGGATATCGCCCAAGGCGTGGACAAGAAAAAGGCGAAAGGCAAGTCGACCGACGAGCAGGGCGCCGGAGACCAGGGCCTCATGTTCGGTTTTGCCTGCGACGAAACACCGGAGCTCATGCCCGCGCCGATCATGTTCGCCCACCGGCTCGGCCGCGAACTCACGGCCATCCGCAAGGCAGGCAAGGTAAAATGGCTCCGGCCCGATGCGAAAAGCCAAGTCTCGGTCCTGTATGAAAACGGCAAGCCGGTGCGCGTCACCAACGTCGTGATCTCGACCCAGCACTCCGAGGATGTGGAAATCGAGGAGATCCGGCGCTTTCTCGTGGCAAACGTGATTCGCAAGGTCGTTCCAAAGGACTTCCTCTCAGCCGACACCGAATTTCTGATCAACCCGACCGGCCGTTTCGTGATTGGCGGCCCCCAAGGGGATTCCGGTCTGACCGGCCGCAAAATTATCGTGGACACCTACGGTGGCATGGGCCGTCACGGAGGAGGTGCCTTTTCCGGCAAGGACCCCTCGAAAGTCGACCGCAGCGCCGCCTACATGGGGCGTTACGTGGCGAAAAACGTGGTGGCTTCCGGCTTGGCCTCCCGTTGTGAAGTCCAATTCGCCTACGCGATCGGCCACCCGCACCCGGTGAGCGTGCACATCGATACCTTCGGCACCCAGACGGTCGATGTGGAAAAAATTGAAAAAGCCGTCAACACAGTTTTCAGCTTCAAACCCGCCGACATCGTCTCCCAACTCAACCTCCTGCGCCCGATTTACAGCAAGACAACCAACTACGGCCACTTCGGGAAAGAGGACAAAGACATCACTTGGGAAAAAACCGACAAAGCTGCCGCCCTTAAAAAAGCAGCGAAGTAACGGCGCAGGTTTTTGAACGATCTTCGCAGTTGGAAAATTGTGAATCTGAAAAACCAAACCCAACACCCGGCACCTCCCCTGTTCGCGAATCTCAAAACTTCATCTTTCAAACCCAAAACTCCGAATCCCATGCCCGCAAAATCCAAAAAATCCACCGCCGCAGCCGCTGTTTTATCCGAACTGACGGCCGCCACTGCCAATCTCTCCAAATTTGCCGCCCAGACCCCGAAAGGGGCCGACTACGTCGTTTCCGACATCGCCCTTGCCGAGTGGGGCCGCAAGGAAATCAGCATCGCCGAGCATGAAATGCCGGGATTGATGGCGGTTCGCAAAAAATACGCAAAAGCCAAGCCACTTCAAGGTGTGCGTGTGACCGGATCGCTGCACATGACGATTCAGACGGCCGTTTTGATCGAAACCCTTGTTGACCTCGGCGCAACCGTTCGTTGGGCCAGTTGCAATATTTTTTCGACCCAAGACCACGCCGCCGCCGCCATCGCGAAAACCGGCACACCAGTCTTCGCGTGGAAGGGAGAGACCCTCGAGGAGTATTGGGAACTCACACTCAAAGCGATCACCTTCCAAGGCAACCAAGGCCCGCAACTCGTGGTGGATGATGGTGGCGATGTCACGCTCCTGATCCACAAAGGCTACGAACTCGAACAAGGCGACAAATGGGCCTACCAACCAGAGTCCAACCACGAAGTTTCCATCATCAAAGCCCTCCTGCGCCGCACCGCCGAGGAACGTCCGGGCTTTTGGACCAAGATCGCCAAGGCGTGGAAGGGTGTCTCGGAGGAAACCACCACGGGAGTTCACCGCCTTTACCAGCTCGCCGAACAGGGCAAGTTGCTCGTCCCGGCCATCAACGTGAACGACTCGGTGACAAAATCGAAATTCGACAACCTTTATGGCTGCCGCGAGTCTTTGGCCGATGGTCTCAAGCGGGCCACGGATGTCATGATCGCCGGCAAGGTGGCGGTGGTCTGCGGTTACGGCGATGTCGGCAAGGGGAGCGCCCACTCGCTCCGGGCCTATGGCGCACGCGTGATTGTGACCGAAATCGACCCGATCAACGCCCTGCAAGCCGCCATGGAGGGATTTGAAGTGAACACCATGGAAAGCACGCTGGGGATCGGCGATATCTACGTCACCACGACCGGAAACAAGGATATCATCACCCTCAAGCACATGCTTGCCATGAAAGATCAAGCGATCGTTTGCAACATCGGCCACTTCGACAACGAAATCCAAGTCGAACAGCTTAAAAAACACAAAGGCGTCCGCATCGAAAATATCAAGCCGCAATACGACCGTTATCATCTCCCTGGTGGCAAGAAGAGCATCTACCTGCTCGCCGACGGACGTCTCGTCAACTTGGGTTGCGCCACTGGCCATCCAAGCTTTGTCATGTCGAATTCTTTTACCAACCAGACGCTCGCACAGATCGATCTCTGGCAGAACAAGGACAAATACAAAAAAACCGTCTACCGGCTGCCAAAAAAGCTCGACGAGGAGGTGGCCCGCTTGCACTTGGAAAAAATCGGTGTGGTTCTGACCAAGTTGTCGAAAGACCAGGCCGATTATCTCGGAGTGCCGGCGGAAGGTCCTTACAAACCGGAACACTATCGCTACTGAACCGATGTCCACGCGCCAGAAACCGGCGTTCGTCTGGGAGCGAAGCGTGGACTTCGCGGATACCGATGCGGCGGGGGTCGTTCATTTCTCGAATGTCTTCCGCTACGTCGAGGCCTGCGAACACGGCTTTTTGAGAAGCCTTGGGATTCCGGTTCTCGGTGGAAACAATCCCGCCGTTGCATGGCCGCGCGTTCACGCGGAGTGCGCCTACCATCGCCCGCTTCGTTTTGGAGACGCCTTGCGTGTCGCCCTGTTCATCGAAAATGTGGGCGAGTCATCGGTCACCTACCGGTTTGTCATCGCAAACGCCCGCGAACCCGTGGCCGAGGCCCGTCTAACCGCTGTGCATCTGGAAATCCGGGGAACCACTGCGGAAAAAGCTCCGCTTCCGGCACCGGTCCGCGCCGCCTTGGAGGCCCACTTGGCAAAGTCGCCTGCGACTCCCCCGGCCGCGTGAGTCGGATGGTGTGGTGACAGCAGGGTTTCCCGGTTCTCTTCCAATCCCCCAACGCGCCGGACTTGTCAGCCATCCGGAGGTCTGCGAAAAGCAAAGCTCCATCATGATTCGATCGTTTTTCATTCCGTTCCTTATTGCCTGCATCGCAGTCATTCCAGTTGCCGGGGCGCAAGAAGCCGCCACCATCAAAATCAAAAAGAGCGACGCCCTCGATATTGCGGTGAAGCCGTTCGCGGGCAGCGATGCCGCCATTGCCTCGAAGATTGTCGCCAACGACCTCGATCTCTCGGGCTACTTCTCCGTTGGCCAACCCGACCGCGCCCTCTATCTCGTCGCGGGAAACTCGGCTGCGGGAAACTTGCAAGGCACACTCACCGACAACCGCGGCGGCATCCTTCTTCAAAAAAGCTACAGCGGCCCCACCCGCTCCACCGCCCACCAATTCGCCGCCGATATCATCAAGACCATCACCGGACATCCCGGCCTGGGGACAACACGCATCGCCTTCGTCAGCAATCGCACCGGCTCCAAGGAAATTTACATGGCCGACTACGACGGTGCCAACCAACGACAAATCACCAACGATCGCTCGATCAGCGTGGCCCCCGCGCTGTCCCCCGATGGATCCACCCTCGCCTACACCGGCTACCAAAGCGGATACGCAGACATCTACTCGATCGATGTGGCAACCGGAGCCCGCACCAAAATCCTGAAATTCCCGGGCACCAACTCGGGAGCGAGCTTCTCGCCTGAAGGAGGCCGGATTGCTTGCACGCTCAGCAAGGACGGGAACCCCGAACTCTACATCGTGGCGGCCAACGGCAGCGGGGCACGCCGCCTCACCCGCAGCAAGGGCGTCGAATCCTCGCCCACCTGGTCCCCCGATGGCACTGAAATTCTTTTCTCCTCCGACGAACGCGGCGGCCCCCAACTCTTCCGCATCAGCGCCGCCGGCGGCGTGCCCCGCCTCGTCTCAACGGGCTTCTCCTATTGCACCGAACCCAGTTGGTCGCCGGATGGTAAAAAAATCGCCTTCACCGTGCGCCAAGGCGGCTTTTCCATCGCCGTTATGGATCTGGCCACGGGAAGCACCCGCGTGGTGGCGGATGGCCAAGATCCCGCTTGGGGCGCCGATTCACGGCATTTGATCTACAGCGACGGCTCCTCGATCGTGCTTCTGGACACCGTGCGCGGACGCAAGACGCCGGTGGTCGCAGGACTCGGAAAAGTCTCCGAGCCAACTTGGTCGCGTTGAAATCGACGACCTTCAACGCACCACGCGAAAATGCCGCTGGCGGTGGCGCACCCACGCGAAGCCGCCCAGCGCACCTCCAAGGTGCGCGGCATTGCCGATGTCGCTGAACAACCCGGTCACCAGAAAAAAAAGCGAAAGCCCGGCCACCATAATGCCCAACCACATCGCCTGCATCCGCACTGGAATGACAAAGAAGACCAGCGCGGTGATCGGCATGCGGGGATAAAGCGTCGAAAACGCGGCCACTAACCCGCTCACCGCCCCGGAGGCGCCGACCAGCACCGGCCCGGAACTCCATAGCATCTGAAGCACCCCGCCAGCCACACCGCTCAGGAGGTAGAGAAGGACCAGCGGTTTGCCGCCGAGCACGCGCTCGAGGATGTTTCCCGCGAACCACAAACCGACCATGTTCACGAGGAGGTGGATGAAATTGGCGTGCACGAACTGGTAGGTCACAAACTGCCACAGCCTGCCTGCACCCAACCCCCGGCCGCTCAGCCCAAACAGCGCGTCAAATGCCACGGCACGGTCGGGCGGGAGCATTTGAACGAAAATGAAAACAAGAACATTGATCCCGATCAGGATTTGAACAGTGGTCGGCTTGGCGTTTCTGGAAAACACCCTTCACGGCATACCTCCGGCGACCGGAGTTGTCGAAACCTTCCGCCGCCACGTTTTGTTGTCCGCGCGGTTGTGCCCGTCGCAATCCCGTGTAGGGTATGCGGGCATGAATGAAATGCCCGCCTCTCTCGCCCGTTGGGTCGCCCCGTTGTTGATTCTTGTCGTTGCAGCATTCGCCCTTCTGGGCGGCATGACCGTGATCGTCGAAAGCGGTCACGTGGGTGTCGTGCGCACATTGGGCGCGGTTCAGAAAACCCCGCTTCCCGAGGGGCTTCATTTTAAACGACCCTTCATGGATCAGGTCGAGATGGTCGACATCCGCCTCACGGCAAGCAAGGCCAAGGCCTCCGCCGCCTCCAAGGATCTCCAAACCGTCAGCACCCTTATCACCACCCAGTATTCGCTCAACGGAGCCCTGGCCCCGCAAATTTTTCAACGCATCGGCACCCTCCCCAAGGTCTCGGCCTCGCTGGTCGAACCGGCTATTCAAGAATGCGTCAAAAGCATCACTGCGAAATTCACGGCCGAGGAACTTGTAACGAAACGCGAATTCGTGAAGCAGCAAATTCAAGAAGCCCTTACCAATTACCTCAACAACACTCTTCGCGAAAAACAGCTCGAAAACTCGATCAATGTGGCCAACCTGGCGATTACCGACTTTGACTTTTCCGACGAATTCAACCGCGCCATCGAAGCCAAGGTGAAGGCGGAACAAATGGCTCTTCAGGCGAAAAACGAGAAAATCATGCGCGTGACCCAGGCCGAAGCGGCCGCCGAAGAGCGCAAACTCGCCGCCAGCGCGGAAGCCTTCTCGACGGAAATCCAGTCCAAGGCGCGCGCCGATGCCATTCAGCGTGAAGCCCAGGCCCTCAAGGAAAGCCCCGAGCTCATCCAACTCCGCGCCGTGGAAAAGTGGGACGGCGTCCTCCCGCGCATGACCTCGGGCGATGGCGTGGTGCCGTTTTTGAATGTGAACGACATGGCGAAGGATTCCTCCCGCTGACCCGCGCAAGGCAAGCCAGCGTCGTCCAGCCAAAATCTCAGCGACCGATCTCCCGGAGACGTTTTCCGGACATGAGGTTTTTCTCAATCTGCTCGAGCGAGACGCCTTTCGTTTCAGGAACGAAGAAGAGGAAGAAGATGATGAACAGGACATTCATCGCCCCGTAGAGCAAAAACGTGTTTCCGGGACCAAGGCCTTGCACCAGGGTGAGAAAGGTCATTCCCACGATGGCGTTTGCAATCCAGTTGGTTCCCGTGCTGCAGGTGATGCCGAAATCGCGGCCGGCCAGCGGATAGATCTCCGAACACAAAACCCAAATGATCGGACCCGCACTCATGGCGAATCCGACGATGAAGAGCAACAAAGCGAAGGCGGCCGCATAGCCGAGTGTGGGGTTGCCCTCGACGCCGCTGTGGAAGAGCCCTCCCACCGCCAACAGGGCCAACCCCATTACCACAAAGCCGGCATACATGATCGGCTTGCGCCCGAGTCGATCCACAAATGCAATGGCAATGAATGTGGCCAGGACATTCGTCAATCCCACGATGACGGTGCCCCAGAGTTGCTCGGAGGTGGATTCAAAGCCGGCCATGCCAAAAATCCGCGGCGCGTAATACATGATCACATTGATGCCGGTGAGTTGCTGGCAAATTTGCAGGCCGATCCCCAGGAAGACCGCGCGCCGGAATGCGGCATTCTCGAAAAACAGGCTCCAGCCCTTCTGCGGGATTTTCACACTGTCTTCGATGGCGCGCACCTCGGCGGCGATTTCCGCATCGTCCAGATGAAGCTTGCGGAACACGCTCTCGGCCTGCTGGCGAAGACCGTTCAGCAGCAGCCACCGGGGACTTTCCGGAAGAAAAAACACCCCGGCAAACATGATCAACGCGGGCACCGCAACCATTCCCAGCATCAATCGCCAGGTGCCGTCCCCGGTCGCCAGCGACAACACAAACGACCCGAAGTAAAGCGCGTCATGGTGCCCGGCCTCCGCTCCCCACTCGGGCAGGGGAATCTGCTTTTCCGCCACACCGGCGAACAGCGTGTCGCTCAAAAAGGCCACCAGAATTCCGATGGTAATCATGAGCTGATACATCGAAATCATGCCGCCCCGCACCGATTGCGGAGCGATTTCGGCAAGATACAGCGGCGCGGTGAACGATGCCATGCCGACCGCCAATCCCAAGGCGAAGCGGGCCACGATGAGCATTTGCGCATCCGGAGCCACAGCACAAAAAATCGACCCGCAGGCAAACAGCAATCCACTTCCCATGATGGTCCGTCGCCGGCCGAGTTTGTTGCAAAGCACCCCGCTGGCCAGCGCCCCCGCCACCGCGCCCCACAAAAGGGCGCTCACGATCCACTCGATCATCTGGTCGCTCACGTTCAAGTCGCGTTGGATGTAGATCTGGGCTCCCGAGATGACCCCGATGTCGAGGCCAAAGAGGAGACCCGCCAGTGCCGCGGTGAATCCGATGAAATAAACGATCAAACCAACTTTTTTGGCCGGGGGAGTGTTGCTCATGAATGAAAGTGCACCAGAAAATCCAGTCGTTGGGCAGTCAAAATCGATCTTCCGAAGCGTCAGCGGAAATTCCCGCTGTCCCGTCTGGCTTTTGGCGCGTATCAAAAACCGATGACCACTCTCTCCACCACCGGCCTGATTGAGGCTTTGAACTGGCGCTATGCCGTGAAACAATTCGACCCGTCCCGGAAAATCTCCGCTGCCGATTGGACCACTCTGGAAGACGCGATGGTCCTCAGCCCCTCGTCCTACGGCATGCAACCATGGAAATTTTTTGTGGTGGACGATGCCGCCCTGCGCGCCCGCCTGCGCCCGCACTCTTGGAACCAATCCCAGATCACCGATGCCTCGCACCTCGTGGTTTTCGGCTTGCCGGAGAAAATCGACGAGTCGTCAGTGGACCGGTTTATCGCCCGCATCGCGGAGGTTCGTGGCGTGGAGACCTCCTCGATCGAGTTTTACCGCCAGATGATTCTGAAGGACGTGATTCACGGTCCCCGCTCGGCTTGGGTGCGCGAATGGGCCGCCCGTCAGATTTACATCGCTCTGGGCAATCTCATGACCTCCGCTGCTGTTCTGGGTATCGACACCTGCCCGCTGGAGGGGCTCGACCCCCGCGAGTATGACGCCATTTTGGAACTCCCCGCGCGGGGTTACAACACGGTCGTCGCCTGCGCGGTCGGCTATCGCTCGGCGGAGGACAAATACGCCTCCCTGCCAAAGGTGCGTTTTCCGAAATGCGATATGCTCGAGCATTTGTGAGCACGGCACTCCGACCCCTTCCTGGCGCCGCCGGGGCAAAAAAATATTGAGCGCCCGTCGTCACAGGCCCACTCTGGAGGGCTATGGTAGTCACGCCCAAAATTCGAGGATTCATCTGCACCACTGCCCATCCCGCCGGTTGCGCCCGGCATGTGGCCGATCAAATCGCCCATGTCAAAAGCCGCGGACCCCTCCCCGCCGGCCCGAAGAAGGTTTTGGTGATCGGGGCCTCGACCGGCTACGGCTTGGCCTCCCGCATCGCGGCGGCCTTCGGCTCCCAAGCAGCGACGATCGGCGTCTTCTTCGAGCGCGCCGCCGAGGAGGGACGGACGGCAACCGCCGGTTGGTATAATTCCGCCGCTTTCGAACACGAGGCGGCCGCCGCCGGGCTTTATGCGCGTTCGTTCAACGGCGATGCGTTCTCGGATGCCCTGAAAAGTGAAGTCGTCGAGGCGATCCGGGCCGACCTCGGCCAGGTGGATTGCGTGATTTACAGCCTCGCCTCGCCCCGGCGCACCCACCCCAAGACCGGCGAGGTCTTCAAATCGGTTCTCAAGCCGATCGGAACCTCCTACACGAACAAAAACCTCAACACCGGCACGGGTGAAGTCACGTCCGTCACGATCGAACCCGCGAATGCGGACGAAATCGCGCAGACAACCGCCGTTATGGGTGGCGAGGATTGGGAACTTTGGATCGATGCCCTTGCCGAAGCCGGGGTTCTGGCCCCGGGCGCACGCACGCTGGCCTACTCCTACATTGGCCCGGTGCTGACTTGGCCGATTTACAAAAATGGCACGATCGGCCAGGCCAAAATCGACCTCGAACGCGCCGCCGCCTCCATTTCAAAGAAACTGGCTTCCACCGGGGGCCAGGCCTGGATTTCCGTGAACAAGGCTCTGGTGACCCAAGCGAGTTCGGCGATTCCCGTGGTGCCACTTTACATTTCGCTCCTTTACAAAATTATGAAGGAGGCCGGTTCCCACGAGGAGTGCATCGAGCAAATGGATCGCCTTTTCCGCGACCGCCTCGCCCAAGCCCAGCCTCCCACAGACCCGGAGGGCCGCATCCGCCTCGACGATTGGGAAATGGCCGCTCCCGTCCAATCCCTCATTGCCGAACGCTGGGATCAAGTGGACACCGCACGCCTCGGGGAACTCGCCGACTTCGCCGGATACCAATCGAACTTCTTGAAACTCTTCGGATTCGGCCTCGAAGGAGTCGATTATCAAGCCGACGTCGAAACCCACATTTCTATTCCCTCACTGGCCTGAGACCCGCCCGAGCATCCCATGAAAATCCAACGCGCTCTCATCTCAGTTTCTGACAAATCGGGAATCGTCGACTTTGCCCGCGAACTCTCCACCCGCGGGGTGGAAATCCTCTCGACCGGCGGCACTGCCAAAACCCTGCAAGAAGCCGGTATCGCGACCGTCGAGGTGTCTCATTTCACCGGCTCTCCGGAAATCCTGGACGGTCGGGTCAAGACCCTGCACCCGAAAATCCATGGCGGCCTTCTTTACCTGCGCGGCAATCCCGAGCACGAGGACCAGGCCCGCCAGCACGGCATCCGACCGATCGATCTCGTGGTGGTGAATCTCTATCCTTTCGAGGCCACCATCGCCCGCGAGGATGTCACACTTGCCGAAGCCATCGAGCAAATCGACATCGGTGGTCCTTCAATGATCCGCAGCGCGGCAAAAAATTACCAGTCGGTTTGCGTGGTCACCGATCCCTCCGACTACCCGGCCATCGTGGCGGATCTTCAAGAGGAGGAAGGCCGTCTCTCGCTGGGCCTTCGCGAGCGAATGGCCATCAAAGCCTTTGCCACCACCTCCCACTACGACTCGGCCATCTCCTCGTTTTTAAACCGCGAACAAGAGACCTGCGCCCGCTTTCAGCTCGACCTGCCCTTGGAAATGCGCCTCCGCTACGGCGAAAATCCGCACCAACAAGCCGAACTTTACGGCGAATTCTCATCATACTTCGAAAAGCTTCACGGAAAAGAGCTTTCCTACAATAATATCCTCGACATCAACGCTGCAGCCGGCCTGATTGCGGAATTCTCCAAACCCACCGTGGCCATCCTCAAACACACGAACCCCTGTGGCGTGGGCACCGATCCCGACCTCCGCGAAGCCTGGGAAAAAGCTTTCGCCACCGATAAACAAGCCCCGTTCGGTGGCATCATCATCTGCAACCAACCAGTGAACCTCGCTCTTGCGAAGGCGATTTGTGAAATTTTCAGCGAAGTCATCATCGCTCCCGAGTTCGAGACTGATGCGCGCTCCTTGCTTCAAAAAAAGAAAAACCTGCGCCTCATGCGCTCGCTTCGCCCCCCCGGTGGAAGCCGCCGCGATCTCCGCAGCGTCATCGGCGGACTCCTTGTTCAAGACACCGACTCGGCCGACCTGCCCGAACTCGAGCACAAGGTCGTCACCGCCCGCCCGCCCACCAAAGCCGAGATTGCCGCCATGGAATTCGGCTGGAAAGTCGTGAAACACGTGAAATCCAACGCGATCGTCTACGCCTCCGCCGACCGCACCCTCGGTATCGGCGCCGGCCAGATGTCGCGGGTGGATTCCTCCCGCATCGCGGTTTGGAAGGCCCAGGAGGCGGGACTCTCGCTCAAAGGCAGCGCCGTCTGCAGCGATGCCTTTTTTCCATTTGCCGACGGACTTTTGGCAGCCGCCGAAGCGGGAGCCACCGCCGCCATCCAGCCTGGCGGTTCGGTGCGCGACGAGGAGGTCATCCAAGCAGCAAACGATAAAGGCGTGGCCATGGTCTTCACAGGCACCCGCCACTTCCGGCATTGATCCCCTCACCCGGCGAATCGCACGGCAAGCGCGTAGTCGTGACCTGCGGCCCGGCCTATGCTCCGCTGGATGACATGCGCCGCCTCACAAACGCCTCGACCGGCGAAATCGGCACCCTCCTCGCCCGCGCCTTCCACGACGCGGGCTGGGAGGTCGTTTGTCTCCGAGGCGAAGGCTCCACAGCCCCCGCCCCGGAACACGGCACAACTCTCACGTTTGGCACGAATCAATCGCTCGCCGATCTCATGCGCTCCCTCCAGCCGGATGTGCTCCTCCATGCCGCCGCACTCTGCGACTTCGAAGTCGCCCCCCCTACCGGTGGCGTTCGCAAAATCCCCACCCGCTCGGGCCCGGTCACGATTCAGCTCCAGCCCGCCATCAAATGGCTCCCCCGATTCGCCGCGTGGTTCCCGCACTCGCTCGTCATCGGTTGGAAATTCGAATGTGACGGACACCAACCCGATGCCCTCGCCGCCGGCCAGCGTCAAATTCAAGAATGCCAAACCGCTGCCTGCGTGGTGAATGGTCCTGCCTACGGCCCCGGCTTCGGTCTCCTCACACCAGACGGTCAACAACGCCACTGCGCCACCAAGACCAACCTCGCGCGAAGCCTCGTGGACTTCGCCACCCGCTGAACTCCTTTTCCAGCGCTTGGAAACCACTCTTTCCCGGTAAGTCCGCAAGGAAATGGAGGCAAAATCCCCGATTTAGAGCAAAAGATTTTGCGGAATATGCGAGCGTGGAGCACTTTTTCAATAACTCAAGTTCTGAGATCCATGGAGGGCGTCACTCCGTCAACGTCCTTTTTTCAGGCACGCCGGCTCCATCGAATCCGATCAGGTGAGCTGAGGTCCTCCTCGGCAGGAGTTCGGTCATCGTTGCCAACAAGAACATTGGCGCCCCCGGCCCTCTTCGTGAATTTTTGATTTGAGGGGAAAGCGAAGTTCAACTTATAGGCCCCAGCCAAAAACGGCTCCCCCAACGCAAAACCGACGGCTACTTTCTCAAATAGCGGAACAGGGAACCTGTTTCGTTATTCCACTTTAATAGTTTATGGAAGAGTCAAAATTTCGCTCACCTTTTTTAAATAGGAGAAAATGAACACTGCCCCCCAGTTCACAGGTTTCACTCACCGATTGACGGCCGAATCAAAGTTTCGCCAACCTGTTTAAAAGAGGAGATAATGAAAACTGAACACAGTTCTGCTATGTGGTAATGCGGCGGCGTCCTTTGGAATACAATTACCACCGCTTGGTTTTTTCTTCCATCAATCTTTGTTCGATGGATTTTGGATTTTGCCTGCAATCGACGACAGCATGGATACGAACTATATTTCGACTTTCTATTTCGTAATAAATTGCAAAAGGAAATATCCTTGCGAGCATCCAGTAATATCCAAACTTCTTTCGGTGGATTCCAGCAAACAACTTTAAAGAGTCGATATCTGAGTATAAAGAGTCCAAGAAGTAAGACCCGATGTTCTCTTCTTGGTTTTCATAGAACTGGCTACCCTCAAGTAAATCCAATTTAGCAGCATCGGAAATTTGAATGATCACGAAAGCCTGTCGCGAATTTCCTTTTTTGCAACTTCCCAGTCGGTAAAACCGATGTCGCCAGCCTCAATGCGCTCTTTTCGGATTTTTAATATGTCCCCGTGCCAGTCTGGAGGAGTAAACCCTGCTTTGTCACGCGAAAGATGATTCCATAAGTCTTCCATCAATCCCATTTTTTCAGAAAAGGTCATTTCCTCCAAGAGTATCTGCGAATTCATAAAGCGTGTCATAGTATTTTAAAGTGACAAGTGAGTCAACCCCATTTTTTAAAGTTTGAATAGGTCCAACTTTAAAATCCGAACTTGCCCCCATTAGCAAGAACACAGAGGTCCGGTATGAGCCGAGGAAATCGGTTCATACCGCTTCGGTCTCCTCACACTAGACGGTCAACAACGCCACTGCGCCACCAAGACCGACCTCGCGCGAAGCCTTGTGGACTTCGCCACCCGCTGAACTCCTTTTCCAGCGCTTGGAAACCACTCCTTCCCGGTAAGTCCGCAAGGAAATGGGGGCGAAATCCCCGATTTAGAGTAAAAGATTTAGCGGAATATGCGAGCGTGGAGCACTTTTTCAATAACTCAAGTTCTGAGATCCATGGAGGGCGTCGCTCCGTCAACGTCCTTTTTTCAGGCACGCCGGCTCCATCGAATCCGATCAGGTGAGCTGAGGTCCTCCTCGGCAGGAGTTCGGTCATCGTTGCCAACAAGAACATTGGCGCCCCCGACCCTCTTCGTGAATTTTTGATCTGAGCGGAAAGTGAAGTTCAACTTCCAGGCCCCAGCCAAAAACGGTCCCCCATCGCAAAACCGACGGCTACTTTCTCAAGTAGCGGAACAGGGAACCTGTTTCGTTATTCCACTTTAATATCCACTTAAATAGTTTATGGAAGAGTCAAAATTTCGCTCGCCTTTTTGAAATAGGAGAAAATGAACGCTGACCCCCAGTTTGAAAACACCTTGCCTTTGTCTTTCGAGAGCGACAGACGAGGCAACTTTCCAAGCCCAAGCGGCTTGCCCTCCACTCCCCGGAGTCCCGTTTCAAACATAAACCCCATAAGCCCCGCCTCCCCCTTCCAAACCGGGCTTGTTCAACCATGGGTGCAGTCGGAGGGCTTGTGCCTCGCCTCCGCTACACCCTTAAACGTTACCCTTAAACGTTCGCATTATTTTGCGTAGTGAAATCTGAGTTGTGCGATCTCAAGATTCCTCGCCGCAATCCGATAAACCATGCGATGCTCATCCGTGATACGGCGAGACCAGAAACCCGCAAGGGTGTGCTTTAAGGGTTCAGGTTTCCCGATCCCCTCGTAATGGTTTCGCACAGTGTCCTTGATCAGTTCGTTGATTCGTCTGATCATTTTTTTATCTGTTTGCAACCAGTGCTGGTAGTCTTCCCAAGCTTGGGGAGAGAAGACAAGATTCATGCTTCCACCAGATCTTTGATGCCTTTTCTGATGTTTTTTCCGGCGTTCAGACTCTCAATCGAAGCAAGCAAGCGCTTCGCGTTGGCTGGCGACCGAAGGAGATAGGCCGTTTCTTGGAGAGATTCGTAGTCATCAAGAGAGAGCATGACTACTGCCTGGTCACGATTGCGAGTAATGATCACGGGATCATGATCAACGCAAACTCTGTCCATTGTAGAGGCGAGGTTTTCTCTCGCTACGGTGTATGTAATTGCCTTCATATGGACAGTATCATGGACAGGCTCGAAGGCCGTGTCAAGGACGATATATTTCTGGCGAACGTCCGCGATCACCGATGGCTGCCCGTGGCGTGACTCCTGCTAAAACGGAGCGAAGCGGAGTCAGCAGGAGGCATGACGCGGGTAGCCATTCGGTGGATCGCATTGTTGGACTTTATTCAGTTCCTTCCTTCTTTTTCAAACGGGCCTGAATTTGCGATAAATGGCGTTTTGCTTGTTCTCTTGCCTTTATGCCCTTCGCATGAATTGAAATATATGCCAGTCCAGCTATGGTAACCTCATTTATATCTTGTAATGGAATATCCTCCAGTGATTCAGGAATCTGTTTCGCAACTGCATCCGGATAAGCGTGGGTCACGATATCGGCATATTTTTGAAGCTCTTGTGCACTT
>CAMCXK010000053.1 GCA_945883435.1 Chthoniobacter flavus | reverse complement strand
GATGAAAAATCCCCGGCGATCCCCAAGCCGAGAAGGCTGGCGGGGCTGTGAAAAAAAGTTTGGCGGATTCCGCCTGCGGACTGGCTTTTCCAGACACGGGCCGCGGTTCCCAAGGGGGCTCCGCACTCGACCGCAACGGACCGCAGGGCAGGCGAGGCGGGGGTGCCTCCGCGCATCCACTCCATGGCCTGGTTTGCCCATTCATTGGCCGTGAGGCGCAAGTGGGTGGCCTCCGAGGAAATGGCATCCAAGGAATCGTCGGAAGCGACGAGCGCCACTCCTCCGTGAAGAAGCGGGATGAGCCACTCGTCGAAAAATGCACCGCCTCCCGGCATCGCCCGGACCAGAAAAACATCTCCGGAGCGGAAGCCCGTGAGCTTGGCTGCCCCGGCGACCGCGGACGCCAGCATGCCATGGGTCAGGGCCTTGAGAGGGGGAGGGGGGGCGTCGGCATGGCCTGCGACGGAGGCCGCCGGGGCGTCGAATGCACATAGCGGCCGCTCCGGAGGAAGAAGGTCGGCGGAGTCGCCGGCTTCGTCCACCACGAGCAGTGTCCGTCCGTTGGAGTCGAGGAGCGTGGCGCTGGCGGAGTCGCACAGGACCAGAGCCACATCGTGGGTGAGAAGGGTTTTCTCCACCCATTCGCGCGGGGCGGAGGTATCGAGGGCCAAACAGGAATTCCCCGATTTCCAGACGCCCAGCATGGCCACCGCTGTCCATGCCGAGGGGGTGAGAAACAAGGCCGCATGCCATCCGCCGCTGAAGCCGGCTTGTTCCAAGCGGGCGGCGAGGCGGTCGGAAAGGGTGTCGATGTCTTCGTAGGTGGTTTCCGAGCCGGCGCACCGCACGGCGGTTTCGCGAAGGTGGGCCCGCGCACTGCGCCGGAAGCCTTCGACGAGGTTGGCGGGCGGATCGTGAAGCACCGCGCCATGGGACCAGTCGCGCACGCTGCGGATTTCGTCGGGCAGGAGCACCGGAAGCTTCTCCACCGGTTTGAGGAGCGAGTTGTCCAGGTCCTCGAGGAGCATGGCCAACCGGGCCAGCACATCCTTGGCAAAGGCCTCGCCTCCGAGCGGTCCCGAGAGAACCAACTCCAGGCGCGCCCCGGGCCTCGCCTCCAAGGCCAGTCCCTCGCCGGCCGCCACGGGTTGGATCTGGGCGTCGAAATTGATCCAGCGGGGCAGGGCGGTGTGGATGATGTCGTTCACCGAAGGTCCCCGCCAGGCGAAGGAAACAGGGATTTCCGCGTGGGAAAATGTCAGGCCGGCATCGTGCAGGGCTTGATCGGGATTCATCCAAACGTTTTCCGCGATGCGGTCGGTCAATGTTTGGGATTCGTCGAGCCACTCCGCCACCGGCCCGGCCCAGAAGTGCGGAATCGGCAGCCAGTTTTGCCGGAAGCCGGCCTCGCGGGAATCCCCGCGCGCGTCAAAGTGGCAGAGCATGATATCGCCGGTGGCACCGAACCGCCGCAGGAGAAGCGACCAGAGGCAGCGCACCACAAGACTGGGCTCCCAATCGCGGTCGTGGCAGAGTTTGTTGAACAGCGTTGTTTTCTCGCGGCTTAACAAGAGCGACGCGCGCACGAAGTGTCCGTCGCCGATGCGCGGGTCGAGGTGCATCGGGGCGGTGGCGTCGCCAAGAAACTCCTTCCAGCCCGAGGCGGGAGCCGGCGGGTCGACGGGAATGGCGGGCGCCAGGGGCGATTGGCCCATCGTGAGCAACAAGTCCAGCAGCACGCGGGCGATGGAGAAATCATCCAGCAAAAACCGGGGGACGGTGAGCAGGTGGTGGCCTGCGCCGCCGGGCAGGCGGAGTTCGTGAAAACGCACCAGGGGAATCGCGATCGGCTCGAATTCGCAGCGTGCATCGGAGGCCAGCAGGTCGGCCCACTTTCCGGGAATGTCCGCCGGGGGGATGCTTTGCCAGTCGAGCGAAACCCACTGGGGCTCGGCTTTGTCGGCCTCGCGGACCATCACTCCGTCGGGCGACTTGGTGAAAGCCGATCGCAGGATCGGGTGGCGCTGGACCACCACCTGCCAGGCGTGCCGGAGGAACTCGGTCGAGACGCTCTCGCCGAAGCTGATCGAGACTTGCGCATTGGCTCCCGGCGCGGCGGGGGCCGCGATGTGGCGGAGGTAGGCTGCCGCCTGCATGGGGTTGGCCGGGCTTTGGCGCATGGCGTGGAATCAAAGATTGCCGTCGGTCACGGCGCCGCTGGAGGCGGTCGAGACGAGCTTCGCGTATTTTGCAAGGACCCCGCGGGTGGCCGTGGGCTTGGGCTTTTTCCATTTCGCCAGCCGGGCGGCGATTTCTTTCGCCGGGATATCCAGCGTGAGAGTGTGGCGGGTGCCGTCGATGGCGATCGGGTCGCCGTTTTTCACAATTGCGAGAGGTCCTCCATCGAATGCCTCCGGCGTGATGTGCCCGACGACGAAGCCGTGGGTGCCTCCGGAGAAACGGCCGTCCGTGATCAAGGCCACATCCTTGCCCAGGCCGGCTCCCATGACCGCGCTCGTCGGCGAGAGCATCTCCCTCATGCCGGGCCCGCCACGGGGTCCTTCGTAGCGAATCACGATCACATCGCCTTTTTTGATGGCCCCCTCGAGAATCGCTTGCAGGGCGGTCTCTTCGGATTCAAAAACCCGCGCCTTTCCGCGAAACGAATCGCCCTCCTTGCCGCTGATTTTGGCGACGGCCCCGTCGGGAGCGAGGTTGCCTTTCAAAACCACCAGGTGGCTGTCCTTCTTGATGGGATTGTTGACCGGGCGCACGATTTCCTGGCCCTTGGGATAGGCTTTGAATGGAGCCAAATTCTGGCGAAGGGTCTTTCCTGTCACCGTCAGGCAGTCACCGTGGAGCAGGCCCTCGGCTAGGAGGGTTTTCATGAGCGGCACAATCCCCCCGATGGCTATCAACTCGGACATCAGAAAACGCCCGCTGGGTTTCAAATCCGCCAGCACTGGCACACGGCGGCCCACGCGGGTGAAGTCGTCGATCGTGAGCTTGATTCCGGCCGAGTGGGCGATCGCAAGCAGGTGGAGAACCGCATTGGTCGAACCGCCGAGGGCGATTGTCACGGTGATGGCGTTTTCGAGCGCCTCCTTGCTGATGATATCCGACGGGCGGATGCCGCGTTTGAGGAGGTTGAGAACCGCCGCGCCGGCGTTTTTGCAATCGGCGGTTTTTTGCGGCGAGATGGCATTTTGAGCCGAGCTGTTCGGCAGGCTGAACCCGAGGGCCTCGATCGCCGAGGCCATGGTGTTCGCGGTATACATGCCGCCGCACGAACCGGGCCCGGGGATGGCGTTCGACTCGACCTGGTGGAGTTCGGCGCTGGAAATCTTCTTCGCGGCGCATTGGCCGACAGCCTCGAATACCGAGACCACATCCAACTGCCGCTTGGCAAGGCATCCCGGCAGGATCGTCCCGCCGTAGACAAACACCGAGGCGCGATTCATGCGGGTCATGGCCATGATGCAGGCCGGCATGTTTTTATCGCAGCCGCCGATGGCCACGAATCCGTCGAAGCCCTGGCAGCCCACCACGGTTTCGATCGAGTCGGCGATGACCTCGCGCGAGACAAGGGAATATTTCATGCCGGGCGTGCCCATGGAGATGCCGTCGGAGATCGTGATGGTGTTGAAAATTGTTGCTTTGCCACCAGCGGCATCCACGCCCAGTGCGGCTTCGCGGGCGAGTTGGTCGATGTGCATGTTGCACGGCGTCACCATGCTCCAAGTCGAGGCGATGCCAACCTGCGGCTTGCTGAAATCCTTCTCGGTATAGCCCACGGGATACAGCATCGCACGGCTCGGAGCGCGCTGGATTCCATCGAACACTACGGAGGAAAAGGGGCGGGTGTTGGGTTTGGGATTTTTAGCCATGGAGTGCGAGCGTCCAATATCCACGGCGGTCGAGGCGATGAAAAGGCATTTTGAGCATTTTCATCCGCTTCCGGACGGAGGCTCATTCCGGGGTTGGGATTTTCCCCGCGTTGTGTCAAAAACCACATCGTCCGCATGGAAGATACTGTTCGCACATGGGTGGAGGTGGATGGCGAGGCGCTGCGCCACAATCTGGCGTGGGTGCGCCGCCAAATCGGCCCCGGGCGGGGGATCCTCGCCGTTGTCAAAGCCAATGCCTACGGCCACGGCGGGCGCCTGGTGGCGCGTGCGCTGGCCCACGACACGGCGGTTTTCGGAGTGGCGAATGTCTCCGAGGCGATTGAACTCGGCGATGCCGCCGGGGGGCGCGATATCATGCTTTTGAGCCCTTGCTTTCCGGCCGAGCGCCGGGTGGCTGTCGAGCGGGGCTTCATCGCCACCGTCTCGAGTGCGGACGAGGCCGCCGCCTTTGCGGGCTTCGGCCCAGTGCGTGTGAATTTCAAAATCGACACGGGAATGGGACGTGCCGGTTGCAATGCGCAAAGCGCCGGGCCCGAGTTAGCGCGTCTTGCCGGACTGGACAGTGTGCGGGTTCACAGTATTTCCACCCATCTGCCCTGCGCCGACGGGGATTCCGGGTTCACGCGCCACCAGTTGGAGGCGTTTCAAGAAATTGCCGCTTCGGCGCGGCAGTTTTTTCCCGGCGTTTTGAGGCATTCGCTCAACAGTGCGGGGATTCTCCTCGGCGGGTTCGATCAAGCCGATCTCGTGCGTCCCGGCTTGCTTCTTTACGGAGTTTCCCCGACTCCCGATGCCCATCCTCCCCTCCGCCCCGCCTTGAGTTGGAAAGCCCGCGTGGTGCTCACCCGGGTGCTGCCCGCCGGTTCGAGTGTGAGCTACGGGCGCGACTTCACCACCTCCTCGGAATTGCCGACAGCCATCGTTTCCGTCGGCTATGCGGATGGATTTCCCAGGCAACTCTCGGGCCGGGGGGCCTGTGTCCTCATTCGCGGAGTGCGTTGCCCGGTCCTCGGACGGGTCACGATGGATCAAATCGTGGTCGACACCCGAGGGGTTTCCGGCGTCGAGAGCGGCGACGTCGCGGTGCTCATCGGTCAAGATGGAAAAGAATGCCTCACAGCGAACGAAATGGCCGATCGGGCGGGCACGATCTCCTGGGATATCCTCACCGGACTCGGCCGTCGGGTGGCGCATGTTCCGTCACCGGGGGGTGGCATGGCATTTGCTTCGACTGAATCACCATGACGACTCTCGCCGCTCTTGAGCAATACAACGGCCTCTGCGATGAACTCGACCGCTACATGCAAGAGGAAAATTCCCACTTGCGCTCCAGTGGGACGGACGAATCCCTTTTGGTTGACCGCAAAAAGGCCATTTTGGCGAAGTTGGATGTCGCCTTGGCCTCTTTGCGCGAGGCTGGGCCGGTGAAAACCACGGAACACGCCGCCTCGGCCGAGGTGCGCAAGCGGGTCTTGAACAAAATCCTCAAGCTCCTTCTCCTCAGCCGTGAAGGCGAGCAACTATTGCTTAAAAACTCCGCTTTGTCTGCTCCCAAGCCGGTGTCGGCGCCCGTTTCCAGTGCCAAAGTCGCCAATGCCTACCGCTCGGCCAAGTCGGCCAAGCCCCAAGCCCAGCAAACGCAGGCCGAGGGTTCGTGGGTGGTCTGGTGAATCCGGTCGCTGTTTTTTTTCTCCTCCGGCACGCTTGACATACGGGCGTGAATCGGGTTGTTTCCACTTCCCCACGCGATGGTGGTCGTAGCTCAATGGTAGAGCTCCAGGTTGTGGTCCTGGCTGTTGCGGGTTCGAGTCCCGTCGATCACCCCATCCCCCCCTCACTGCCCGTTTCGCCTGTCCTTTTGAAACGGGTTTCTTCTTGCCAACCGGCGGACGACTTGGTTTTTCAAAGCCCTCTTATGACCGATACCACCATCCTTTCGATTCGCGCCCGCCAGATTCTTGACTCGCGGGGCAACCCCACTGTGGAAGCCGACGTTGAACTCGCCGGCGGAGCCATCGGCCGTGCCGCAGTCCCCAGTGGAGCCAGCACCGGCGAGCACGAGGCGGTAGAGCTTCGCGACGGGGACAAGGCTTCCTATCTGGGCAAAGGCGTGACCAAGGCCGTGGCCAATGTCTCGAAGCTTTTGGCCCCGGCGTTGATCGGTTTGGACGCCGCCGACCAGGTTTCCGTGGACAAAACCATGCTGGCCGCCGATGGCACCACCACGAAGAAAAAAGTCGGCGCCAACGCGATTTTGGCGGTTTCCCTGGCAACGGCCAAAGCCGCCGCTGCGCAGATCGGCCAGCCCCTTTACAAATACCTCGGCGGACCGAATGCCAAGGTCCTTCCGGTTCCGATGATGAACATTCTCAACGGGGGTGCCCACAGCGATGCCCCGATCGACTTTCAAGAGTTCATGATCGTTCCCAAGGACTTCCCAACCTTCTCCGAAGCTCTCCGGGCTGGAACCGAGATTTTCCACGCGCTCAAGGCGGAACTCAAAAAGCGCGGTCTCTCCACCGCGATCGGTGACGAAGGAGGTTTCGCTCCCGCCCTCTCCAGCGCGGAAGACGCCCTCGATTCGATCTCGAAGGCGGTTAAGGCCGCCGGTTACAAATTCGGCAAGCAGGTTTTCATTGCCTTGGATTGCGCCTCCAGCGAGTTCTACGATGCACCCAAGAAGTCCTACGTTTTCAAAAAATCCGACGGTTCCCGCCGCTCCGGCGATGAACTCGTCTCCTACTACAAGGACCTTTGCGCGAAATACCCGATCATTTCCATCGAAGACGGCTGCGCCGAAAACGACTGGGCCACTTGGAAAAAACTCACCGATGCCCTCGGATCCAGCGTTCAACTCGTGGGTGACGACCTCTTCGTGACGAATGTGGAGTTCCTCCGCAAAGGCATCGACCAAGGAGTGGCAAATTCGATCCTGGTCAAGGTCAACCAGATCGGCTCGCTCACCGAAACACTCGATGCCATCGAACTCGCCAAGGAAAACCGCTACACGGCGGTGATCAGCCACCGTTCGGGGGAAACCGAGGACGTCACGATTGCCGACATCGCGGTCGCCACCAATGCCGGCCAAATCAAAACCGGTTCGCTCTGCCGCACCGACCGCGTTGCCAAATACAACCAACTCCTCCGCATTGAGGAGGAACTCGGCGACTCCGCAATCTACGGCGGCAAGATGCGCTGATTGCAGACGACTTGGACGCCGTCGCCTCCTCTCCGGGGCGGCGGCGTCTTGTTTTTCGCCCCCGAACAGCCTGGGCAGTCGCGGAACAGGCAACTTGTTTCGCGGCTGTTCCGCAGGGAGGAAAATTTCAACCTCGAACAGTCCTCAAGGCATCCACGACTCCGCCACGCTTTTCCGGAGGGATTCGACAAGTGGAGGACCTGCGGAGGACCATTTCTGATCGCTGGCAGGAAGGCTTGCAAACGCCCTCCAAATGCGGGGCCATTCCCCGGGAGGTCGACCGGGATCCTGCAAATGCCGTCGTTCGATCGCGCTCCACAGAAGCCCGACGCGGCTCCCCTGAACGGACGGTGGCTCGAAAATCGAGGTGGGGCGCCGGTTGTGATCGACCGCCTGCGACATGCCTTCCCGTGACGGCGCGGCGAGCAAGGAAGGGCGTCGGGTCGGACGGCTTGGAGATGTGGTCTCCGGCAACTGTCCGACCGTGACGAGCACCAGCAGACCGGCATCCGGACTGGAAGATTCCAAGCCGCAACGGGACAGGGCCTCCGCGGTGGCTTGCCGGATGCGCTCCGCCAGGGCAAGGGACTCGATACGGTCGTCCACCAGCACCTCCACACTCCGGTCCTGTGGCCCCCGCGCACGGGAACTTTCAAAATCGGCTGCCTCGGGCACCGACCGGCAACCGGCGAGTGCCAGCACGCAGACCAATGCCAGCCTGGGAACCCCCGCATTCATCGCGCCGGAGAGGGGAGGAGATCGTCCACGGGCAGCCGCAAGTCGGGATCCTCGACGAACATCGCCGAGGGACTGGCCAATCGCTCCAAAAAACGATTCTCGCGTTCGATCAGTCGGTTTTTCAAAGAATCCGCAACAGGCCGTGGCGTCACGGCACAGCCAGGGCCTGCGAGCAGAAGGAAAAACATAAATATCACGCGGGCCATCATTGCGTGATAAATTCTGCGCCAGATTCCCAGGCCGCTCAAATCGATTTGAACGGCACAGAGTTGAAGATTCTCCAAAATTTTCGCCGGACCAGGCCTCCCACCTGGCAACGAGAGATCGATATCTTTCGTGGCACGGGCCAAGCGAAGGCGGAGTTCCATCGCATAGCCACTCTTGAGCAGCCAAGGCACCTCCGGCCCGTGAAACAACCTTGCGAGCAATCTGTCAAAAGACACCTGCCGCCGGAGATGCTGCAGATCGGCCCCCTCGGATCGGGCCAGGGATTTTAGTTTCGCCTCCAAGGCGATGCGGAATGCGGTTGCAGTGCCATATCTGGCCGGAAGGTTCATTTTTCTCCTTCCTTTCCGCCCACGAGCCAAGCCGGAAAGTTGGCTGACCGCGACTCCTTGGCTGTGATCAATCCGAGGCTCCTCGCCTCGTCAAATGCCTATTTGAGCAGGTCTCGGGGAAGCCCGCCCTCGGCGACCAAATCCCGAAGCGTCCGGAGCGGGCGCGTGACTCATCTTTTTCCCTCGGTCGCGCTCCGGAATCGGGAAACTCGCACGGGATCATGTGGCGTCCGTTGCGGCGATAGGTGGAGAAGTCGCTCCGGTCGATCGTCCAAATGCGCGACTTGGGAAAGAGTTCCGCCATCCGCACGAGGCAGGCATCTGCAAGGTCCATCGGCCGGTCGGCATATTTCGTGGCGAGAGCCAGCACGGCGGGCAATTCCTTTTCCAGAACGAAACCGGGATCGAGCACCAAATCCCCGCGGGCAACCAAGCGCAGAAGACCTGTGGGTTCAGGAAAAAAACTGCCTGCCTCGGCGAGAACCGCGTCGCAGGTGAAAAACGGCGCCTGTGCGCGAAAGGCCGCGGCCGCCCAAGAGTGAAACGGATCGTTGCGATGGAAAAAGGCCACGATGAGGCCGGTATCGGCTATTTCCTTCACCGGCTTGTGGCGGCCCGGGCTCGCAGGCGCTCGCGGGCGGAGGCGTTTGTGGCTGGCCCGGTGTCGCCTTGGTAAAGGCCGACGAGGTCCTCGGACGCGAAAACGCGTTGGGTTTTATCGCGGGCCCCGGAAAGATCGTCCTCGATGAGGGAACGGACATATTTGGCACGGTCCAAACCCAAGCGCATGGCGCGGGCCTCTGCCTTTCCAAGCAATTCCGCCGGGAGGCGGACCGTCAGAATCTTTGTCATACAAAAACGAATACGCACACGGCCGCAGTTGTCAAAACAAGAGATGCAGCGTGCAAGCGGCGCGGCAGCGCCCCTCGAACTCCGATGGTAGGGACGCCTCGCCGAGGGTTCCGACTCTTGCGGCGGAAGCCGACCCTGTCACCGAGACGGCGCTTCGCGCCTGAAGTTTGGGTCCGCTACGGCGAGCCGACCCTACCCGGGGGAACGAAGGTTCGCGCCCAACGCGCAACAGGCGCGAGAGCGCCCATCGAAAAAAAATGGTAGGGACGCCTCGCCGAGGGGTCCTACTCTTGCGGCGAAGCCGCCCCTATCCCCCGCTACGCTTCTGGCAAAATGGTAAACGGCCAGTCCCGCCAATCATCGACCAATCCGGCGCGGACGGGATTTTCGAGAACATACCGGGTTTTCTCTTGAAAATCCTCTTCGCTGCGCATGCGGTGCTCGAAAAAATCCCGCTGCCACTCGATGGCCAGCGTTCTTGCGCTCCATCGTTTCCAGTCCCGCACGCATTTGCCGACATCCGCCTCGAGTGGAAATCCGAGAACCAGATGGACATGATCCGGCATGATCGTCGCGGCATGGAGCCACCAAATGCGGGACCGCACACGATGAAGAATCGAATCACGAATTCCCCGCGCGGTGACTGTAAAGGCAAATGGCTGAAGTGTGCGATCCTTGGCGCAACAGGTGATAAAAAACACGGCATGGTGCAGGTCGATCCAGTTCGGAAGATCATGGGGCAAGGATTTACGGCCGACATCCATGGGGAGTTTATTTTTGGAAGATTCGTGTAGGAGGGAAATCAAAAAGGATTGTTGTAACGAGATTTCCTGTTGCCGGAGACGGCGCATCGCGCCTGAAGCTTGGGTCCGCTACGGCGAGCCGACCCTGCCATTTTGGAACGACGGGGGGCGCCAAACGCGCAAACGGCGCGCCAGCGCCTGTCGAGAAACCATGGGTGGGGATGCCGGAAGCGATTATTGCGCTGCGGTGCCGACTTGGATCTGTGCCTCGCCCTTGGGGAACACCATGTGGAAGGCGGCTCCGCCGAGGGGGGAGCGGTCGATCTCGAGGCGGCCGCCGTGGTTTTCCATGGTGGTTTGGACGATGAAGAGGCTGAGGCCGGTGCCTTGGGCTTTGGTGGTGTTGAAGAGGGTGTTGTCGGAGTCGGGGGGGTGGTAGCCAGGGCCACTGTCCTCGATCACGAGTTCGGTGTGGTGCTGGAGGGAGCGCAGGGTCACGCGAATGTCGCGCGGGGCCTGCGGCGGAGTCTCGATGAGGGATTCGAGGGCGTTTCGCAGAAGGTTGTTGAGGGCGATCTGGAGTTGCTCGATATCGCCAAACAAGCGAACGGCGCGCGCGGGGCGGTGGAAGGAAATGCGGGTCTCCGCCTCGCGGGCGAAGGGGCCTGCGTAGAGGATCGCGGAGTCGATGATCTCGCGGAGGTCGAGGAGAGCGTGGGCTGTCTCAGTGTTCCGGATGAGGGATTTCATTTTTTCGATTGTGGCGACGACCCGCTGGGCTTCGGTGGAGAGTTCGAGCAGGTGGGAATGCAGCTTGCCGGGGGCCGCGCACTCGACCGGGCTGTTTTCCATCACAAGCTGTGAGGTGAGCAGGATGCGGCTGAGGGGTTGGTTGATCTCGTGGGCCACGGCGGCGGCAGTCAGGCTGGTGCGGAGTTTGCGCTCGAGGTCGCGGCGGTGGGATACCTCGGTTTGGCGCTCCTGTTGGCGAATGTGGGCGAGGGCTTCCTCAGCTTGCTTTTGCAGGGTGATATCGTAGTTCACCCCGATCTCGTGGGTGGCGCGGCCCTCGGCGTCGCGTAAGGTGGTGGAAAGGCCGCAGAGGAAGCGGATCGAGCCATCGGGGCGCACGATGCGATATTCGTAGTGTCCGCGACTTTGGGATTCGATGGCTTGCTGGGTTTCCCTCTGCACGCGTTCGAGATCTTCGGGATGCACATGGGGTTCCCAGCGACCGTCGAATTCTCCGGGTTGCAGGCCGTAGATGCACAGCATCTGGGCGTCCCATTCCTCCAAGTGGCTTTGCAGGTCGCGGGTCCAAAACCCGATGCCGGCGGCTTCGGCCGCGAGTTGCATGCGTTGGGTGGTTTGGCGGAGGGTTTCCTCCCTTTTGGCAAGCTCAGCCTCGGCGATTTTGCGTCGGCTGATGTCGGTGAGGACGCCCTCCCACACGATCGATCCGTCGGGGAGGTCGCGTGGAACGGACTCCGCATGGATCCAGCGGGTCACGCCATTTGCGACCACGCGGCATTCCTCGGAAAAGGGGATTTTTTTCTCAAAACTCTCGGCGTTTTTGCGCACCCACTCGGCGTGGTCCTCGGGGTGCACACACGCGAAGGCGTTGAAGGGATTTTCCTCGGCCGCCTGGCGCTCGAGCCCGCACAGTTCGAGAAAGCGGGAACTCATGAAGGAAAACTTCGCCATGGCGCCGCCCGGGGGGAGAACCATGGTGTAGGTGCCCACGGGGATGTTTTCCGTGACTTCGTAGGCGGTGCGCTCGAGTTCTTTGCGCGTGGACATCAATTCCCGCTCGGCGGTGCGGCGGGCGGTGAGATCGGTGAGCGTGACCTGCAAGGTGTCCCCGAGGACGGTGGCGTGGAAGAGGGTGTCGCGAAGTGTGCCGTCTTTGGCGGTGACCTGGAATTCCATCGCCTCGACTGTGCCATGTTCGCGGATGGCGCACTCCTCCGCTGTGTTCCACCGGGTAAAAACCTCTTTGCGGTAGGCGGGGTCTGGATAGGCAAGTCGCGCCCAGTCTTCCTTGGTGGGGATATCTTCGATGGTGTAGCCGAAGATGGCGGTGAATTGCCTGTTCAGGAAAAGAACCCGTGCGTTCTCGTGCAGGGAGGCGATGAGCACGGGCAACGGGAGATTTTCGAGGAGTTGCCATGTCTCCACGCTGGAGGGAGGGCTTGTAGGCGGCGGAGTCGAGGAGTCGTGCGGCATGTCGGGTTCGGGCGGAAGCATACGAAAGCAAGCCGGGGGCCAGGAGAAAGGAGTTTTTTGTAACAGGGCAATCCCCTGAGTGGCAGTGACGGGCTGGAGGCCCTGTGTCATGGCTGCCGCTGGATGCGGCTTGTGAGGTTGTGGATGGCGGCGCGGCTCACGAGGGCTGAGGAGCTGATGCCGAGCTTGGCGCCGATGCGCCTGCGGTGTGTCTCCACGGTTTGGTAAGAGAGTTGCAGTCTGTCTCCGATTTCCTTGCTGGTGAGGCCGTGCCCGACGAGTTCGAAGACTTGGATTTCGCGGGGGCTCAGCGAGGAGGTCTCGGGGTGGACAGCGTCGCCGCCGAGTTTGCGAACGAGGCTGGCGACCTCCGAGCGTAGGATCGAGAAGGCCCGCGTCTTGTCCACGATCGAGTAGACTTGGGATTTCAGGGCGGGCGGGCAGCGGAAGGTATCGGCCTCGCCGGAGACAATGACCGTGCGCGCGGCAGGGTTGCATTTTGCAAGGGTCCGCGCCACCGCCACTCCATTGCCACCGGGAAGGGAAAGGTCCAGAAGAAGGAGATCCGGCCGGTGGAGTTCGCAGGCGTTGGAACCCTCGCGGGCGGTGCGGGCCACGGCGACCACCTCCACAAGCCCCTCCGCCTCGAGAAGCGCGCCGAGCAATTCCCGAAACATGAGGTGATCCTCCACGATCACGCAACGCGGCTTGCCGGGTGTCGGTTTGGGTGCGGTGAGACTCCTTGGCATGGATTAGTGGGGTATCTCCACGGATTTTGGCGTCCACTGCAATACTCACCAATGGGTATTCGTGTCTGTGGGTCAGGGCGAAGAAAAATGGGCAAAATGAGGGACGGCAAAATCTTTTTTTGGAGGGGATGGGGGGATGGGGGCGGCAAGCCGCAGAAGTGGGACCCCTCGGCGAGGCGTCCCTACCATCTCTTTTCGAGGGGCGCTGCCGCGCCGGGTTTTGAAACATACCCGTTCGTGTGGATTGCGGAAATGCGGGAGATTCGGGGAATCTTTCCCCACGCAGCGGTTCAAACAGCCCGCTGCCATCAACACAAAACCACAAACCTCCTCGATGAAAACAATCACAACACTCCTCGCCGTCGGCTTCGCCATTGTTGCGTTTGCTCCCATCGTCACGCCGTCGGCCAAAGCTGAACTCGTGCTCGACAATACACAACAACTGCTCGCTGGCTCCTCTCAGTTAAGAGTTGGGCGATTGGCTGCACAGGGATTCACAACGACCTCCGGGCCGTGGCAGCTGAACAGTGTGACACTCCATGTTAGCGGCACGGGCGGCTCGGATTTTAGTGTCTCGCTTTACGGCAACTCGGGCTCCAATACACCGGGTGCGCTCATCGACGCTTTATCGGGCAACGCCAGTCCTGGAACGCAAGATTGGTTCACCTACCTCCCGAGCAGCACACTGACGCTGGATGGTTTGACGACCTACTGGATCGTGGCCATGGGAGCCAGCGGCGCGCGCTACAATGTTTTCAGAGCTGGATGGAATTGGCAACCTGAGATATGGACTCCCCACCCGGGTCTGTTTAGTAGCGACGGTGGAAGCACATGGGTCAATATCGGAGAAGGAGGCTCTGTTGGGGCTTTTGCGATCTCTATTGATGCGACAAGCGATCCCTCCGCCGTCCCCGAGCCCGGCCAAGTCGCCGCCTCGCTGCTGCTCCTCGGCGGCATCGGCGGGTATGTTTTCCTGAAGCGCCGCAAGGCCGCGAAGAGCGCCGCTCCCGTGCCCGCCTGATTCGACCAAGCCTCACCGAAAAGCCGGTGCCGGAGCGATCCGCACCGGCTTTTTTGTTGATGGAGGTGGCTCCGCCGGGCCGCAGGCGGGCAGGGGGCACGCCTGTCTGAGGCGTATAGGGTGGTGCCGTGTGGAAACCTCTTATTTTTCAATTTCCAAAAAGCCCTGCCACCGCATCCAAGCCGGTGACATGGATTTTTTCCGCCAGCGGGTAGGATTGGTTTCCTGGACACACGATGTCGAGTCGGTCCAACCCCAGGCACTCAAGCGCGAGCTTTTGCGAGGAACCCACACGCGGAGCATCGCTGAATTTGATTTCGAAGCCATGGCGTCGCCCCCCGCGCATCAGGAGCAGGTCGAGTTCGCCCTGGTTGTGAACTCCCCAAAAATACACCTCTTCCTCGCTGGCCCCGCTCAGGCGGATGATTTGCTCGAGCGCGAATCCCTCCCACGAGGCACCCATCCGGGGATGAACCTCCAGCGCGGCCCGGTCCGGTGCACCCATCAGAAAATGCAATATCCCCGAGTCGCGAAAAAAGATTTTCGGCGTCTTGATTTGACGCTTGGCGATGTTCTCCAGCCAAGGCGGCAGCGTGCGCACCATGAAGGTGCCGGTGAGCAAATCCAGATAGCGCCGGGCCGTGGTATCAGCGAAACCGAGGCTTTTGCCGATCTCCGAGGCTTTGAAAAGCTGGCCGTGGTAGTGCGCCAGCATGGTCCAGAAACGGCGAAGGGTTTGCGCCGGAATCTGGATGCCCAGCGCCGGGATGTCGCGCTCCAGAAAAGTCTTCACATAATTCGAGCGCCACATCCAACTCTCCGCCCCGCCCTCCGCCAGGAACGACAGGGGAAATCCCCCGCGCTCCCAAAGCCTCGCCGTGTCCGCCGTCTCCCGCAACCCGAAAGGCGGCACTTCGACAAAGCCGATGCGCCCGGCCAGCGTCTCCGAACCCTGCCGGATCAAATCCCGCGAGGCGCTCCCGAGAATCAAAAATTTCGCCGGACATCCTTCACGATCCGCCAAGACCCTCAGCACGGGAAACAAATCGGGCAGCAACTGGATTTCATCAATCACCACCAGCCCACGCAAAAAATCCAGCGCCAGCACGGGATTTTGCAACCGCTCCCAATGTGCGGGATTCTCAAGATCGAAAAAATTCAATCCTGAATCGAACGCCAATCCGGGATTCTTGCAAAACTCCCGCGCCAGTGTCGTCTTCCCCGATTGACGCGGCCCCAACAAGGCGACCACCTTCGAAGCTCGAAACTGCTCATGAATGCGATCCAGTAGATATCTTCTTTCCATGACCTTGGAAGAAATCATGAAAATTCTGCGAATGCCACAGGATTTTCATATTTTGAAGGACTTCCAGCCCTGGCGCAATCCGCCTCGGCTTTTTGTTTTGGGTGGGATGTGGGCGGCTTTGCCGCAAAATTCGGACGACACGGCGGTCATCCCTCCAGTTGGTTTTCCGATAGGCGCTGCCGCGCGATGTGCGAGCAGGGGGGGAACGACCGTCCCGGCCGTTTGAGGCTACGGTAGGGAAACCTCAGCGACGAGAAACCACGCCATGCGCCTACATGGTCGAGACGACCATGCTCCCACTCCGTTTGGCGCTGCCGCGCCGACTGCGCGTTGGGCGTCCCCCGTCGTTCCAAAATGGTAGGGTCGGCTCGCCGCAGCGGACCCAAGCTTCAGGCGCGAAGCGCCGTTTCTGGAACGCGGAAAGCTTCGAAATTATGAGCGCCTGCCTCGTCAAAAACGGCGCGGGCGTCGTTTATCAGGACGCTGTCCTGCAAAAAAACGACGCTGGGGGAGTAAAAAACGAGGCTCGCGGGGAAAAACACACCGTCCGCCTCGTTAAAAACGAGGCCAGCCTCCAAAATCACGAGGCCATCCTCCAAAATGACGAGGCCAGCCTCCAAAATCACCACGCTGTGCTGCAAAATCACGAGGCCATCCTCCAAATGAACGAGGCCGCCCGCGAAATAAACGCCGCCCGCCCACACTGGCCTAAACGATATCCGCTCCTGGTGGTATCGCTTTACTTCGAACGGCGGCGGGGCTTCTTCCCTGCGTTGACTCCTTTGCCTGCCGAGGGGCTGGGCTCAGGTTCTGCCTTCGGTGAGGGTGAAAACAGCACCGGCTGGAAAACGCCTTCCGGCATGGTGGTGGTCACCAACCCGGAGGCCTGCAGATTGTCCACAGGGATCACGAGGAGAGTGCCATCCGGCAATGTGATTCGCCAGACGCTGCGCTTCGCGAGCTCGAAATCGGGGGCCATGCTTCCTTTTTCGCCAAACAGGAACCGCGAACCATTCGGCCAGAAGTCGAAGGTCTCCTTGCGGATTTTTGTGATTTCCAGGATCCCGAATCGTTCCGTGATTTTTTCGGAAATCCAGCGTGGCGATTCGGCGATTTCAGATTCCGAAGCCAGTTCCCCGATGGTCCATTCCAATTCCTCCACCGTGGCGCCTTGGGAGGCGAATTCGGCTAGGTCGGCTTCCGAGAGTCCCGTGCTTCGGCGCAAATCCTCGAGGGTCTGGACCAGTTTGCGATAGGCGATCCGGAAGAGGTGCGGCTTGGATGCCAAGGCGCCGAGCAGCAGGCGGCTCCTTGTGTGGATGTCCAGCGTCGACTTCTTCAGCGTCTCGCCGTTGATTTCCTTGCTCCGGTATTTCTCGAAGGTGTCCTCTCTGTAGGGGAACCCTCCCATGCTCATCAGCTCCGCCGTGCTGTGCCTCCCGCCGGATTCCAGCCAGAGCTTGTTTTGCTCCAGAAGGTGCTTGGCGCTGACGCCGCCGGCCGTCTCGAGGGCGAGCGCGAGGTCGCGGGGCAGCGGAGCAAACCCGCGCTCGTAGTTTTGAAGCGAGGCCACACTCGTCCCGCAGTGCTTCGCGCACTCCTCGCGGGTCCAGCCGGCCAGGGTGCGGAATTTCTGCAAGGGGGAGCCGCTCAGGGGTCTTTTCGCTTTTGGGGAAGAGGATTTGGAAGCCATGCAGACAAGTAAATACTCAAAATACGATCAGGTCAATAAACACTATTGAAAGTAAAATACTGATATATATCCTGTCGCTCGTATGAAATCCACATACACAACAGCAATAGCCTCTGCGCCCGTCGTGGAGGGGAAACTCGAGACCAACTATCCGTTTGAGGGATCCACCCTCACAGACGGGCAAGTGGCCTCGGCCATCGAAACAATCAACCAGTTGAAGGCTGTCCTTCCGGCCCTGCCGGGATTGACCCCGCTTGAGCGCAAGAGGCTCTC
>CAMCXK010000052.1 GCA_945883435.1 Chthoniobacter flavus | reverse complement strand
AGCCCGGCTTGATTTCGCCTCCGGCGACTATTCCCGCGTCAAACACCGCTCGCTGGTGGTGGCTGCGATGTTGGCCATCATCGCAGCCGTGCTCGTCGCGACCCTTTTCGCGATCCGCATGATGCTCGCGAAAGCGGCGGATGAAAAAGGCGTGCAAACCCTTGGGCCGGGGAAGGCCTCCCAGACGGCCGGGTGGGTTTTGCTCGCGCCCGCGCTCTTGCTCATCTCGGTCTTCTCCTACTACCCGATCTTCAAGGCGCTCCCGATCGCCTTCCAGGACTACAGCGTGACGGGCGGCGGCGCATGGGTCGGATCGGCGAACTTTGTCGAGGTCTTCACCAACCCGGCCGCTTGGACAGCGATGCTCAAAACCATTTACTACATGGCTCTGAGCATCGGCATTGGATTTCTGGCGCCGGTCGTTCTGGCTATTCTGATGAGCGAAATCCGCTCGTTCCGTTATTTTTTGCGAACAGTTTATTACCTGCCCGCCGTGGTGGCAGGCATTGTCATGCTCCTGCTCTGGCAGCGCTTTTACGAACCCACGCCGGACGGCATGGTGAACCGCCTTTACCTCTCTGTGCTGGGTGCTTGGAACGCGCTGGTGCCCACCGCCTGGGAAGCAGCCCTGCGGCCCGTCGACTGGCTGCGCGATCCGGTTTGGGGCATTCCGTGCGTGGTCTTCGTTGGCATCTGGGGCGGCATGGGACCCGGCATGCTGATTTACCTGGCTGCGCTGAAGAGCATTCCCGAGGACCTCTACGAGGCGGCCGAGATCGACGGGGCCACCTGGCGCGACCGCCTTTACCACATCACGCTCTCCTACCTGCGGCCTCTTCTTGTGATCAACCTTATCGGAGCCGTGATCGGGGCGTTCCAAGCCTCGGGCAACATTCTGGCTCTCTCGGGAAACTTCCCGGCAACTTACACCTTCGCCGTGCACCTGTGGTTTGAAACCTTCGGCCTTGGAAACTTTGGCGTCGGCACGGCCCTCTCGTGGGTGATGGCGGCCATCCTGATGGGCTTCACCCTCTGGCAACTCCGCATCCTGCGCAGCGTGGAATTCCGCCGCGCCAAAGTCGACTGATCCCCTTCCCTGCCCATGGCTATCATTTCCAACCTCGATCGACGAACGGCACGCGGCAAGGCGATGCTCTTCGCCATCTACGCCCTTCTGTTCCTCGGAGCCGTGAGCATGGTGTATCCATTTTTGCTCATGCTGCGCATGACGACCATGGACAGCATCGACCGGGCATCGATCTCGATCCTGCCCGATTTTCTTTGGAACAACGACCTCTTTGCCCGCAAGACCCTGTCCGCCCAATACCGTCTCGTGCCCGGTTGGCAGGTCGCCTCGCAATACCAAACGCGGGATTGGACCGGCTTCGACAAGGCGCGCCACTTTTGGGAAAAGTCATTCTCCCCTCTGGAAAAAATCCCCACCGAAGCGCTTCGGACACGGGTCGCCGATTACCTGGACTTTGCCGCCCAAGTCGACCCCCGCTTTCTCGGTCCCGCCCTGCGCTACGATCCCAAGGCCGGATTTGAAGACCGGTTTATCATCCAGTGGCTGGCGCACAGCGAGGGCGTGTCACCCAAAACCTACCGCTACTTCGAACCGGTAAAACCCGACTTCTCGCGCCGGGACTGGACACCCACCGGCGGCGACGACTGGTGGCGCTGGCGCAAATGGATTCTTCAGCTCGCACCCGAGGATCGATTTGTGTTTAGCAGCCTGGCCACATGGCAACGCTACCTCGACTCCCAAGCCAAGGAGGGGCAGGAAGTCGCGGCCTGGCGCGACTCGTTTCCCGTCCAAGCCCCCGGCGATCCCGCTGCCAAGGTCCTGTGGGAGCGTTTCGTGGCCGACCGCTATCCGCTTTTCTGGCAGGAGTTGAATCCCGCCGCCGCAGTCTCACTCACCCCCGCATGGCAAGCGTGGTTGGCGCGCGAAGCGGCGGTTCCCGATGCCGCCGCATGGCAGCAAATGAGCGGTGCGACACCGGATGACGGCTACACCGCACTTCCAGCCACCATGCCTTCCAACGAAACCACAGCCCGCTGGTGGTGCTCGTTTGTGAAATCAAACGTCCCCGTGTCCCAGCGGGTTCTGCTCTCCTCCGAAACCGCTTTTGCGGATTTTCTCGCGGCCCGCCATGGAACTATCGAAAAATGGGCCAAGGCCTGGGCGATCCAACCCAGCGGCTGGGAGGAGGCGCGCTTTCCGCTCGCAGAGGTTGATTTTGATCACCTCGCCCGACACGAGACCGGCATCAAATGGGATCTTTGCACAGCCAACTTCCGCGTGGTTCTCAAATCCCTCCTCCTCGAGGGCGGGGCGTTCACCAACACCTTCATCATCGTCCTTCTCAGCATTGCGACCTCGCTGACGATCAACCCGCTGGCCGCCTACGCACTGTCGCGCTTCCGCATGCGGGGCACGAACAAGATTCTGATTTTCCTGCTTGCGACGATGGCCCTTCCGGCCGAGGTGGCGATGGTGCCCGGCTTTCTTTTGGTCCGGGACCTCCATCTCACCGACACCTTCTGGGCCCTTGTGCTGCCGGGAGCTGCCAACGCGTTCAGCATTTTTCTCCTGAAAGGATTTTTCGATTCCCTGCCGCAGGAACTTTACGAGGCCGCCCTGATCGACGGGGCCGGGGAATTCACGCTCTTCACCCGCATCACGATCCCCCTCTCGATGCCGATCATCGCCGTCACACTTCTTGGAACGGTGACGCATGCCTATAATTTGTTCATGCCGGCCGTCATGTATCTGGGCGATGTCTCCAAGTGGCCGATCGCCACAAAAATCTACGAGATCAACCAAGTCTCGGCGGTCGGTGTCGGCATGGCCGCGCTGGTGGTTTCCAGTATTTTTCCGCTGTTGGTTTTTGTCTTCTGCCAACGAATCATTATGCGCGGTATCATCCTCCCCAGCATGAAATAGCCATGAGCACGAAGTGGTTCAATCAAGCACGCTACGGAATGTTCGTCCACTGGGGACCCTACTCGGTCGCCGCACGGGGTGAATGGATCATGAACCGCGAAAAAATCCCGGTTGCCGAATACACGGAAAAATACGCCCGTGCTTGGCGCGCGGAAAATTATGATCCGGCCTCATGGGCGAGGCTCGCACGCGAGGGCGGCATGAAATACATCGTGCTGACCACCCGCCACCATGACGGATTCGCCCTCTGGGATTCGGAGACAACAGGCTTCAATGCCGCGAGAATGGGACCTGGGCGCGACCTGCTTCCGGAATTCGTCGCAGCAGCCCGCGCCGAGGGTCTCCATGTGGGGTTTTACTATTCGGTTGCCGACTGGACCCACCCCGATTATCCAGACGCCTTTGCCCGCGATTGGCCCGAGTCCTGGCCGGACGAGAACGCTCGAAAGCGATTTGTTGGGTTCTACAAGGCCCAGCTACGGGAGTTGTTCACACGCTACGGCAAGATCGACATGCTATGGTATGACGGGTGCCTGCCCGCGCCGACCGATGGCGATGAGGTGAACGCTTTCGTCAAAAGTCTGCAGCCCGATTTGCTCATCAACAACCGGAACGGCGGCTCATGGGATTTCCACTGCTGCGAGCAGACGGTGAACCCGGCGCCACCAGGAATAGACTGGGAAGCCTGCATGACACTCAACGGCACCTGGGGCTACCATGCCGGCGATGACAACTGGAAATCCGCACGAACGATCGTGCAGCTCCTCACGGAAACCGCAGCCGGGGCGGGCAACCTCCTGCTCAATGTCGGGCCGAAGCCAGATGGCACAATCCAAGAGCCCTGCCAAGCGATCATACGCGAGGCGGGAGCCTGGCTCTTCCGAAACAGGGAGTTCCTCCCGGAATCAACCCGCGCCCCCTTTGCCTGGTGCACCAGCGGTCGTCTCACAACCCGGGCAAACACTGTTTATCTTCACCTCTTTTACAGCCCCGGTCGGGAATTTAGTCTCGCCGAGATCGGCAACCGCGTGCTCTCCGCCAGATGGCTCGACGGCGGGGCACCGGTCGACTTCCACCAGTTGGACGACGGTCGCTTGATCTTCAACAGCCTCCCGGTCCCCCTTCCCGACCCGCTCGCTTCGGTCATCGCCATCGAAGTCGAGGGCGAACCCCGCGCCCTCCGCCAGCGGACCACATTCTGGATTCCTCAATAAATCAACCATGTCCATCGCCTACAACGCCCAACACTCCCCAGTCGGAGCCTTCGCCTCATTCAGCCTTGGATTTCCCGGAGCCAAAGGTGGCCTCGGCCTCGAACTCGGCGGACCTGCCGACGAAAACCTCTACATCGGCCTGCAATCGGCCGATGGATCCTGCTTCGAAGCCCTGCCGTTCTTTGCGGGATGTGCCGATGAAAGCGCGCGCTATGATGTGACGGCCGCCGCCTCTGCAGCTGACGATGGATTGCGGCCCATTTCCTGGAAGTCGATCCAGCGGGTGATGGGTGCCTGCGTGGACACCTGGACGGCGGGAGACCTCACCTTCTCCGTGTATTCGCCCGCCAAGGCGGTTCCCGATCCCGCCAAGGCCCGAAAACAAGAGCTTCGCGAGGCATTGGTCCCGGCGGTTTTTGCGGAATTGACGATCGACAACCGCAAAGGGAAATCCGCCCGCCGGGCGTTCTTCGGCTACCAGGGCGGCGACCGTTATTCCGCGATGCGGCGACTGGACGATTTGTGCCCGTTTGCAGGAATCGGGCAAGGCCTCCGGACCGCGATAGTGTCGGATTCCCCCGGTGTTTTCTCCGGCTTGGGATTCACAGCGGGCAAATGCCTGCGGCCCGACCGCCCGGAAAACCTCGTCTTCGGTCTTGGCGGAACCGGCCTTCTGATGGCCGATGTGCCGGCGGGAAAAAAACAGACCATCCGCTTTGCGATCTGCTTCCACCGCGAGGGCCCTGTCACCAGCGGCATGCCCTGCCGGTATTTTTACAACCGCTTTTTCCCCAATATCGAATCCGTGGCCGCGTTCGCGCTGCAGGATTTTGACAACCAAAAATCCTTGGCGACCTCTTTTGATAAGCGTCTTCAGCGCCTGCCTGAAGACCGCAGGTTCCAGCTCGCGCATGCGATCCGGAGCTACTACGGCAGCACCGAATTCCTCGAATGTGACGGCCAGCCCTTCTGGGTCGTGAATGAAGGCGAGTATCGCATGATGAACACCTTCGACCTGACGGTGGACCACCTCTTCTTCGAGATGGCGATGAACCCGTGGGTCGTGCGGAATCAGCTCGACTGGTTCGTGAAACGCTTCTCCTACCGCGACAAGGTGCGCCTCCCCGGAGACTCCACGGAATATCCCGGCGGGGTCAGTTTCACCCACGACATGGGCATGGCCAACCATGTGTCCCGCCCGGGCTATTCGACCTACGAACTCTTCGGACTCGACGGCTGCTTCTCCCACATGACCCACGAGCAACTCGTCAATTGGGTTCTGTGCGCGGTGACTTATTCCCGTGAAACCGCCGACTCGGCCTGGCTGGTGCGGAACCTCGGCATTTTCAAGGCCTGCCTCTCCAGCCTGCAAAAACGGGACCATCCGGACCCCAAGAAGCGCAACGGCGTCATGGGTGCCGACTCCTCGCGCTGCCTCGGCGGGGCGGAGATCACCACCTACGACAGCCTGGATGTCTCGCTGGGACAGGCCCGCAACAACCTCTACCTCGCCGTGAAAACCTGGGCCGCCTATCTCGGGCTCGAATCGGTATTTCCGGAAGATTCCACTCAGGCCCGCACCGCAGCCCGCCAAGCCAGCCTCTGCGCCTCAACCATCGCCTCGCACCTGCGCCCGGACGGCTTTATCCCGGCGGTCATGGGCGAAGGCAACGAATCGCGCATCATTCCCGCCATCGAAGGCCTCGCCTTTCCGAAAATCTGGGGTATGGACGACGCGATCCATCCGTCGGGTCGGTTCAGCGAACTTGTCAAGGCCCTCAACACCCACCTCCAGACAGTGCTCAAGCCGGGGACTTGCCTTTTTCCAAATGGCGGCTGGAAACTCAGCTCGACCAATGACAATTCGTGGTTGAGCAAAATCTACCTCTGCCAGTTTGTCGCCGAGCGGATTTTCAAGCTTCCGCCCGATCCAAAAGCCGATGCCGCCCACCGCGCCTGGCTGCTGCACCCCGAAAACGCCTACTTCGCCTGGAGCGATCAAATGGTGAACGGCATCGCGCGGGGCAGCAAATACTACCCCCGGGGTGTCACCGCCTGGCTTTGGACCACATAGTCTCCCACATCCATGAAACCACATACCGCAAAGCACCTCTTCTTTTGGCTCTCCGGAGCCGGTTCCTACACGCTGGAACGATGCCCCGACTGGGAACAGCGGAAATATGTGGCCTTCGGAGCGACGGTTCTGGTGCCCACGGTTTTCGCACTCATCGCCTCCGCCTACGCGGTTTCGACCCTCACCACCTCCGTGCCGGTCATTCTAATCGTCGCGCTGGTCTGGTCGTTCATCATCCTTTCAATCGACCGCGCACTGCTGGCGTCCTACCGGCCGTTCCAGCCCTTCCACCGCAAGGCGGGGCAATTTTTCATGCGCTTCATCGTGGCCCTTTTGATGGGCGTTACGATTGCACACCCGCTGGTCCTGCTCCTCTTTCGCGATACCATCACCACGCGCATCGAAAGCAACCGCGAACGTGAAATCGCCGAAACACGGCAGGTCTTCGACGCGGAAAAATCAAAAATCCAATCCCGCATGGGGGAGATGGAGTCCAAAATCGCCACCCAGCGCGAAGAGTGGAACAAAACCTACAAGGCGCAATTCATCGTTCAAAAGTCCGCTTCCAAGGACTCGCTCATCCCCGGACTCACGGACAAGCAGAACGCCGCCCTGAAAAAAGCCATTGAAACCGCGAAGGCCCCGTTTCTTCCCCGTTTGAAGGAGGTCGACACCCAGCTCGGCCCCTTGCTGGCGGCCGCCGCCAAGAACCAGCAGGAGCTCGCCTACTGGCAGGTGGAATTCGAGAGGGAACTCGACGGCCAGCGCTCCGGCCGCGCCGGCGAGGGACCCCGTGCGAAGTCGATCCGCGCTGACCAACTCGAACCCCGCCGCCAGGAGGCCGCCCGCATGGCGGTGCTCATCCAACACCTGACCTCGGAAAAGGCGTCGCTCGAAGCCGCCACCGCCGCCGCGGAGAAAAATGCGGTTTCGGATTTCGAGCGGCAGATCCAGGAAATCGAGTCTTACAACAAAGCGGAGGCCGAACGCGCCGAGACCCTGCGCCGGCAGGTGGAGGAAAACCAGGCCTCCGCCTTCCTCGACCAGCAGTCCTCGATCCGCGAAACCATCAAGGGCCAGATCGACTCGAACCTCGCCGTTCTCGATGGGCTTCAAAAGGAACTCGCCCGGGTTTCCACCGAGGAGGCGAACCGTCTCAACGCGCTGCGCACCCAACCCCGTCGCGACATTCTTGTGCAAACCCTCGCCCTGCATGAGTTGTTCGAGTCGGGCAAGGAATCCGGCCGTTTCGCGCTCTGGACCTACATCATCCTGACCTGCCTGTTCATGCTCGTGGACACGATTCCCCTGCTGGTGAAGTTTTTTACCAAAGCCGGCCCCTACGATGTGTTGCTGGACCGCGAGGAGAAGACCTTCTCCGGCAACCACCGCGTTTTCAGCGACTCCCACGAGCGCTACCTCCGCGCGATGGCCGCCACAAATCTCACCGGGGTCACGGCCAACCAGCGCTTGGAGGCGGCTCTTGTCGACGGCATCGAGCATTCCCGCGCCGCCCGCGAATTCCTGGACTCGCTCATCGAAATGGAAAAGGCCTTTGCCGAAAAAATACGATTGGAAGCCGAAGCCGCCGGCCGTTCACCCGAATCCGCCGAAATTCTGGCCGCCATGAAGGAGCGATTTTACAAGGATCTTCACGAGCGCATGGCCTGCTTCTTCTCAAGCTCGCCCCAAGCCTATTCGCGCCAACACCCGGCCGGTTGAGGATGCCCGCCCCCTCTTCCGGAGTAATGTTACTTCGAGAGGCGCACATCCATCCACACGGCGACGGCCAGAACCAGCCCGCGGGTGATGAATTTGAATTCCGGGGACACGGCCAGGAGGGTCATGCCATTCAGCAGGACAGCCATGAGCAAGGCTCCGAAAAGAACGCCCATCACTGAACCACGCCCGCCCTTCAAGCCGACCCCGCCGATCACACAAGCGGCGATGGCATCCAGTTCCATCAACTCCCCCACGGTGGTTGTGGAGGCGCCGGCGTAGGCGGTTTGCATGAATCCGGTGAGGGCCACGATCGCCCCCATGAGGGTGAAGGCTCCGATCACCGTCGCCCGCACGGGAATTCCGGACACGACAGCCGCCTCCTCGTTGCCGCCGATGGCGTAGAGGTGGCGGCCGAAAGGAGTGTGTCTCGTCAGGATGTGGATGACGGTGGCCACCGCACCAAGAATCAAAACCGCAAGGGGAACACCCCGGAATTGATTGGTGACAGCGACAAAGAGAACGAGGAATTGCGCGGCCACCAGCCATTTCAAAAAGGAGGCGGGGCCGCTTTCCACCTCGAAACCGCACTGGAGGCGCCGGCGGCGGGAGGCGATTTTCAGCCACGCCAGACAGACCGCCACCACGGTGGCCAGCGCGTAACCGGCCGCCTGGGGAAGATAGCAGGTGGTAAGCAGGGAATAAAGATTGGTGCCTCCGCCTTGAACGATCGGCACGGTGGAATTTTGGATGACCAGCCAGAAGAGTCCCTTGAAAACCAGAAGTCCGGCGAGAGTGATGATGAACGAGGGGATCCGCTCCCGGACAATGAGCCAGCCCATGGCACGCCAGATGAGCAATCCCGCCACAAAGGCCGCCGCCAGCGCGAGAGGCGCGGGCCACTGGTTTTGGAAGACCAGCACGGCCGCAATCCCGCCCAGCAATCCCACCCCGCTTCCCGCCGAAAGATCGATGTGGCCCGGCAGAATGACCAGAAGCATGCCCAGGGCAAGCGTGGCGGTGATGGACAACTCGATCAGGAGCAATGAGAGGTTGCGGGGGCCCAGAAATTGGGGCGAGAGGACGGCGAACAGGGCCGCAACGGCAACAAGCACAATGGCAATCGAGAAATCCCGGATGGCGGGTTGTTTATTCATGACAGGTTGGGTGGAAGTTTTTGGCCGACGGCCGCGGCCAGCAGGCGGTCCGCGGTGGCTTCCGCGCGGGCGAAACCGCCGCCGATGCGACCACTGTTGAGCATGATGATCCGGTCGCTCATGCCCATGAGTTCGGGAAGTTCGCTGGAGACAAGCACGACCGCCTTGCCGGAGGTGGTGAGCGTGTTGATGGTTTCGTAGATTTCGAGCTTCGCGCCGACATCGATGCCCCGGGTGGGTTCGTCGAGGAAGACAACCCGGGGCCCGGTCATGAGGGCCTTTCCGATGACAACCTTCTGCTGGTTGCCTCCCGAGAGCTTGCCCACGGGATAGTCGAGACCGGGAGATTTGACGCGGAGGGAGTCGAAAAAATGGCGGTTGCGGCCGAACTCGGCCACCGGATCGATCAAACCGCCCCGGGTGAGGCTCGCAAGCGAGGACAGCGAAAGGTTGAATCCCACGGATTGCTCGAGCACGAGGCCGAAGCGGCGGCGGTCCTCGCTGACGAGCGCGAGACCGGCCCGCAGCACCGTCCCGGGAGAATCCGCGGGGAGGGACTGCCCGAGAAGGCGCACTTCACCGCCGAGGCGCCGCCCCCAGACCCCGAAGAGGTGCATCAGCAACTCGGTGCGCCCCGCGCCCATCAATCCTCCGAACCCAAGCACCTCGCCCGCCAGGAGTTCGAAGGAGATGTCCTGCAGCATCAGGCGTCCCGTGGCCGAATCCGCAACGTTCAAATTCCGCACCTCCAAAACCACATCCCCCGGCGGATGCGCGCGCCTCGGAAAAAGATCGGAAATTTCCCGCCCGACCATGTGTCGAATCACTCCCGCCGCGTCGATCGAGTCCTTGTCGCTCGTGGCGATGCTGACCCCGTCGCGCAGGATGGTGATGCGGTCGGCCACGGCAAAGACCTCCTTGAGCTTGTGGGAGATGTAAATGCAAGAGATGCCCCGCGCGCGCAGATCTTTCAGGATACCCAGCAACACCGACACCTCGGCCTCGGCAAGCGCAGCCGTGGGCTCGTCCAGGATGAGGATAAGCGAGTTTTTCGACAACGCCTTGACGATCTCGACGAGTTGCTTCCGGCCGACACCCAGGTCGCGCACCGGTGTCGAAGGGTCGATGGGCAATTGGAAGCGGTCCAGCAATTCCCTGGCGGCCGAATTTACCCGGTCCCAGTCGATCAAGCCGAAGCGGGTGCGAGGTTCGTTGCCGAGAAAAATGTTTTCCGCCACCGTCATGTCGTCCACGAGGGCGAGTTCCTGGTAAATCACGGCGATCCCCTCCTTCTCGGCATCCTGAAGCGACGCAAAGGCCGCCTCCCGCCCGTTGACGAGCAGGGATCCCTCGTAGGTTCCATGCGGGTGGATGCCCGAGAGCAGTTTGATCAGCGTGGACTTCCCCGCGCCGTTCTCGCCGCAGAGCGCGTGGATTTCCCCCTTGCGCAAATCGAAACTCACGCCGCCGAGGGCCACCACACCGGGGAATTTTTTGACGATGCCCCGCGCCTCCAGGAGCTTGGCGCTGCCGGCAACCGCTGCGGCGGGATTACTTTGCGGCGCCATAAACGGACTCGCGGGAATGCAATCCGGAACCCACCACAGCATCGTCCAAGTTATCGCGCGTCACCACGGTGACCGGCAACAGGATGGAGGGCACATCCTTGGTTCCGTTTGGGGTGGCGGCGTTGGCGATCACCGGGCGTCCACGGGCCATCGACACCGCCGTTTCGGCCCCGAGGGTGGCCAGCTGCTTGAGCGGCTTGTAAACCGTCATCGCCTGGGTGCCTGCGACGATGCGCTGGCAGGCGGCGCGCTCGGCATCCTGACCGGTCACGGGAATTTTGCCTGCGAGCCCCTCCTCCAGGAGGGCTTGCACGGCTCCACCCGCCGTGCTGTCGTTCGATGCGAGGATGGCGTCGAAATGGCGCCCGGCCTTGGTGATCGCCGCATTGGTGATCTTTTTTGCATTCTCGGGCTTCCAATCGGCGGCCCAGTCCTCGTGCACGACCTGCACGCGCCCGGAGTCGATCAGCGGCTGCAAAACCGCATCCTGTCCCGCCTTGAAGAGCAGGGCGTTGTTGTCGGTCTTCGCCCCGTAGATCCGCACCAGCCGGATCGGTTTGCCGGCCGGCAGGGTGTCGAGAAGGAACTGGGCCTGCTTTTCACCGACCAATTTATTGTCAAACGTGATGTAGAGATCGAGGTCGCAACCGGTGATCAACCGGTCGTAGGCGATGGCCGGAATGCCCGCTTCGTGCGCGAGATTCACCGCCTTGGCCATGGCCTCGCCATTCCGGGGAACGATCACGAGCACATCCACCTTCCGGCTGATCAGCGCCTGCACGTCGCCGATCTGGCGGGTGTCATCGCTGTTGGCCGACTGAACAAGCACCTCCGCGCCAAGTTCCCTGGCCCGCTGAACAAAGTAATCCCGGTCGCTTTGCCAGCGTTCCTCTTTGAGGGTGTCGAGCGACAGGCCGATGAGAAGCGGGTGATCCCCCGCCTTGGCGGCCCCGCCCTCCGGAGCCGATCCGCGCGAGAGGATGAATCCGGTGAAGAGACTCAAGACAAAGGAAAGCGCTGCCAGAACGGCGACGAGTTTTTGGTGATTCATGGAGGAAGAGTCGTAAAAAGGCTCACTTCACGTTTCATGTCCTGCAGCCGGGGGTCAAGTCGGGAACGTGCTAAAAATCCGCCGCCTTGGACGGTGCCTCTGGAAAGATCGGAGGAGTTGCGCCCGGGAGCGGCGCGTCGGGCATCGGAGGGTGGGACTCCGACGGCTTGGGGGGCGAACCCGCGGATAGAGCCGCGATTTCCTTTTGCAATCGCGCTTGAACCGCAGGCGGTGGATTCAACCCCAACGCATCGCGAAACGAACCCTCCGCCGCGGATGCGTGTCCCGCATCGGCCTGCGCCGCGCCGAGGGCTTCCAAAAAAAAGCTCTGTCGAGTCTCCTTCGCCGCCTCGTGCAGCGGGAGAATCGCGGAGAGAAGATCCCCGCGGGCGGAGAGGACAATGCTGCGGTATCGCCGCCATGGATTCGGAGGGTTTGTTCGAGGATCGTAAAAAGAATTCCATGCGGCGTAGGGCCGGTAGAGCGGATCCCCGATCACCACTCCCATCCAGGAAAGCCCGCGCTGGGACATGGCCCCGCTTTCGGCAAGCGTCAATCCGGTCATGAGGCGGTCTTGAAAAATATCCAGGTTGGCCGTGAGGGAAAGGTAGGGCTCATAGACATTGCCGAGGGTGGCTGCCGCGCCCTTGACGAGCAACGGGGCGCACCAGTGAGCGGTTGTCGAACGCAAGGTCGATGCACTGAACGAGTGGATGTGCACAGCCACGGCGCCGGGTTTGAAAAAAAAGGCGGGGTCCGCGAACGGTCCATTCAGGTCACCCGCATACCAACCATAGTAAACCGCGACGTCGGTGAGGGGAAAATCCGCTGCGATTGTTTCGGGGAGATTGTCGAAAATCGTGGGAACGCCGCGCTCGCGCAGCAAGCCGACCAGACGCTTCATCCAATGGTCTCCCTCGCTGTAGCCCCCGCTGGTGATATTCCGCCCGTCCACGCATCCCCAGCCCCACAGGCCTTCGCGTTCGGCCAGAAGCGCGTCGTCGATCATGGCCCGGACGATCATGGCGCTGGGCGCGTCCAACCGCCCGGTGAGCAGCAGGCCCGGGAACCCCGTGTCGTCGATAATCTGGGTGAAGCGTCCAAAGTAGGGATTCGACACGATCCCCGCTTCGCGAAAATCCGGCAGTCCCAGGGCGGAGATTTCGCTGTCGACCGAGGCGTCGTTCCGGGTGGCGATGGCGGCGGGAAATCCCTCGGACTCCTTCAACGGGGGAATGTCCGCATCGGGCGCGATTTTCAAGGGGATTCCTCGCATGAGGGCCACGAAGCGCACACTCGACGAGGCGACGATTTGCCGTCCGTTACGCCCGCGAGTCATTTTCCACCACCCCGACCGCACCAGTTTCTGGCGCAGCGGCTCGGCAATGGTGGTGCGGAATTCGGCCCGCGTGATTTCCTCGGCCAGGGAACACGGCAGCCCCACCAGCTTGGCGGAATCGATGCCGCGCTTTTTGGCATAAAACCGCGCGAGGGACTCGGACTCGGGGTCGTTGGTATTGAAAACCACAATCGTGGCGTCGACAGCCCGCTCCTGCGGCCAGGCGATCCCTGCAAATGCCACCAGAAAGGCCAGAATTCTAAAGACGCAGGCGCAGGCCGTCATGGGACAATCGCACGTTTTCCGGCAGGCCGGCTTCGGTCGCCGCATGGCCGAGGTCGTGGCACATGTGGATCAGGTAGGTTTGGGCGGCCCCGATGCGGCGGGAGGCCTCCAGCGCCCCCTCGACCGTGAGGTGGGTCGAGTGGGAATGGTGGCGCAACCCGTCGATGACCAGCACCTCGACACCGCGCGCGGCGTCTTCCGCCTCCGGGGGAACCCCGGCGCAATCGGTGAAGTAGGCGAGCATCCGGCGCGGGCCGCGCGAGAAAACATAGCCTGTGGTCACCATGCGGCCATGGGGAAGGTCGACCGGCACAACATCCAGGCCCGCGATTTCAAACGGCCCCGCGACCGGGCGCGGATCGGGCCGCACATAATTCGGATAACGGGTTTCCGCGTGGAAGGCGTAGTGGAAGACGCGGGCCAGGTTTTCCAACGTTTGCGGCGAACCCATCACGGGCAGGGCCTTGTTTTCCAATTCACAAAATCGCCGCAAGTCGTCGAAGCCCGCGATGTGGTCGACATGCGAGTGCGTGTAAAGGACCGCATCCACCCGGCGCAGGTTCTCGCGGAGGCACTGCGCACGGAAGTCGGGCGTGGTATCGACGACGAGCGAGAAACCACCGGTTTGCACGTGGATTGACGTCCGCAATCGCTTGTCGCGGGGGTCGGTCGAGTGGCAGACCCCGCAATCGCAACCGATCACCGGAATCCCATGGGACGTGCCGGTGCCTAAAAATGTGACGTCCATGTGCTCCATCGCTTGGATTCGAGCCGCGAGAGTGGCATAACCACGACATGTCCGCAACGCTGGCATCCCTGCGCATCCGCCACCTGGCCCTCGTGGAAGACCTCTTTTGGGAGCCGCCGCCGGGATTTGTCGCGGTCACAGGCGAGACGGGCGCGGGGAAGTCGATCATTCTCGGCGCACTCAAGCTCCTGCTGGGCGAGCGTGCCGAAAAATCCGCGATTCGCGCAGGCAGCGACTCCTGCACCGTGGAGGGGGAGTTTTTCCTCCCGGCGGATTCCCCGGTGCACGCAAAGCTGGCCGATGGCGGCGTCGAGCCCTGCGAGGAGGGGGCGCTCCTTTTGCGGCGTGTGGTGGCCACCAACGGCCCGGCACGACAATTTGTGAACGGATCGCCGTGCACTTTAGCGCTGCTCAAGGACATCGGCGACGGTCTGGTGGACCTTCACGGGCCGCATGACCACCAAAGTCTATTTTCCCGCGAGGCCCAATTGAAGGTGTTGGATGCCTTTGCCGGCTGCGTGTCGCTGCATGCAGACTACTCGGCCCGCCGGCGCGAGTGGCTCCAACTCACCGCGGAAAAAAAGCGCCTCACCGCGGACGAGGAGGCGATCGCCCGCGAAATCGATCTGTTGGGGCATCAGGTCGCGGAAATCAACGAGGCCGCCCTGCAGCCCGATGAGGAATCCCGGTTGCTGGAGCGGCAACGCACGGCATCCAATGCCCGCCGCCTGGGCGAGATCTGCAGCGAACTCGCCCAGTTGCTGGTCGAGGATGAGGCTTCGCTCGGCTCCCGCTGCGGCGATGCCAACCGTTTGGCCCGGGAGCTCGCGCGCCTTGACCCCTCCGGCGCACCGATTCTCGAGCGCGCCCAAGGCCTTTTTGAAAGCGTGCAGGACCTCTCGCGCGCTGTGGACCGCCACGCGTCTGGCATCGATGCGGATTCCGGCCGCCTGGCGGCGTTGGAGGCGCGGCTCGACACCATTCAAGCGCTCAAGCGCAAATATGGAACCTCCATCGGGGCCATTCTGGAATTCGGGGCCAATGCCGCCGCGCGTTTGCGGGAACTCGAGGGGCGCGAGGCGCGGGCGGGGGATCTGGACCGATTGATCGGGGACGCCGGCGCGGCGATGCGCGAGGCGGGAGCGCGGTTGGGAAAAGCACGCCGCGAGGCGGCTCCGCGGCTGGAGATCATCGTCAAATCCCACCTCGGAGACCTCGGCTTCGCGCGCGCGGGCTTTTCCATTCTTCTTGAACCGCTCGCCGAACCAGCACCCGCGGGGATGGAAATGGTGGAATTCCTCTTCGCCCCCAACCCCGGGGAGCCGGAGCATCCCTTGCGCTCGATCGCCTCCAGCGGGGAAATCTCGCGCGTCATGCTCGCCCTCAAAACCGCCCTGGCCGGCGGGGACACGGTCTCGGTCCTGGTCTTCGACGAAATCGACGCGAACGTTGGCGGCGAGGTGGGGGCCCGCGTGGGAGCCAAAATGAAGGAATTGGCCGATACACATCAGGTGTTTTGCATCACCCACCTGCCTCAGGTGGCGGCTGCGGCGGATGCCCATTTTGTCGTGAGCAAGGACACCTCCGGCTCACGCACGACCACACGCCTTCTCGACTGCCGCGACGAGGATCGCGTCACGGAAATCGCCCGCATGCTCGGCGGCCAGGAGGACTCCGCCCGCACCCATGCCCGCACCCTCCTCGCCCGTCCGAAGCCGGTGAAACCTTCACGCGGCTCGAAAAAGCCCCATTGAGGCCGGGGCCGCCGTGTGCTTTGTTTGGCGCAATGAAAATCCTTCTCGCCTCTTTGCTTCTCGGTTTGACATTGGCCCGCGTCTCGGCGACAGACGGCGCTCCCATGCAAGACATCCGCATCGTCCTCACCACCAGCAAAGGCCCGATCGAAGCCACCCTTCAGCCTTCGAAAGCTCCTGTCACCGTCGCCAACTTCCTCAACCTCGCCAAGCGCGGCTTCTACGACGGCGTGACCTTCCACCGCGTCATTCCCCAATTCATGATTCAAGGGGGCGACCCGACCGGCACCGGACGCGGCGGCCCGGGCTACAAATTCGAAGACGAGGTGAACACCGGCCTCCGCCACGACAAGCCAGGAATCTTTTCGATGGCCAATGCGGGCCCCCGCACGAACGGGTCCCAATTTTTCATCACCCACGTGCCGACTCCGCACCTGGATGGAAAACACACCGTTTTTGGATTCACCACGAAAGGCCAGGAGATCGTGGATGCCGTGCGCGCCGGCGACCGAATCGAGAAAATCGAGATTCTCGACCCCGTGGATGATCTGTTCACCGCTCAAAAAGACCGCATGGCCGAGTGGAACGCGGTCCTCGACAAGCAATAGGCAATCCATCGCTTCACGGTCCAACCGGGCCGGGCTCTCCGGGACTGTCCAGTGCGGTCCCGAGGATTTCAGCGGCGGTCTTGAAGTGCATTTTGGCATGGCGGGCGAGGGCATCGCGCCCGTGAAGGGCGATCAACCGCGCGGCAGCGGCTTTCACTTGCGCGGAGACGCCCCTCGGGAGTTCGACTCCGGCCTTGCGTCCAGCCTCGTCCAGCCAATCGATGAACTTTTCCCTCGCAAGAATCGAGGCGGCGGCCACGGCAATGTCGGCTTCCGCTTTTGTGCGTTGCTCGAGTTTCAGCGTCCGGCCTTTTTCCATGAGCGAGCGTTGAAGCAGGCGGGCGTCCGCAAACTGGTCGGAGAGGGCGCGCGGACACTCCGGGCAAAGACCGCACAGATCCTCGATCACGCGGGCATGCCCCCAGGCGAGCAGGCGGTTGAGGTTGCCGATCTTGGCGTAAAGATCGTTGTAGCGGGGCGGCGCGACCACCACCAGAGTCGCCGGAACGCGCGCCTTGCGGATGGCTGATGCGAGTTCGCGGATCCTCCGGTCGCTGCCGACCGCCTTGCTGTCCTGAACGCCTGCATTTTTAAGATGGCGGGCGAGCTCCCCGTCCACGTAGACCCCGGCGATCACAAGGGGCCCGAAGAGATCTCCCTTGCCGCTTTCGTCGATGCCGAAATGCGGCGACTCGTCGCGCATGTCGGAAACTGCCACAGGCTCCTCCAGCCGGGCCCCGAGCACACGGGGCTCGAGCACCAGTTCGCAGAATTCCTCCAGACCTTTTCCCTGAAGCACGGCTTTGGGACCTTTTTCATAAACCGCCACGCTCAAGCTCGGGCGACGGGCAAAAAAAACCATGTGCGGGCGCGATTCGAATTCATAACCCGCGGAGGCCAAAAGCCCGCGCAACACATCCACCTGGGCGGCTGTGAGTGCCACGGTTTTAACGGAAGGCTTCGGAATCATCGTGCGGATTTCCCCCTGTTTGGACCATGCTGTCGAGATGATTCCCGGAAATGAGCGACGCGC
>CAMCXK010000051.1 GCA_945883435.1 Chthoniobacter flavus | reverse complement strand
CTGGAACGAACGGAAAAAACATTCGTCTGGGTGGGAGTGAACCTGTGGCGATACGCCTGGGACCCCGCCACCTCCGCCCCATTGCCGAATTTTTCCGATCGCTACGGATTCCGGGTGGATTCCTGGTCGGGCGAGGAACACCCTGTTGTGGTCTACAAAGAAACCGAACTCGACAAGGAACCCTTCGACCCCGGCCTGACGCGCACCACGGTTACCGATCCGCGAAAGGCGGTCGTGCGGGCCACTTGCCGCGATTTGGAGGGCAAGGATTGGCCCTACGTGATTCAAAGCGGGAACTTCTGGTTCGTGGCCGACATGCCTATGATATCGACCACGTTTGAAAACCGCTCCCTGGCCTTTGCCGATCTCCTGCATGACATGCTGGGCATTTTCCACGAGGAGAAGCACCGCGCATTCTTTCGAATCGAGGATCTCGCCGCGAACTCCGATCTGCCGATGTTGAAAGCCGTGGGCGATGTTCTGGCCGACCTAAATGTGCCGTTCACCATGAGCATGATCCCCGAATACCGGGACTGGGCTGGGGTTTACAACGGCGGCGTGCCCGAGACCGTGCGATTCATCAAATCATCGCCGGTATCGGCGGAATTGAGGCGCTGGGTCGCCGAAGGCGGGCAGATTCTTCAGCACGGCACCACCCACCAGATCGATGGGTTGAAAAACCCCTACACCGGCGTGAGCGGCGACGACTATGAGTTTTACCGCGTTACCGCCGACGCCCAAGGCGTGTTGACACTCGTCGGGTCGATGCCGGGCGACTCGACCTCATGGGCGAGGAACCGTGTGAATCGCGGACTCGGAATCCTCCGCACTGCAGGCTTTCCACCCGTGGGGTGGCTTACGCCCCACTACCTCGCTTCGCCTGTCGATTACCGTGTGTTCGCGGCGATCCATCCCTTCGCCTGCGACCGGGGGATTTTTTTTGTGAAGGATCCACAGGGGAAAACCCAGGCCACCGAACTCAACAGCCCCTACATCTACCGCGATATTTACGGCGTGAAGCGAATGCCCGAGACGATCGGCTACATCGATCCGTTCGGTTGGTATGAACTCCAACCGCCGAGCCTCGCAGAGGATTTGCTGGAACGGGCGCGGGCGCTCAAGGTCGTGCGCGACGGATGGGCCGGCTTTTACTTTCACTGGTATCTGGATCCCGGGGAACTTCGCAAAACCGTCACCGGATTGCAGGAAATGGGCTTCGAATTCACAAGCCTCAACGGAAATCTGAAATAAGCCATGTGTGGCATTGTTGGATGCGTGGGACCGCGCGACGCGGTCCCCTTCCTCTTGCGAGGCTTGGAGCGCCTCGAATACCGGGGCTATGACTCGGCCGGACTGGCGGTCTTGACGCCGGCTGGGTTGCAAATCCGGAGAACCGTCGGCCGCGTGGGCCGGTTGGCCGAGAATCTGGCCCAAAGCCCCTTGGAGGGCTCGCCGGGAATCAGCCACACCCGCTGGGCAACCCACGGACCGGTGACCGGCGCGAACGCCCATCCCCACCGCGATGCGACGGGACGGTTGGCACTCGTTCATAACGGCGTGATCGAGAACCATGACGAACTCCGCCAACGCCTGCTGGCGGAGGGCCATGTTTTTTCATCGGACACCGACACCGAGGTTCTGGCACACTGGATTGGCAAGAGCCTCGATTCCGCAACCGGATGGGACGACTACCTTGCCGCTGTCCGCCGCGCATTGGCTGAAGTGCGTGGAAGCTATGCGATCGGTGTGCTGGATGCCCGACTGGAGGGTTCTCTTCTCGCCGCGCGCGCGGGAAGTCCCCTCGTGATCGGGCGCGGCGGACAGGAATCCTTCATCGCCAGCGATGAACAGGCCCTTTCGGGCATGGCCCGGGAAATTCTCGATCTGGAGGACTTCCAAATCGCGCGGGTCGCCTCCGGGAGCCTTGAGATCTTCGATCGCGCAGGATCGCCACGTTCATCGCCCGCCTCGCGGAGCCTCAGTCTCACAGAGGTGGACGAGGGCCTGGGCGGGCACCCCCATCACATGCACAAGGAGATCCATGAGCAGCCGCGATGTCTCGAACGCGCCCTTGAAGGACGCCTCGACGAAGACGGGGCAACCGTGGTGTTTGCCGGACTTCACCGCACCAACAGGCAATTGCGCGAGATCCAACGACTCGTTCTCACCGGGTGTGGAAGCACCCTGCACGCGGCCATGTTCGGCGAATATGTCATCGAGAACCTGGCCCGGATGCCGGTGGAATGCGACTGCGCCAGCGAGTTCCGCTATCGCAACGCCCCATTGGACACCCAGACGGCCGTGATTGTGATGAGCCAGAGCGGCGAGACCGCCGATGCGGTGGCCGCACTCCGGGAAAGTCGCCGCAAAGGCGCCCTGGTTTTGGGCATTTGCAACAATCCCCGAAGCACGCTTGCCCGGGAAAGCGATGGCGGCATCGAAATCCGCGCGGGAAGCGAGATCGGCGTGGCAGCCACCAAGACATTCACAGCCGAGGCCCTTGCCCTTGCGATGCTGGGGATTCAATGGGGCCGCCTGCGAGGACTTCCTGCCGCGGAAGCGACCCAGCTTTTGAAGGAACTCCAATCCCTTCCCGAACTCGTCCGGCGCACATTGGATCTCGAAGAACAAATCGCCAGGGTGGCACAGCGATTCGCGCAAGCCCCGAATTTTTTGTTTCTTGGACGCCAAGCCTCCTACCCCGTGGCCTTGGAGGGGGCTCTCAAGCTCAAAGAGATCACCTATCGTTTTGCCTCCGCCCATCCCAGCGCGGAACTCAAGCACGGGGTCATCGCTCTCGTGAATCCAGACACGCCGGCGATCTTCCTTGCCGCCCAAGATGCGGTTTATGAAAAAAACCTGGGCAACATCGCCGAGGTCAAGGCCCGTTGCGGACCTGTGGTCGCCTTCGGGTCGGATGGGGACACCCGTTTGGAGGCCTTGTGCGATGCGACCGTGCTTCTTCCCGCCACCGGCGGACTCACCGCCCCGCTGCTGCAATCCATCGCGCTGCAACTCTTCGCCTATCACATGGCGGTGGCGCTCGGCCGGGAGGTGGATCGTCCCCGCAACCTCGCGAAAAGCGTCACCGTCGAGTGACCGTTAGTCGGCGGATTCGGAATCCAATGAATCGTCGAGACGCGGTTTTTTCGGAGCCTTCGGCGTCACGAGAACCTTGTCGATACGCTGGCGGTCCATGTCGATCACCTCGAACTCAAAACGGTCCCAGAGAAACTTGTCCCCTTCCCGCGGGATGTGGCCGAGTTGGTGAAGAATGAAGCCGCCGAGCGTCGAATAGCGGTTGGCATCCTCCCCGGGCAACTCATCGTCGATTTCCAGATGCGTTTTGGTTTCATCGATGTCGAGCATCGCATCGACCACCCAGGTGCCGTCCTGGCGCAAAAGGGCCTTGGGGTCGTGCCGCTGCTCCCGCTCGGGCAGGTTGCCGACAATAGCCATCATCACATCGTTGAGGGTCACAATCCCTTGAAGGCCGCCGAATTCGTCCACCACAAGCGCGATGTGCTTTCCCGATTTTTTGAACGACTCGATCAATTTGCCCGCTGGCATCGCCGTGGGCACATAGAGGGGGGGAGTGACGAGCGCCCTCAATTCCACACGGCCGGCCAGCGAAAGGTTCGCCCAGAGCGACTTCACACTCACCATGCCGATCACATTGTCGCGCGTGCCTTGGTAAACGGGAAAATGCGAGTGGCCACTTCCCGCAATGCGGCGCCAGTTCTCCTCGTCCGCGTCATCGAGCGAGAGCCAGATCATCCGGGCCCTCGGTGTCATAAGGTCGCCCGCCGTCTGTTCGTCGAGTTCGAAGACGCCTTCGACCATATCCTTTTCGGCTTTTTTAAAGATACCCGCACTCAAGCCCTCGTCGATCAAGACGCGCACCTCCTCCTCCGAAACCCCGGCCGCTTTGTGCTTGCGAATTCCCATGGCCGCCATGAGCGAGTCGCACGAGACATTGAGCAAATTGACGATGGGCGAGCACATCCTGGCCAATCCATGCATCGGCCGCGAGAGAATGGAGGCGATCCGCTCGGGATTTCCCAGTGCGATCCGCTTGGGCACCAATTCTCCGATGATCACTGACAGGTAGGTGATCAACCCGACCACTATGACGAACGCCACCCACTCCCCGTGCGCTCCGACCCAGGAAATCCGGCCCAACTGCTCTCCGAGACGCTCGGCGATGTTCGCACCTCCGAGTGCGCTCGCGAGAACCCCCACAAAGGTGATTCCGACCTGCACCGTGGAGAGGAAGCGCCCGGGGGAATTCGCCAGCGAAAGGGCCAAACGGGCGCCGGCCGCGCCATCGTCGGCCATGCTTTTCAGGCGAGCCTTGCGCGAGGCCACCACCGCGATTTCCGCCATGGCAAAGAGACCGTTCGCGAGCAACAAAACAAAAACAAACGTGATTTCAAGGGCTAATGATGACATTCCGGTGAGCACACTAACCGCGGATTTCCGGATTGCAAAGACTGGGAGGCGTTCTTCAGGAACTCGCGAGTTGCTGACCCTCGACCAACTCCCGGAACAAACCCGGCGAGGACATCAGCGATTCGTAAGTGCCGTCTTGCTGGATGCGACCGTTGCGGACGACCAGAATGCGCTGGCAGTCCCGCACCGTGGCCAGCCTGTGGGCGATGATAATCGAGGTGCGACCGGCACACACACGCTGGAGCGTGCCCTGGATAAGTTGCTCACTGAGCGTGTCCAAGGCGCTGGTGGCTTCGTCGAACAGAAAAACGGGCGGATTCGACAGGATCGCTCGGGCGATGGCAAGGCGCTGGCGTTGGCCCCCGCTGAGATTGGATCCTCCCTCTCCGACCCGCGTGTCGAGGCCCTCGGCAAGCTTTGAGATAAATTCCCACGCGTTGGCTTGCCGGCAGGCGAATTCAATTTCCGAATCGCTGGCATCGGGTTTGGCGACCTGGAGGTTTTTACGAATGGTGGTTTTGAAAATAAAGGGATCTTGAGGAACAACGCCGAAGCGCTTGCGGACCTCGGCCCCCTCGCAAAACCGGATGTTCTGGCCCCCGAAATGGATGGACCCCTCATTCGGGTCGTAAAGTCTCAGGAGCAACTGTGCGATGGTGCTCTTGCCCGACCCCGAGGGACCGACCAAGGCGACGGACTGTCCATAAGGAATCGTGAACGAAACACCCGAGAGAACCGGCTTGTCATCGTAAGCGAACGACACACTGCGGAATTCCAGGTCGCCCGCCGGGGGAACCGGCTGACGGTTTTCCACGGGATCCGGGGTGGTGGACGTTTCCCGCAGGACCTCCGCGATGCGCTCCAGCGAGGCCTGTGCGCCTCCCCAGAGTGTGAACGCCTGGGAAATAATGGTCAGCGGCGGGGAAAGTTGTTGAAAGGCGAGCATGAACATCGACACCTCGCCAATCGTGACCTTGCCGCAGCTGAATCTCCAGGCGCAGGCCACAATCATCAGGGCGAAGCCCGCGTAGGAGATGGTCTCCTGCTTCATCCAGGCCAAGTGGGTGAGTATGTCGCGCTCGTAGCTTTTGTTCGAAATGAGACGGATCTGCTCGCCGAACTCCCCCTCGACGGTGCTTTCCATGGCATGGAGCTTGACCGCCCGGCTGCCACGGAGGATGTCCGCCACGGTTCCGGTCACGAGGGACTCGTGCTTTTGGTAGTCGAGATGCAAGCGGCGGCTGACGCGGCGCGCACGGTCCATCATCCACACCTGCGAACAAACGGTCAGACACATGATGCCCGTCAGAGCCCAATCGGTCCAGACAAGCACACCGACAGCCGAGGCGATCGTAGTGAACGCGCCGGCAAGCCCGCCCGCGCAGTGTTGGTAGAATAAAATGACATTTTGCAACGGCGACCCGAAGAGGTAGCTGAAAAGCTCCCCGGAACTCCGCTTCATGTGGAAACGCAGGCAAAGGGCATTGAGTTGCCGGAAAAAACGGCTGCGCAGGGTTGAAAGGATGCGCTCCCGGACCCGGAGGTAGATCCGGTAGCCCAGATGCCAAAGGAGCATGCGGCCGAAGACGGAAACGAGAAAGTAAGCCAACCCGAGAGCCCCGGCCCTGCGCCACATGTCGGGAGGCACGTTTCCCTTGCCCAAAACCCAGTCGATCAACCAGCCCACGGTGAAAACCTGAAAGGTGATCGCAAAGCCGTGGAGGGCATTGAAAGCAGTGGCCGTGGCAAGCAACGGCACATGCGGCTTGATGATGGGCCACAGGATTTCCCCGGTTGGTTCGCGGCTTTCCGGCGGGCGCGTCACGGGGCGGCGGGGCGCGCGGCCTCAAGAACGCGGTCGGCTTGGGACCTGGCATTTTTGCGCATCAAAATGCCGGCTCCATGGTTTGCAATCTCCCTCCGCTGCTCCGGAGGCAGTCCCTCCATCGCCCGGAGAATTTCATCCTGAGCGCTATCGAGTCGACCCTGATCGGTGTAAAGTTCGGCCAACTCGATCCGGGCCAGGTTGCTGCCGGGCGAGCGCTCCAGGATACCCTTGAGAAGAATTTCCGCCGAGACGGGATTGTTCTCTGAAAGGCGGGCAAACCGCGCGAGATGGAATTCCGCCTCGTCGCGGGATTGATCCGGCACGATTTCCAGCAAAAGCACATCCTGCTGAAGCGCGTTGGTCAGAAAGTTTTTCGGATAGGGAATCGGACGGGCCCATTGCGGAATGACTTTTTTGAAGAGGGCCCGCTGACCAAAGGAATTCTCGAGCGAACGGCCGGGAACCGGCTTGGGGTTGAGGATCTGGAAATACGGGCCGATGAAATTTTCCCACGTCATGAGCGACACATGCGTCACGCCGTGCTTCTGAAGGAGTGCGAGCGCCTCCTCGTCGGATTGCGCATTGAGGGCGGTGGCGGCGGATTTCAGGCCGTCGACATTTTCCCAATACAATGTGCCGATGGTTCGGAATCCGCCGAATGTCGAGAGGAGACAGGAACTATTGGGACTGCTCAGCAAAACCACCGGACGCCCGGCGGCATTATCGAGGATTTTTTTGGCCATGTCCCGGTGAAGCAGCGCCAGCAACTGTCCGGAGCCGACCTCGATGTTTTTGGCGCTGGAATATTGCTTCCAAAACGGCAGCGCCATGCCACGCACCGTGTCGGCGGAAAAAAGATAAACCGCCGCACACACGGCCAGGGCGCCAACCGCGCGTGCCCCGGGAGTGCGTGGCAAAAGCGCCCACAGTTGGGGCACGACCAAACCGGCCAGCGCGATGTAGAGGGGACCATTCAACATTCCCCACCGGACTTGGTAAAATTGCATCGCAGTAATCACAAGGATGGGCACGGCAAGGAACACCAGGATCGCCCGCGTCGCGCCGTCGATGCGCTTCACAAAAGCCATCGCAAATGCGAGTAGAAGAAAGACCGGGAAGAAACCAAATGCGACTTTCCATGAAATCGCCCCCATCTGGATGCGGACCAACAGCGGCAGAAGTTCGGCAATGTTTTTCCACAATCCGGCCATGAATTTGTCGCCGGGAATGTAAACCGCGGGGCCTCCGAGCAGGATCACCAGCGGAAGCGTCGCACAGGCGAGCAGCGGCAACACAAGGTCCCGCCACGGAAAACGCGCGCCGGACGGAGCCGCGAGCCATCCACACAGGCTGGCAATGATCCACCCTCCACCCAGCATGGCAATCGCGTAGAGCGGATGGTTCACCTCCAGGCGCATTCCGAGGTGGTTCGGGAAATACTCGAGCAAATACAGGACAAGGGAGCCTCCGGATCCCCAAAGCGCCCAAGTTTTCCAGAGCGAGGGATGAAACACGCTCCCCGATTGGGCGGCGACGCGGCGGAAGACAAAAGTTGAAACAAGGGCTCCCAAGCCGATTCCTCCCATCACCAGCGCCGTCGAAAACGCGCTGATCCACAATCCAGCGGCTCCGCACAATGCCGAAAAGACCATTCCATGACGCGCCTGGGCCATCGATTTCGGAGGGATGAAGGAGCTGGCATTGGCCGCCCCCACCCACCCGGCACCGGCCCATGCGATGCCGAAAATCATTCCCATCAACGCGAACGCGGTGATGCCATGGTGGTCGGGATAGGCGGGCAGAAATCCTTCGTAAAACGACGCCGTGGAAATCATGCCCACGGCCAGGACCGCCCCGCACAAAGGGCCGAAGCGCCGGGCGGAAAGAGTCGAGAAAAGCCCGAGCGCAACCACGAGAAGAATCGGATTGGCCCAAATCGACATGCGGAAAATGCTGTTGCGAAGAGTATCGCCGGTCACCGCCCGGTAGATTTCACCCAAGCCCCGCAGATACCATGCGAAGCCGGAGTTCCAGTGAACCTCCCGTCCCTCGGGGGCATTGTCCATGTCGGTGTGGCGCACCCGCCAGGATCCGTTTTCGCCGAGCTTCTCCGCATGGCGGTTCCAAACATACCCGTCAAAGGCGATTTCAAGCAATGGCACCGGCAAAACCTCCGTCGGCTTGGCATTCGGCCCATCCATCTCGCGGCACAATCGAACCGTCACCTGATCGATCAAAAAAGCATGGAACAAAGCGTAGGCCATACAGGCCAGAAGAACCGCAGAGAATCCGGCCCAGGCGAAAATACCCGGCACGGGCGGCGAGTGGTCGGTTGACTGGACGGGCACGGCTTCGGAAGACGGCGCGGGACGCTGGGATTTTTTGGGCTTGGCCACAGTGCAGAAGATTCAAGGGACACGGATTGGAGCAAGAAGGAATTTGCGCAGCTTGAAAAATCCTCCAGCGCCGGCATCCACTCCAGTCCTGAATTGCGGCGCATCCTTGTTTCTGCAAAATAGTCCGATGAAGCCTGCCGCAGCCTACGCTCTTTCCGATCCCGGTGTCCCCTACTCTGCCCGGACACAGCAGGCCCTGGCGGAGATTCTGGACTTCGAGGCACGGGAGGAGGATTGCGAAATCATTCTTTCCGGCTGGGGTGCTCCCCTCATGGACAAGGCTTATCTGGAGCGGCGCCCGAACCTGAAAGCTGTCTTCTACGCCGCAGGTTCGGTGCGGGGATTTGTGACTCCCGAGTTTTGGAAGCGCGACATTCTCCTCTGCAGCGCATGGCAAGCCAACGCCCGGCCGGTTGCGGAATTCACCGTGGCCCAGATTGTCCTCGCCTTGAAACACACATTCACCAGATCCCGGGCCATGCATTTGCAGCGCCGCCGCCCCCCGGGATTTCAATCCCCCGGGGCGTTGGGGTCCACCGTGGGACTGGTCGGCCTGGGTGCAATCGGTCAACTCACCGCAGAGCGCTTGCAAGGCCTTGAGGTGAGCGTTCTCGCAGCCGATCCCTTGGCGAATCCCGAAACCGCGCAGCGCTTGGGGGTCGAGTTGACCACCCTCGACGAACTCTTCCACAAATCCGACGTGGTTTCGCTCCACGCGCCCGCGATTCCCTCAACATTGCATCTGGTGGACGAAAGGCTCCTTCGCGCAATGAAGCCACTGGCCACCTTGATCAACACCTCCCGAGGCTCCCTGGTGGACGAATCGGCTCTGGTCCGCGTGTGGCGCGACCGGGAGGATCTCACCGCGCTTCTGGATGTCACCGAGCCCGAACCTCCCGAGGCGTCGTCTCCCCTTTATGATCTGCCCAACGTTGTGTTGACCCCGCACATCGCCGGGTCGGTCGGCAACGAATGCTGGCGCATGGGGGATGTCATGCTTTCGGAGGTTCGCCGGTTTCTTCAAGGCCAACCTCCCCTCCACCGGATGGATCGGGATGCCGCCGAGCGCATGACATAGGATCCCTCCCGTCGCCGGTCGGGCACCAAAGGTGCACGGGTCTTTTCTGGTTTCGTCAAGCCCGAATTCGTGAAAAGCTTGCCTCCATGCTTCCAAACTTCGTGCTCATCGGCTTCATGGGCTGCGGGAAATCGTCCGTCGGCAAACGTCTGGCCGGTCTCACCGGCCACCGGTTTCTCGACAGCGACGAGTTGATTGTGAACGCCAACGAACGCTCGATTCCCGAGATTTTCGCGGATATCGGCGAAGAGGGGTTCCGGGAATTGGAGGAAAGCACGCTGGCCGGACTGGTGGGGGTCGCCGGAGTTGTTCTCTCCACTGGCGGAGGCGCGGTGCTCAGACCGTCGAACCGCGAAAATCTCCGCCGCATCGGCATCGTGGTTTGGATCGACTCGGCCGAGGACATTCTTTTCGAACGCGCCATGCGGAGTGCCCGCCGGCCCTTGTTGCAAACGGAGAATCCCCGTGAAACCTTTGCCCGCCTTCACGCCGCTCGCCAGGAAATCTACGCCCAAACCGCGGATGTGCGATTCGACTCGTCACACGTCGACCAGGACGAGGTCGCCCGGCGCGTTCTCGAGGAGGCAATGCGCTTCAGGGCATCGGGAACTTCGCGGTGAACGCCGTGACATCCCGCCGGAGGGCCTCCAGCGCGCCGCCATCGTGCCGCGCCGAGATGGCCGCATGGATGAAATCGGCGACCTGCATCATGTCGTCCTCCCTCAAGCCGCGCGTGGTCATCGCCGGAGTTCCGATGCGAATCCCGCCGGTTTTCATGATCGACTCGGTGTCGAAAGGAATGGCGTTTTTGTTAACCGTGATGGCAGCCTTGTCCAGGACCTCGGAAGCCTCGGCTCCCGTCAAGCCATGGGGACGCAGATCAACCAGCAGAACATGGTTGTCGGTGCCCCCCGAAACAATCCGGTAGCCGAGCTTGGAAAGGCGGGCGGCGATGGACTTCGCATTGCTCACAACTTGGGCCGCATAGTCACGGAAACCCGGTTGGAGGGCCTCCCGAAAGCAGACCGCCTTGGCGGCGATGACATGCATCAACGGCCCTCCCTGCACACCCGGAAACGTCTGGGCGTCCACCTTCTTCGCAAATTCCGCTTTGCACATGACGAGGCCGGAGCGGGGGCCCCGCAGGCTTTTGTGGGTGGTGGTGGTGACAAAATCCGCATGGGGGAACGGAGAGGGGTGCGCGCCGCCCGCCACGAGGCCGGAAATATGGGCCATGTCGACAAACAGATAGGCCCCCACACTGTCGGCAATGGCCCGCATGCGGGCAAAATCGATCAACCTAGGGTAGGCGGATGCTCCGGCGGTGATCATACGCGGACGGACAGCCTCGGCTTGGGCGGCGAGCGCGTCGTAATCGATTGTTTCGGTGTCGGGGCTCACACCGTAGTGGTGAACCTCGTAAAGACGGCCGGAGAAATTCGCCTTGTGGCCGTGCGTCAAGTGGCCGCCGTGAGCGAGGTCCATAGTGAGGATTTTATCACCGGGCTGCAGGACGCTGAAATAAACGGCCATGTTCGCCTGGCTGCCGCTGTGCGGTTGCACGTTGGCATGCTCGGCTCCGAAAAGCTCCTTGGCGCGTTCGATGGCGAGGGTTTCGACGATATCCACGTATTCGCAGCCTCCATACCAGCGGCGGCCGGGGTAGCCCTCGGCGTATTTGTTCGTGAGGCAGGATCCCTGGGCTTCCATGACCGCGCGGCTGGTGAAGTTTTCCGATGCGATCAACTCGATATGCTCAAACTGGCGCCGGGACTCTTTGGCGATGGCATCGGCGATTTCGGGATCGGTGGCGGCAAGCATGGATGGCTGGATGTCTTTGGTGTGGGTCATGGAGTGTGAGTGGATCAATCGGAATACGGATGGGAGCGCCTGTGCGATGGCCTCCTTTGTGGAATGGTATTGGGAAGCCCCCCGGCCAATGGGGTCGGGCACATCCGGCGAGTTTTTCTCCTCGAAACGCAGGAGGCTGGCTTTGTGGGAATGCTCCGGAAAAAACAGATCCAACAACCGGAGGTGGTCGCGGGTCATGGCAAAAACGTGGGTTGCGTTTTCGAGCAGTTCCTCGGTCACCGGCCGGCTGCGGAAACGGGACAAATCAATTCCCTCGGCGACGAGTGTCTGAACGGCGTCGCGGCTGGCGGGTTGACCCGGCGAGGCGCTCAGGCCCGCCGACGAGATCGTCAGCCCCGGCTCGCCGTCCGCCATTTTGCGGAACAAGGCCTCCGCCATCGGACTGCGGCACGTGTTGCCGGTGCAAACAAATAAAACATGCGTGCGGCGAAGGGCGCTCATCGTGCGGGAATCTGATGCCGTCCGCTCATCAAGTCAACGGGTGGTGTCCTGCCCCGCCGCGGGCGATGGAGAGTCTTTATACCACAAGATGCCGTGGCGGCGAAGGTTGAGCACCAGAGCCTTCACATTGTCCGCCAATTCGCGGTTTCCAACCAGAGTGCCCAGCAATCCCTGCCCGGTGCGGGCCTGCTCGACCAACTTGCCGATCGAAGCGAGCACCTTTCGGGCCTCCTCGGCGGCCGACTTGGCGGTGACCATCGCCTCGGCACCGCTCTGAACGGCACCGTCCGCCTTGAGCAAAAGCGCATCGATCTTGCGGGAGGCGTCCGCGATGTTGGCGGAGGCATCGGAAATCCGGGCGGTGGCGGTTTCCACATGGCCGATCGTTTGGCGCACTTTGGCCAACTCGTCCTTGGAGAGAACGCTTTGATCGAGCTTCACGACCACGCCGTTGATGTTGTTCACGGTGGTTTTGAGATCGGCGATCAACTGGCTGGCATCGTCGGCCACGGCGGCAATCCCGCCGCCATCCTCCGCCCCGCGAATCACAGCCCCGGGCTGAATGAATTCCGCGGATTCCGGTGCCGGAGTGATTTCGATGAACTTGTCGCCAAGCAATCCCGAGCTTCCGATGGCGAAACGGCTGCCCACGGGAATCTGAACACTTTCCAGAATGCGGAGATCGACATAAACGCCGCGCAGGTCGGGCAGGATGGTCGGTTCGTTGGTCATGCGGCCAACCTTGGCGCCGGCCAGAAGCACCTCGCATCCACGCAGGAGGCCGCTGCCGTTCGAAAACTCGACGCGCACAGTGTAGTAATCGGCAAACCCTTCGCCGAGCCGGCCGAAATAGACCACCATCGCAGCCACTATCGAAAGCCCGATCAGGATGAAAAGGCCGACCCGGACATGTGTGCTTGTTTCGTCTCCGCTCATGTGGCGCGTATTAGTAAATGGTTTCCCCCGATCTTCCATCCACAAAATCCCTGACCACAGGATCCGTGCACGCCCGCAGGGACTCGGGACTTCCCTCGAAATAAATGCGTCCATCCTGCAGCAAGGCAACCTTGTCGGCGATGTGGTAGCAACTGACCATGTCGTGCGTGACCACGATCGAGGTCACACTCAAGGCCGATTGAAGATGCCGGATGAGCTTGTTGATGCTGTCCGACACGATGGGATCAAGTCCGGCTGTGGGCTCGTCGTAAAGGATCACCGCCGGCGGCGAGATGATCGCACGGGCCAGAGCCACACGTTTGCGCATGCCACCGCTGAGATTCACCGGCATCTTCCGGTCATGGCCGCCCATGTTGACCATGGCGAGGGATTCCGCGACTTTCCGCCGGATCGTGGCCGGATCGCGCTCGCCACGCTCGCGCAAGGGGAAGGCGACGTTGTCGAAGACATTCATCGAATCGAACAGGGCCCCGTCCTGAAACAACATCCCGATCTTGCGGCGCACCGGCTCCCATTCCCGCTCGGTCAACCCGGTGAGTTCGCGGCCCTCGAAAAGGATGCTTCCCGACACGGGGGTCATGAGGCCGATAAGGTGGCGCAGGAAGACGCTTTTGCCGCCGCCGCTTTTGCCGAGAAGCACAAGGGTCTCACCCCGGGCGATGTCGAGATCGACGCCCCGGAGGATTTCCTGTCCTCCAATGCGCTGCGCCAGCGACCGAACCTGAATCAAGGGAGAGCTCATGTCTAACCTGCCGGGAAAAGGATGTTCAGTGCCATGGTCAGGAAGAAATTCGCCACCAGCACGGCCAGCGAGCAATTCACCACCGTGGCGGTGGTGGCACGCCCCACTCCCACAGCCCCGTCGCGGGCGTTCAGTCCCTCGCGACAACTGATGAAAACGATCACCGCTGCAAAGAAAAAGCCTTTGACGAGAGCCATGATGATGTCGCTGGAATCCGTGAATTTCCGGGTGTTCTCCAAAAAATGAACCCCCGAAATACCCAACACCTCGACCCCGACGTAATAGCTGGCCAGGATGCCGCAACCCACGCACTCGACAACCAGAAACGGCATCGACACAAACATCGCCAGGGCGCGCGGCACCACCAGATAGTCGACCGGATTCACCGCCAGGGCGCGCAAGGCGTCGATTTGCTGACTGACCTTCATGGTTCCGATTTCCGCGCTCATCGCAGCCCCCACACGACCTGCAACCATGATTCCCGTGAGGACTGGCCCCAACTCCCGAAACATCGACAACGCGACCACGGGGCCCACGGCCGTTTCCATGTTCAGGCTCGCGAATTGAAAATAGGCCTGCGCGGTGAAAACCGCTCCGGTGAAGGCTCCGGTCACGATGACCACCAACTGGGATTTGAAGCCGATTTCCGCGATTTGGAACACCGCCAGGCGCATACGAATGCGCCCCTTCAAGATCGATGCGATGGTCTCACCGGCCAATCCAGCCACCTGACCGAGGAAAAGCAAAAATGCCAACCCGGCGCTGCTGAGATATTGGGCCACAACCATGCGGGATTAGACTACCCGATTCCGGGGCGGATGTGGAACAGGCAAATCGCCGGATGACATTTCCCAAGCGTGACGGCAACCGGCGAAAACACCTGCGAATCAGACATGGCTGCCAAGGCCGTGAACGTCCCCGGTCAGTTTGAGATTTTTTCAATCAACCGGGGAATGTCGATGTGCCTGGCCACAAGGTTTTGGATCGAATGGATTTTCGATCCCTCGCCGGGTTGGATTTTAATTTTGATCGACGCGATCCGCCGCGCGATCTCGGAGCACTCGAGCTTGGAAACCATGACAGGAAGGCGGCATGCGGCGAGCATCTCGAGAAGCGTGGCATGCGGGAGCAGATCGTCGGAGAGAACCAGTCCACACAGGGACGAACCACTTCCGGCGCAGGCGATCGCGGCAAGGACAATATCCTCCCTGTCGCCGGGCACCACCAGAAGGGTTCCCGGTCGCAGGCGCGCAGGGAGGTTGGCGGAACTGACCGCGCCGATGAGGACATTTGAAACAACCTGAGAACCTCCCTCGGCATGGCTGTGGAAGGTCGCGCCAATACGTTCCCGGACCTGCATGATCGAAGGGTTGCCCAAATGCTCCAGAAGCGGCATGACACCGAGAAGTTCGAGACCCAGGCGCCGGAAGCCGCGCCGGGTCACATCGGTGATCGCCTCGATCTTGTCGCGATGCACCTTGTTCATAACCACCCCCACGACCTCGACCCCCTCGCGGTCGAAAAGCGCCTTGTTCAAGGCCGCCTCATCGATCGATCGGCCAATACCGCCTGGCACGACCAGCAGCACTTTGCTGTGAAGCAAACGGGCCACCGTGGCATTGGAAAGATCGAAAACCGAACCGACGCCCGCATGTCCGCTGCCCTCGATCAATGTGAAGTCTTTTTCCCAGGTCGAGCGGTCGAACGCATCGCGGATGCGGCGGACCAGATGGTCGTGGTTGGCCTCGATGATGTATCGGCGGGTGAAATCGGGCTCCACGGCGATGGGACTCATATCCTCGATCGGAATGAGGGTGTGGAAGGTGCGCTGCATGAGCACGCTGTCCTCGTCGATGCGCCGCCCGTCGATTTCCGTGAACCGCTGCCCCACGGGCTTGATGTAGCCGATGCGCGGATAGGCGGCGCGAAGGGCCGCATACAGGCCCAGGGAGACAGTCGTTTTGCCGGTGTCCTGCTCGCTGGCGGCGATGAAGACGCGCGGGGTCGTGGTGTTCAAATCAATCCTCCGGTTGCTCGTCGGGTGGATACAGCTTGCGGTATTCGATCGCTTGCAGCCCCACGAGCGCGGCCATCGCGACGATCTGACCGGCATCGGCCCCGCGCGGCACATCGGCGGCGGGGCGGGTGAAACCGAGGAGAATTTGGCCATACGTGCTCGCCTCGGCCATAAGTTGAATGAGCTTCACCGCGATATTGCCGCTGTTCAGGTCGGGGAAAACCAGGACGTTCGCTTTGCCGCCGACATGCGAGGCCCCCATCTTGATCTCGGCGAGAGACGCGTCCAAGGCCGCATCCGCCTGCATCTCCCCGTCGATCGTGATATCGGCTCCGGCCTTGAGGGCGATGTGACGGGCCGCCTCCACCGCGCCCGCGACCTTCTGGGTGGAGGGGGTGCGGGCGCTGCCGCGTGTGGAAAAACTCAACATGGCAATGCGCGGCCGCCGACCGAAAACCTGCCGCGCCAACAATCCCGCTTGAACCGCGATGGTCGCGAGCTGGGGCATGGTGGGATCGGGCACGATGCCGGTATCGGCGAGAAAAAGAACCCCGTCGTCGCCGAACGAGCGGTTGTGCAACTCGACGATGGTGCAGGAGGAAATCACATCCGCGAACGGCAGGGGTTTCACAAGATGCAGCATCGGCCTCAACAGGGCGCCACCGGCCGCCCCCACCCCGCCGACCATGGCGTCGGCCAGCCCGTATTGAAGCATCATGGCACCGAAAAAAGCAGGACGGCACATGATGGCCCGACTGTCCTCGACCGGAGTGTTGCGGTAACGTTCGATACGCTCCAACCGGCGGCAAAAAGCCGGCAACTCGGAGGACTGCGCCGGATCGATGATCCCCACCCTCTCCAGGGAGATGCCTTTGTCCACCGCAATGCGCTCGATCACGTCGCGGCGTCCCAAAAGGATCGGCACACCGAGTTGCCTCTGGTAAAACAAGGATGCGGCCCGTATCACTTCCGGCATTTCACCGTCGGGAAAAACCACGCGCTTGGGATGCCTGCGCACCTTTTGAAAAACGGAATCAATGAATTTCATACCCTCCACACCTGACTCCACGCTGAAGAAGATCCCCGCCCCTGACAAGGACAACATCGGCCATTTCACCGCCCGCGGGAAAAGGGTGTCCTGGCTCGGGAGACCGCTTCTCATGGGAATTCTCAACATCAATGACGATTCGTTTTCCGGCGATGGACGCATCGACGCGACTTGGGCCCTCGATCGCGCGGTGGAAATGGTGTCGCAGGGGGCCGATATGATCGATGTGGGCGGCGAAAGCGCGCGCACCAACCGCCCGGCAATTTCGCCTGAGGAGGAAATTCGGCGCGTGCGGCCGTTTCTGAAATCCGCGGCCACCGTCCTGGCGAGTGCCCGTCCGCGCTCGAACGATCAGGTTTTTCCGCCCCTCGTTTCGCTGAACACCTGGCGACCCGCCGTTGTCGAAGGGTGCCTGGAGGCGGGCTTTGACATTCTGAACGACATGGGGGCCATGCCCGACGACACGAATGCCTCCCACTGCGCCCGCATCGGCGCGGCCCTGCTCATCATGCATTCACGCGGCGAACCCAAGGTCAAACACACCGGCGAGACCTACGGGGACGTGATGGCGGAATTGGAGGATTTTTTCGCCGTTAAAATCGCCGCGGCTCAAAATGCGGGAGTGCCCCGGCAGAGCTTGATTCTCGATCCCGGGATCGATTTCGCAAAGCAAGCGGCT
>CAMCXK010000050.1 GCA_945883435.1 Chthoniobacter flavus | reverse complement strand
CCCCCAAGGGTCGCGCCGCCGGCCACCGATACCGCTCCCGTGGCGGCGGATTGGTTTCCATTGATCAGCAAAGTGCCCGCGCTGATTGTTGTTGTGCCGGTGTAGGTATTCGTGCCCGAAAGCGTTTGTGTGCCATTTCCAACCTTCTGAAGGTTTCCTTTTTTTGCTTCTCCGGCATCGGTTAGAATCCCGGTGAAGTCCCCGTTGGCGTTATTATGGCCTAACTGGAGAGTTTGAGCGCCGTTACCATTTGATGCTACATTGAGATGAATAGTGCCCCCTCCGGAAAGACCATTGAAAGAAAATAGCGTCCCAGCACCTACAAAAAGGCGTATGAACGCTCCGGTGTTGACGAAAACATTTCCTTTTCCTGGCCCGCTTGGAATTGCAGATGCATTTCGAAGGGTGAAACCTGCGTTGTTAATAAATGTATCTCCTGTATATGTATTAGCTGCAGATAAAGATAAGCCACCTGAGCCGGATTTGAAGATTCCTCCGCCTCCAGCCAACACGCTTTGAATAACAGCCGAATTGGAATTGTTTATTATTGATGTGCTGGCGTTGGCTAAATGAATTGTTCCACCAGTAATTGTGTAGCCGGTCGTCGTGAATGGCTCAAAAGTAATGCTGTTAACTGTGGGGGTGATATCGCTGAGGGTGATGGTCCCGCCCACACCGCCGCTGCCGATGACCGCATCGCTATTGTCAACCCAGATTGTGTTGGCAGACCCATCCCACCAAGTCGTGTTTGTGGCGTTCCAAGTCCCGGCGCCGTCTTTAATCGTAGAATTGCCGGATGTGTTCCAAGTAAGCATATCGGCTTTGGCTGCGGGACCGCTTGCAAGCAACCCAAAGGTGGCTGCCAGAGTGTAGAGCTGCGTTGCAGGGGATTTTGCAAGCAAGGGCAGCCATGAAGCTCGCAAGAGGTGATTTTTTACAGTTCTAAATGCCAGATTCTTCTTCATCGGATTTGTGATCGAAGCCCCACTCAAGCAGGGATGGCAAACGCCGTCAAATAGAAAATGATTTGTTTCCACTAAAAGTGCAATGTAGCATTTTTTGGTCGAGCAAATCCTCGGCGGGGAAGTCGGGTTATAAAAGGTGGGGGGGGACCAGAAAGGTCAGGCCTTCGGGAGGGCGGTGGCAGACGCAATAAATCAGGCGGTCAACCGCAATGGCCAGAATTTTGTGAAAGGGGATTTCGATGGTCAACGGTTTGGGAGTGATGTGGCCGACATAAGCAGGCGTGTTTCCGGCGACGAGCAGGCGGCACCGGTTGTCGCGGAGCAATCCTGCTTTGGAGAGTGTGCTGTTCACTTCGCGTGTCTGGTTTTGAATCGTGAGAAAAATACCGGTTGGGGCCGGGAGGTCGGCGACGCATTTCGGCAGGTCATCCAGACTGGAAAGGATTGTGGCAGGCTGGGGCCAATATCCTGCGGGATCCCGCTCCTCGACGGGCGCGGCGAGCACCCGGGCCGGAATTCCCTCGTTGCGGCAACGGTCCAAAAACGCGCGTCCCCGGACAAACAGTGCCTCATGAAAAACGGTTCGCTTTTGAACGACGACCATGGATTGGCATCCTTCGCCGAGAAGCGTTTGAAAGGCCAGATCGCCCACGGTGATGTCATTGACGGAAATGTGGTCGATTTCGGGAACCGAATGGGCCGGGCCCAGCAGCTGAACGGCCGGGATGAGTTGGGCGATGCGTCTGCTGTATTCATCGCGGATATCCTTGAAATCGGGATGGGCAAAAAGAAGGACGCCGTCCACCTGCTTTTTGCGCACGCAGAGCGGGATTTCAGCCGGGGAGGACATTTCGTCGAGGATCAAGTTGATGCCTCGTTTGCGGGTGGCGAGCTGGGCGGCTTCGATGACGGTTGCCATGCCGGGGTCATGCAGGACATCACCGGTTGCCCCCAGCACAACCAGCGCGAGGGTGCCGATTCTCAGTTGCTGCTTGTCCGCCGGACGGGACCGTGGGCCCGGCCGGAGGGCCGTGCGGTCGAACCCCATTTCATCCATCGCTTGGCGGATCTTGTCCGCAGTCTTTCGGTTGACCAGCGGGCTCCCGTTGATGGCCCGCGACACCGTTGCGCGGGATACGCCCACCCGTTTTGCTATCTCATCAAGTTTAATCACAATTTCACAAAGTCATCGCAGAAGGGATCGCATTGAGTCAATACTGCGTTGCAAAATCAGCCTGGTGTGGACTCCTGATGCCGTGGCGGGGAGATGGCGGTGGAAAACCGCTCTGTTGCTCCATTTCAAATCCGCCGTTGTTGGGAATTGGTCCATGGCCGCGCTGGTATTTCAACGGCTGGATCTCAGGCTACCGGGGCCCTGCGTGGGCCTGAAGCGTGGTTGCATCGGCTTTCCCGGCTTTCCCGCAACGGTCCATTCTGAAAATTCAGGGCGGGATGTTAAACAAATGCTACATTGCATTTTTTAATGCAAATAATATCTTGACATGCCTTCCGGGTTCTGATTTTTTGGGATGACAGCGATGACTTCCCCGGAACACCCAATTGCCAAGCCGAACGAGCCACAAATCTACAAGGTGGGGACGTTGCGATACACCCGCGGGGGGTTGCTCACGGTGATTTTCTGGCTTCTTTGGGGCGATCTTTTTCTGACGTTCATGGAGGCGGTTTTTCCGGCGCTCATTCCATTGCAACTGAAATGGCAGTCGGCCAGTGATCCCGTGATCGGGCTTTTGTCCAACAGCATTCCCTTTGCGATCGGAGTTTTGGTTTGCCCGTTTATTGGCATGATGAGCGATCGCCACAGAGGGCGCTTGGGGCGTCGTCGTCCGTTCCTGCTTTGGTCCACGCCGTGTGTGGTGTTGATGCTTTCGCTGCTGGGATTCGCCGACAAGCTTGGGCCCGCGCTGCACGCGGCGATCAACTCGTTCCTCCCCTGCTCGCAGGAATTCACCACGATTGTCCTGCTGGGATTGTTCGGTGCCGGCTTCACATTTTTCAACCAGTATACGATGCAGGTTTATGGCTTCCTGGGGGCCGATGTGATTCCCCAGGAGGTCTACGGTCGCATGGCGGGATTGTATCGTGCCATCGGGGTGCTCAGCTCATTTGCCTTCAACTACTGGGTCTATGGATTGGCGGAAACCTATCTTTGGCAAATTTACACCGGGGCGGCGCTGCTTTACGGGATTGCCTTTATGATTGTGATCTGGCGGGTGAAGGAGGGCGAATACCCGCCACCGGACACGAGGCATGAGGGATTGGGCCTCTGGGGTTCTCTCAAGCTCTATATCAGGGACTGCTGCTCGCACCGGTTTTACATCCTTTATTTTTCGATCATTATGTTTTTTTGGTTCGGCACGGCTCCTTTCTGGACGTTTGTCACATTCTACATCACGAGCGCCGGCGGCCGTGAGGGCAATCTTGGGATGACATTGGAGGAGTTTGGCAAGATCAAAGGCTGGGGGAATCTGTTCCAAATCCCGATTTTTATCGTTTTGGGTGCCTTGGCGGACTATGTGAAACAGCCCATTCGCCTTGTCGTTTGGGCGCTGGCTGCCGGAGTGGTGGCTTTTGTGGCGGGCTTTTTCTTTGTGGACTCGCCCCAAAGTCTATTGCTGTGGTGGATGCTTCATTTTGGGGCCGTTGCGATGATGCTGGGAGCGGCGAACAAGTTGCCCATCATGTTCCTGCCCCGTGAGCTTTTCGGTCAGTTTTCCTCTGCCATTCAGGTGTTCCTCTCTTTGGGAATGATTGCGGGGCCCACCTTGTGTGGTTGGTTTTTGCAGGTCATGGGCGATTACCGTTATGTGTTTCTCTGGGGCGCCGTTTTTACGGCTCTGGCGATGGTTGCGTCGATCTTGACGTGGCGGGAGTGGCTGAAACTGGGCGGAGCAGACTCTTTTGTCGCCCCCTTGCCGGGAAACTCTTTCAAGAATTCGACAACCGACTCGAGCGAATCACTGCAGAAGGAGGGCCGTTCGCCCTAACGTTTAAGGGTGTAGCGGAGAATAATTCATTTAAAACAAATTTTAAAAACGCAATATAAAAATTATAAATCATGATTAAATTTTTTGCCACAATAGTGCTTGGGGGTGGATTATTGGCTGGTTTTTGTCAAGCTGCGGGCGGTGGAGCTCCGAGCGTGGTTTGGGTGTCCAACCCGGTCAAGCCGGGAGAGGCGGTGTATCTCCAAGGAAACGAACTTACTTCGGCGACAAAACTGAAGGTTTCGCGCCTGGATGCGGATGGTCATGCGTCCGATTGGTGTGTGGTGGAAGCGATTCAACCCGCGGGAGCATCGCTGAAATTCGTGTTGCCTGCGAGTTTCGCCATGGGAGTCTTCAAGGTTCATCTTGAAAACGATGGCGGTCAGGCCGAAACATGGCTTAACACGCCGAACATCTGGTGGTTGCAGGGCGATCTCGGCTATTCAAAAGCCTCACCCGGCGGATGGTTGCGGGTGTTCGGCCGCTCGCTGAATCTGGGTGGACATGCCAGCCTTCTCAAGATGCAAGCTGCGGATGGCCGGGAGTTCCCGGTGGAAGTTCCGGCCCGGGATTCGGATGGATATTCTCTGAACATCCAGCTGCCAAAAGATTTGGCGGCTGGAAAACTCACGCTTCACATTCAGAATGGATACGGTGGTGGGCAGGGCTGGGTGGATGCGGGAAGCGTCGAGGTCTCCCCCGCATTTTCCTGGTCCGAGACGGTCTACGATATCACTTCCTACGGCGCAAAAGGCAATGATGGGCTGGACGATGCAGCGGCAATCCAAGCCGCGCTGGATACTGCCGGTGGCAAGGGCGGAGGAGTGGTCTATTTGCCCCCGGGGCAGTATCATCTGGGCGCGATGCTCGTCGTTCCACCCGGGGTGACAATACGTGGCGAATCGATGGAAACCGTTGCTTTGCAGTGGGTCGATCTGGGGGCTACGGAAACGAAAGAGAGTGATGCCGCCGTGGGTTCCGGCGGGGCGGCCGTCGTCTCGGGTTTCCAGATGTTCAAAACGGGAGAACCATTACGCGCCTTGATTAAGGGCACGGATCATTTCCGGGTGGAAGAACTCACCCTCTATGCCTGGGCTCATTACCACGGAATCGAGGGCGACCGGGGGTGGGACGGCAAGGGCAACATTCACCTGAAGCGCGTGCGCATGCGACTTTACTCAAACGGAATGCTTTTGGGTCGAGCTTATGTCAACCCTGCCGAGGAGGCGCGGATGCGCCGCGAGCGGCTTCAGGGATTGTGGGTGGCCGGTTTTCAAGCGGGTGGAAACAATATTTCTGTGACGGACTGCGATCTTGCGCTGGGCGAAGGTCATGGACTGATTATTGACCGCGCCAGCGGGGTTTTGATCGCCCGCAACCAAATGGAAGCCGGTGTTTTTTTCAAAGCCGTGCGCGGCGTTATTTTTGAGGACAACCGTTGCCACAGCTATTGGCCATCAACGCACCATACTTTCAAGGATCCTTTCCGTCGACGGAAGAAGGGAGAGCAGGGCGAACTCAATCTTTTTGCCGAGTGTCTCTACATGGCGCGCAACACATCCCATGATTCATGGGGTGGCGACCGCGAGATCACCAGTCTGGACAGTCATGCCCCCTTCGGTTTTTTCTTTGGCTCGATCTCCTCCATCGAGGGTCACAAATTAAAAGTCGCAGGCCAAAATGCCGATGGTTCGCCGGCGAAATTATCCAAGGGCAAGGTTCTGGAAGGTGCGGCGGTTTACATCATTGATGGACGTGGGGCGGGCCAATACCGCCGGGTGCTCAAAGTGGACGACGACAACCTCACGATCACGATGGATCAGCCATTCCAAGTTCCGCCGGACTCCACCAGCATCGTGTCTGTTGCCAAATACCATGGAAAACTTCTCTATATTAACGAAACGTTTATCGATGGCGGAGATGTTCAACTCTGGGGTGGCGGGGTGGATGCCGTGTTCAAGGACATCTCCATGACCCGCTGTGGCGGCTACAATCAAACCACCGGCTTCATCTACGGCGGCTTGATTCCACTTTGGTTTTTCGAGCAATTCAACACCCGGGTGCTCGAGGGCAACAATCCCGGCGGACCGCCGTTCAAGTTGCGTCCCGCGCGTCTCAGCATGAATACCTATCGGCATCCCGACTTCTATCGGGGGCCCATCGTCCGCGGTGCCATCACACGCCGCACCGTGGCGGATAACAATGCCTACATCGAATTGGCTGGCGGCGTCGATGGTGCGTTGGTCGAGGACTGCTTGATCAAGAATTCCCCAACGGGAATTTTGATCAATTCGCAGGATTCCCATTTTCTGGCCGGTAAGCCGGGCTTTGATCCCACGGCGCATGAAAAGCGGGAGCCTGCAAATATTCTCTTGCGGAACAATCGCTTCGAAAATGTCGTGGATCCCGTTGTGGGTGATGCCACCGGCGCCGCCCTTATTCTAAAGTGAGCCCAGCGAAGATCAAAAATCTCGTTTGTAACAGTTGTCTATCATATGTCTAAAAATAGAAGAATCCACATCATTGGGGCAGTGATGCTTCAATGGATTGGTATGGCCTCGCTTTGCCCGACGGTCGGTGCCGCCGACGACATGCTTGCCGAGGCCGCGGCATCCATTGGAAACAGCCTTGATGGAATCCAGCCGGGTGACCCCCGTGCCGCGTGGTTTCAGGAAGCGCGCTATGGCATGTTCATCCATTGGGGAATCTACGCCATTCCCGGTGGAGAGTGGAAGGGGAAGTCCATCGGATTCAGTGAGTATGTTTCTTGGAAAAATCAGATTCCAGCGGCCGAGTATGCGAAACTGGCCGAGCAGTTCAATCCGTTGGAATTCGATGCGGAAGCTTGGGCGCAGCTCGCGCAGGACGCCGGTATGAAGTATCTGGTGATCACGGCCAAGCATCACGATGGCTTTGCGATGTTTCACTCTCGGAAAAGCCCCTTCAATGTCTTCAATGCCACCCCATGGAAGCGTGACCCTCTGAAAGAATTGCAGGCGGCTTGCGCCAAGCGCGGCATTAAATTCTGCTTCTACTATTCCCACTCTGCCGATTGGCATGAACCTGACGCCGGTGGCTATAATACCTGGGATTTTTCAACCGATCCCCTCACCCGGGATTTTGATGCTTATCTGGACCGAAAAGCCATTCCGCAGATTCAAGAACTTCTCACCAACTACGGAGACATCGGCTATCTCTGGTTCGATTGGCCGGGGCCCTTCATGACGCCCGAGCGTTGTCAACGAATGGCTTCAGCGGTTAAAAAGCTGCAGCCTCAGACCCTTCTCAATAGCCGCTTGGGCCCCAAAGAACCGAAGAAGTTCCCCGCCATGAAAACGGTGGCTTGGGATGTCAAGTCGATGGGAGACAATCAAGTGCCGCCCGATGCGCTTCCGGGGGTTTGGGAAACGGCGGCGACCTTGAATGAATCGTGGGGATTCCATAAAAAGCATCAAGACAAGTCGAGATCGGCCGGGGAGATTTGCTTTGCATTGGTGGATGTGGTCAGCAAGGGCGGCAACTACCTGCTGAATGTGGGCCCGGACGCCAACGGGGTGATACCACCCCCTCAGCGGGAGGCGCTTCAGAAGGCCGGCGCATGGATCCGAGCCCATGGTGAAGCGATTTATGGAGCCGGGCCGACGCCGTTTGGTTCAGAATTCGGAAGTCACGACCCGAGTGGTCCGCTCGATAAAAATGGCCAGCGGCCGTTCCTCGTTCGCAAGGAATGGAGGTGCACCAGCAAGCCCGGCAAACTTTACATTCATCTCTTCAAGTGGCCGGAGAGCGGAAAACTGGAGCTGACCGGCGTGAAGGATGTGATCCAGAAGGTCCGATTCCTGACCGACGGGAATGAGGGGCTTTCCGTGAGACAACAAGGCCAGACCGCCACCATCACCTTGCCCGCGCAGCCTCCGCAACCCTCGTTTGCCACCGTGCTGGTCTTGGATACTGCGACTCACTGAATTTTCACCTTCAACAAGCAAAAAGGGCTCTTGAACTCCCCTCGAACGCGAACTGGCCGCTCTCCGGAACGAGATTCCAATCAACAAACGATCTTATGAACTCAATGACCACCCTGCAGACCATGACAAAAAAGATTTCCGGGCTCCCGCGCAACCGAACAACGCGGTGGCCTGTCTTGGCGGTGTGGTTCGGAGGCGTGGTCCTTCTGGGGGCTGCTGAAATCGAGCAATTTTACACACCTCCGGAGGCTTCCTGGGCCGAGGCGATTCAGGGGCCCGTGGTGAACCTCCGCATTCCGGCAGGAAGTGTCGACGTGGCCACTCAACAGATCGAAAAAGCCCGCAGCGAGAACCCCTCCTCCCACTTGTTGATTGAACCGGACGGCCCTTTGACTGTCGACTCCACCCCTCTGCGCTTGAATTCGCAGATGACGCTGCGACTTTCTCCAGCCGCAGGCATCCGTGCCAAGCCAGGGGCCACGGCATCCTGCCTTGTGGAGGTGGAGAAGGCCGAAAATGTTGGCATCAGCGGTTCCTCTGCCGGGGCTGGTGTGCTGGACGGCGAGGGGGCGGCTCTTGTGGGCATTAGGGTGGTCGAAAGTGCCCGCGTTGTGATCGATCAGATTGAGGTTCGTCGATGTGCCCGTGGTGGCATCACCCTCAGCGGGCGTGCGCCCGATCAATTCATGGAGGCCTGCAGCCTGACGCGCTCTCGTCTGGCCGAAAATGGCGGGGGATTGCGCGTCGAGCAAAGCGCGGGGTTCATGTGCTTGGACAACCGGTTTGAGAATCAAACAGGCCCGGCGCTGTCGATTCAATCCACCTGCAGCGTGGTGGCAGGAAATGTGTTTCAAGGAAATGAGCTGGCGATTGAAAACGGCTCGGAGAATGGAGTTGTGACCCGCAATCTCATCAATGACAAGTTGGCCTTGCGGTTGCAACCGGAGAGCCTTGCGCTCTTGATCAGCGAAAACTGGAGTTCCTCCACCGGGCTCGAGCTCCAGATTGGTGGCCGGGATAATCAATTGTTCAAAAATTCCTTGCCAGGACAGCTGCTCTGGCTTCCCGGGGTAGGGGACGTCTACATGGTGTCCAACAAAGGGCTGGTTCCACCCGCCGCTGCAGCCCATCTTCATTATTTCAATCCTCCGACAGCGGCCGATCCACACACGGATCCGCTGATCGTCCCGGGCATGGAGCGGTTTGACTTGAGCATTGAAGGCGGGAAGCCTCAATCGGTCGAGTATACGGATGCCAAGGGAAAGGTCCGGAAAAAGGGAATCAAAGCCGTCCCGGTCGATATCAGTGTGGTTCAACTGGCCTTGGACCAAGCCGCCAAGGAGCACCCTCAGGCCGTGCGCGTGCTGCATCTCGATGGAGAGTTTATTTCCCGCACACCCGGAGGCCTGGTTCTGCCCCCGCACACCTGCGTGGTGCTCCAAGGGCGCATTCTGGGCGATTTGGGCCAGCCCATGGAGCCGCAACCGGACCGGGACGCCCCGCTCAATCAAGTGATTTTAATGCCGAAGAAAGGGTTCGCCTCCCTGTCGGGCGGTGTGATCGATGGCGGGCGTCAAGTCTTCATTCCAGTCAACGCGGCCACCAACAGCTCCATGCTCATCGAGGGGGTGACGCTCACCGGTGGCGCAAGAGACGGCTTGCACACCAAGGGCCGCAGTGCCACGACGCCGATTTTTGTCTATCGATGCCAGGCGGATGGCAATCGGGCCCGCGGCATCTGGAGCCATGTGGCTTCGCGTGTTCATGCGATCGCCAATACCGCCAGTGGAAACCGTATGGATGGAATTGATCTGGATGCCCATTCCAACGGGAGCACGGCACTTTTCAACATCTGCAACGGAAATGCCCGGCACGGCATTTTTATCGAAGAAGCGATCAAACGGCATGTTGTCTTTGGCAATATCTGCAATGGCAATGGATTTTCCGGCATTCATGTCTGGAACGAAGAAGTCGTTGGCAACACCGGTGCCAATGTGATCGCGGCCAACCGTTGCGATGCCAACTTCCGCGGAGTGAGCGTGGGTGCGGCCAAACCGTCGATTTCCGCCCATGAAAATCTCATTTTTAACAATGTGTGCCGATCCAACCGGGAACTCGGCATCCGCGCCGGCAACAGCAATGGCAAAAACAACCTCTTCAGCCAAAATATCGCCTTTGCCAATGGCAAAAACGATGTCGAAAACCCCGCTTCCGCAAAAAGCCATTTTTTCAATATTCCTCGGGAAATCCCGTAAAATCCACGATGATCCGCGACGCGGTGGAATACAGTCCTCTTTTTCATGAACAAATATGCTACATTGCAATTAGCGTAGTAATATGTCATTTTTTTATTGACGCGGGTTGCAGACGATGCTTTGTTAACTGACTCCTTCCCTCCATGAAAAAAATCCTTTTTTCTTGTTTTGATCGGATGCCCAGCCTGGGAGCCGTATTGCAGCTTTTATTTACACTAATCCCTGCAACCCGGCTTCGCAGCCTGCTAGCCATTGCAGGAGTGCTCATGGCCGCCCCGTCGGCTTCTGCCGACGACAAGTCATGGGACGCCGGCGGAGGGGTTGACCAGAATTGGTCCACAAGCACAAATTGGGACCCGAATACCGCTATAGCCACCGGCTACAACATCACCTTCACCTCCCTCGGGGCGACAAGCAATTCCTCCTCCACGACGAACGTGGTCACCGGAAGCATCAGCATCGGCAATCTGAGTTTTACAGGCAATACCACGAATTTCCAAATCACCCAGATCGATAGCGCTCAAACGCTGACCGTAAGCGGCAATTTTAGCCAGTCTTTGCAAAACGGAACTTCCAATGTGATCGTCAAGGGATCTGGCTCACTCTCGGCGACAGGGACCAACTTCTCCGTGGCGGTGTCCGGTTCCACAGGTAATGCGACCTCGACGCTGAACATGTCGGGGCTTTCCAATTTCAGCTTCAACGGGTCCACGTTTGCTGTGAGCAAGGCAACGGCTGGCGGCTTCGTCACGGGTCAGAATGGAACGGTGACCTTGGGAGCGAGCAACACGATCACAGCGACGGGACTGGATATCGGAGTGGGTGGCAACTTTAGTAACCCGGTTGGCAATAGGAGAGGCATTCTCAATCTCGGCACAACCAACACCATCAACGCCGACCAGATCACTGTCGGCAGTGACAAGTATGTCGGAACCCTGCAGTTTGCCGCCGGAATCACCAACGGAACAGTCACGATCCGGAACAAGGCGGGAACCGGAGGCGCAAATCTGAACATTGCGGATAGTCTGAATTACTCCTCATCAGTGGCCTCGCTGGTTTCCACGGTGAACTTTGGCACGAACACCGTGGAGGCCGAGTTCAACGATGTGATCATTGGGCGCCAGAATTACTGGAGCAACGTCAACAATTTTACAGCCAATGGCACGTTTAGCTTTGCAAATGGAAACGTCACGGCGTCCAGCGTGACCTTGGGCGTGACAGGACCCAGAAATGATCTCGTCTCCGCAACCAAGGGCGAAGGGACTTTCAACCAGAATGGCGGCACGGCCAATATTGCAACGCTAACCATGGGCAATCGGACTTCTGGCACCGCGGTTGCCACCTACAACCTCGCAGCCGGGACGCTGAAGGCCCAGTCGATCATCGCTGGCAATGGAACCGCCACGCGCACGTTCAACTGGTCGGGAGGCACGATTGCCAACCTGAACGCCAGCACCGATCTCGCGATCGGCAGCGGGATCACATTCAATCTCACCAACAACGGAACCTTCGAGGCGGACACCAGCCGCAGCATCACCGTGAACAGCTCCATCAGCGGCAGCGGCGGCCTCATCAAGACCGGCGCCGGCACGCTCACGCTCAATGGCACCAACACTTATGCGGGCACCACATCGATCGACGCCGGCACCGTGGTTATCAACAATGCCAGCGCCATCGGCAGCGGTGGAAACATCACCTTCGGCGGCGGTGGTCTCCAATATGGCACCGGCCTCACCACCGACCTCTCCCCCCGGCTCAAAAACAGTGCCTCGGCGATCCTTGTCGACACTGTTAACAACTCCATCACCTTCGCCAGTGCCATTGATTCCTCGAACGCCGGGGGGCTTTCCAAGCTCGGCACCGGCACGCTTGAGTTATCCGGCAACAATACCTACACCGGCGCAACAACCATTTCAGCGGGCACGCTGAGTGCCGCTCATGCAAACGCGCTGGGGAACTCGGCCCATGTGACGGTGAACGGCGGCTCCCTCCTGGTGGCGGCCGATGGGTCCATTGATGGCAAAGACATCGTTCTTGCCAGCACTGCGACCGGCAATAGCACGGCCGCAAGCCTCGTCTTCTCGGGCACCTACAATGGCACCGCGGGCGCACTCACGCTCAGCCAGGACTCCATCATCGATCTGGGCACCGGCAGCGTCGCTTTGCATTTCACCGACCTTGTCATGGGCCTCACCAACACGCTGGCCATTTACAACTGGACAGGCACCACCCTCTGGGGCGGGGGCGATGGAAACAACACCGATCAAATCTATATCAACCGCTCGCTCGGAACGAGCGAACTCAACCGGATCAGCTTCTACAGCGGCATCAGCTCCAGCAGCTTCGTGGGCACGGCTTACCAAATCGGCGGGGGATCGTTCCAACGCGAGATCATCCCGGTCCCCGAACCTCCGGTTTATGGCGTCGCTCTGGCCCTGCTTGGCGCCGCAGCGCTCCGGGGGTTGGGATTCCGGCGCCTGCCACAGGCGGGACCTTGGGCTGGAATCCGAAAGGGCCATGGTGCCGCTGGAGGTGGAGCGGGCACGGCGTGATTCAGGAGCATTGAACCTTGGGGCGCTTCGCCCGTTTATTCACCCCGGCCTCTCCAGGGGCACCGTGGGCTCCGTGGGTGAAGATCGGTCCGAGATCGCTCGACGCCACTTTTTCAACGGAAGGTTTGGATTCATAAAATGCAACCGCTGGGAGGCCGCGCTGCATAGTCATGCTTCAACTCAGTCATCCCGCCCTCTTGACGATACGCGCGCGGGGAGAGGCCCACAACGGCGCGGAAGGTCCGGGAAAAGTGAAAGGCGTCTTGAAAGCCGACTTCGCGGGAGATTTCCGCCACGGACTTGTCGCTCGAGTCGAGTAGCGTGCAGGCGCGGGACATTCGGGCGTGGACCAGGTAGCGCATGGGACTCATGCCGGTTTGCTTTTTAAACAAGGCGCAATAGTGGGGAACTGAAAGGCTGGCCCGGCGCGCGATTTCGGAGAGCGCCAGTGGTTCGGCAAGGTTCTCGCGCAGCCACTCCATCGATTGGAGGATTCGCTGGCCGGTCCGCCTCGATTTGTTGCCATGCGCTTGCTTGGAGTGAAGAACAAGCGCAAGCAAGCGCGCCAAGCTTGCTGAGAGCAGAAGAAGGCCGGAGTCGGTATAGCCCCCGGCCAGCACTTCCTGGGCTTGCTCAAAAGCGGAAACGATCGCCCCGGCATCGCCGGGCAAAACTTCGCCTTGGAGCTGTCCCTTCAAGCGGGAAATGAAATCGGGGCTTCTGAGCCCGCTGAAATGAACCCAGCGGATTTGCCACGGGGATTCCTCCGATGCGCCATAGCGATGGGGGAATCCCGCCGGTATAAAGAATACGCCGCCTTGGCGGACGGGAATCCTGCGCTTTCCCTGAAGCGAAATCCATCCGCTTCCGGCCATGCAAATAATCAGAATATGCGTTTTGCATCCTTGCGGGCGATCGACCAGGTGCCCCGCGCTCGCTGGAAAGTATCCGATATCGGAAACGAAAAGATCCCGCAGCAATGGGGTGGATCGGCATTTTTTAAGAATTTCCAAAGGGACTCTGATCAACTGCTGGCGCGGGAACCCCTCGGGTTTCTTTTTCATAAGATCCGACAGGTATTTCAGAATTCCATCCATGGCCAGAAGGAATGCCCGCCGTCAAGATGCGGTTGATGTTTGCCCTCCCTGCATGCCGGTCTCCGCATTTCCACTTGTTCCCGGGGATGAACGTTCCTGTTCCGCTCGACAACCTCTGCTCTGCGCAAAATCCCGCCTTCTTGGAGCCTAGAGAAATTCGCCGTTGGAGCCTTGAAATCCATTTATCCACCACGCCATGAACTCTGTCACCGCACGCATCGAAAAGATCCGCATTCCCACCCATGGTCTTGGAAAGCCCGAGAAAAACCCGGTCTTCTTTGAGAAGCGGGTTTACCAAGGATCCTGCGGCAAGGTTTATCCCGTGCCATTCATCGACAAGGTTTATCAAGACGGGGCGCCGAAGCCGGTGGAATATGTTTCCGCGCGGCTGGAAAATGAATTTGTGAGGCTCGTCATGCTGCCTGAAATCGGCGGGCGTATTTTCCTTGGCCAGGACAAGGCGAACCGCGACTACGATTTTTTCTATCGGCAGGATGTCATCAAGCCCGCGCTGGTGGGACTCGCCGGGCCGTGGATTTCGGGCGGGGTGGAGTTCAACTGGCCGCAACACCACCGACCCGGCACATACCTCCCGGCGGATGTCGAGATCGAGGACGAAGGCCACGGAATTTTCACCGTGTGGCAGTCCGAGCATGATCCGCTGAATCGCCTGAAAGGCATGCATGGCATTCGCCTGTGCCCCGGCAGTGCGCTTGTGGAGTTGCGCGGGCGCCTGTTCAACCGCACTCCGTTCACACAAACCTTCCTCTGGTGGGCAAATGTGGCCGCCCGGGTGCATGAGCACTACGAGAGCTTTTTCCCGGCGGATGTGCATTATGTCGCCGACCACGCCGTGCGGGCGATGTCATCGTTTCCGCTGGCGGAGAATTTCTACTATGGCGTGGACTATGCCACCCGACCGGGTGCGAACAACCTGGCCTGGTATCGAAACATTCCGGTGCCGACGAGCTACATGGTTTGCCAGACGGAATTTGATTTCTTCGGTGGCTACGACCACCAAGCCCAGGGCGGCTTCGTGCATGTCGCCAACAAACACATCAGCCCCGGCAAAAAGCAATGGACCTGGGGCAACCATGAATTCGGCTGGGCGTGGGATCGCGAACTCACCGATGCCGGCGGGCCGTATGTCGAATTGATGGCTGGCGTCTACACGGACAATCAGCCCGATTTCAGTTATCTCGCGCCTTACGAGACCAAGACATTTTCGCAATTCTGGTGGCCCTACCAGCAGCTTGGTCCCGTGCAGCAGGCCAACACGCTGGCCGCTGTGCGTCTGGTGGTGCGCGCCGATCGCAGGCTCGATTTCGGGCTCGCCGTCCCGCGGCCGGTGCAGGGATTGCGAGTGATTTTGAAGGATGGTGACAAAACCCTCCTGGACACCACCGCCCAGGCCTCACCCGAAATCCCTTGGAAACACGACGGGCTCCGCTTCGAGGGGGACCGCGCGGCCTCACTGTGCGTGTGGGTTTTCAATGCCGATGGAGAGGCCGTGATCGGCTACCGTCCACCGGACTTGGAAAATGCCAGACGGGAACGCGAGCTGGCCACCGAGCCGCCGGCACCGGATGACATCGCCTCGGTCGACGAATTGTATCTCACCGGCGAACATCTCGACCAATATCGGCACCCGACCCGGTATCCGGAGGCGTATTGGGAGGCTGGCCTGAAACGCGATGCCAGGGACTCGCGTTGCAACATCGCGCTGGGCCGCCTCAAACTCTCGCGGGGTCAATTTGAAGATGCCGCACGGCATTTCGAAACGGCCATTTCCCGGCTCACCTTCCGGCACCCGAATCCCGAAACCGGCGAGGCGCACTATTTTCTGGGGCTTGTGAGGCGCCTCCAAGGCAGCGAATCGGCCGCCTATCGCCTCCTCGCCAAGGCCACATGGAATTTCGCATGGCGTGCGGCGGCTTCGTATGAGCTCGCCTGCCTCGACCTGAAAAAAGGCGACATCGCCACGGCCTTGCGGAATGCCGAGGAATCGCTCGAAACCAATGCCACAAACAACAAGGCCCATGTGGTGAAGGCCATCTGCCTCCGGAAGCTCGGACGCCCTGCGGAAGCCCTGCAAGCACTCGATGCCCTGCTGGCCGTCGATCGTTTGGACCACTGGGCGCTGGCCGAGAGGGAGCTTCACCGCCAGGGGGCGTCGTGCCTTTCTCCGCTCAGCCGCAATGACGCGCAGACGGCGCTCGATGTCGCCTTCGACTATGCGGACTGCGGTTGTCTTGCCGAAGCCACATCGGTTTTGGATGCCCACCATGCCAGCGAGGTCCAGCCAGTCGCTGTTCCCAACCCGCTTGAGCGCTCGGCATCGACCCGCTACGTGCTGGCTTGGATTCAAGCGTTGCTCGGGAAAGCTGAAGAATCCTTGAAATCCTTGCAGGCTGCCCGCGACGCGTCGCCGGACTACTTCTGTCCCTCGCGTCTCCACGAAGCCGCCGTGCTTCAATGGGCCCTTGCCCAGCCCGGCCCCGATCGCAACGCCGCCTTCGGACTTGGGAATTTCCTCTACGACAAAAAACGGCACCTCGAAGCCATTGCCGCCTGGGAAGCAGCCCGCTCGGCAGACGACAGCTTCTCCACCGCGCACCGCAACCTCGGGATCGCCTATTGGAATGCCCGCCGAGATGCCGCTGCCGCCCGTGCGAGCTACGCAAAGGCCCTTGCCTGCCATCCGGAGGATTCACGCCTCGTCTCGGAATTTGTCCAGCTTCGTGCGAAACTCGGCGACAGCGCCGCCGACCGTCTGGCGTTTCTGGAAGGCCATCTTGCACTCGTGCTGGACCGCGACGATGCGACCGTGGAACTCGCCGCGCTTTACAACGAAACCGCCCAACCGCAAAAGGCGCTCGATCTGCTGGAGTCCCGGAGTTTCCACCCTTGGGAAGGCGGCGAAGGAAGGGTTCTGCGTCAATACACCACGGCCCGGCTCCTCTTGGGACAAGCGACGCTGGCCGCAGGCGATCCCGCAGCGGCCCTGGAGCATTTCAACCTCGCCATGGAAACGCCCGCCCGCCTCGGCGAGAAATACCATCTCCTCCAAGCCAAGGCTGACGTCACGTATTGGCAAGGCAAAGCACTTCGTGCCCTCGGCCGCGATGCCGAGGCCCTCGCAAAATTCGAGTCCGCCGCCGCCGAGTGCGGCGACTTCCAAGGCATGGCTGTCACCACATTTTCCGAGCTGACGGTCTTCAAGGCTCTCGCCTTGCGCGAACTGGGCCGCGAGCCGGAGGCTCGGGAGGTGCTGGATGCCATGGCGGCCCACGCCAAGGCGGAGTCCGAACGTCCCGCCCACATCGACTATTTCGCCACCTCGCTGCCAAACCTGCTCGTCTTCGAAGAGGACATTCAACAGGCCAAAAAATGCCGCATGCTCAAGCTCCTTCAACTCGCCACAGACAACCTCAACCCCTGATTCCCATCCCATGATCCCCGCAGCCCCGTCTTCATCGTCCAACCCCGGCGCCCCTGAAAAACTCAACACCGGCTATCTCTGGCTCATCTCGCTTGTGGCCGCGATGGGTGGTCTTCTCTTCGGCTGGGACTGGGTCGTGATCGGCGGGGCAAAGCCGTTTTTTGAACGCTATTTCCACCTCACCACCGAAGCGCAAATCGGCTGGGCCAACAGCTGCGCCCTCATCGGATGCCTTGCCGGGGCTCTCGTCGCCGGCGCCCTGAGCGACCGGTTCGGCCGCAAGCCGCTCCTGATACTCGCGGCCTTTCTTTTTGCCGCCACATCCATCGGAAATGGACTTGCCCACGACTTCACCGCCTTCATCCTCTGGCGCATCCTCGGCGGCGTGGCCATCGGATTGGCCTCCAGTCTTTCGCCGATGTATATTTCCGAGATCGCCCCGGCGAGCATGCGCGGCAAACTGGTTTCGATCAACCAACTCACCATCGTGGTCGGGATATTGGTGGCCCAATTGGTGAACTGGTGGCTGGTTCGGGATCTCGGGGCTTCCATCGAAGCCGCGCTGGGGCCCGATGCCACGGCGGCTGCGAAGGATGAATTCATCCGGAATTCGTGGTTCGGCCAGTCGGGATGGCGTTGGATGTTCGGGTTGACCGCCCTGCCCTCGGTTCTCTTTTTTGCGGGAATGCTCCTCGTGCCGGAAAGCCCGCGCTGGCTTTTGCAACGCGGAAGGACCCCCGAGGCCCGGGCCACCCTGGCGCGCATCGGCGGGGAGGCTTATGCCTCGGCGGCGGTCTCAGAGATTCACGCGGGCTTGGACTCGGAAAAATCCTCGCAGTCCGGATTTCGCGACCTTTTTTCCCCAAGCATGGCGCGGATTCTTGTTCTCGGCATCACGCTGGCCGTCTTCCAGCAATGGTGCGGCATCAATGTCGTGTTCAACTACGCCGAGGAAATCTTCCGCGCCGCCGGCTATGATATTTCCGACGTTTTGGCGAATATCGCTTGGACCGGCTCCGTCAATCTGGTCTTCACTTTCGTGGCGCTCTCCACGGTGGACCGCTTGGGCCGCCGCCCGCTCCTGCTTATCGGGGCTCTGGGGCTTGCGGTGATCTACGCGGCGCTCGGGCTCTGCTTTGCGACGGGCGTCAAGGGTCTTCCCGTTCTCCTGCTCGTTCTTGCAGCCATCGGTTGCTACTCGATGTCGCTGGCGCCAGTCGTCTGGGTCGTGATTTCCGAAATCTTCCCCAACCGTATCCGTGGCGCCGCCATGTCAACCGCCGTGGTCGCCCTCTGGATCGCTTGCTTTGTGTTGACCTACACCTTCCCTTATCTCAAC
>CAMCXK010000049.1 GCA_945883435.1 Chthoniobacter flavus | reverse complement strand
ATATCCTTTCTTCAGCCTGTTCTGACCCCGGTCGCTGTGGCCGCGATTCTGGCATTTCTTTTGGAACCGGTGGTCAAAACCGTGATGCGCACAGGCCTGAGCCGCCTCCTGAGCATTATCGTGGTTTACCTCGCCACCGCCGCATTTTTCGTGGGAATCCTGGTTTACATCATTCCACCCGCCTACCGGCAGAGCGTGGTGCTGGTGCAAAACTTCCCGTCCTACATGCAAAAAACCCAGGCCTTGGCGACCCGCTCGCTGGACGGGCTTCACCGCATCTCGGAGTTTGGCCTGCCGGTTTTTGCCGGGTCGAACGCCGAGGAGGCCGCCGAGGAGTCGGCGGCCAATGACCAAATCTCAGCCCTTATCTCCAAGTCGATTCGCGACGGAGGCGCCTGGCTGCAGCAAAAAATCCCGGACCTTGCCGTCGAGGGGGGGCGTTTCCTGCAGCGCAGCCTCGGCGGTTTTTTGGGTGTTTTCGGTCTTCTCCTCAGCCTCGTTTTGGTTCCCATCTTCCTCTTCTTTTTCCTCAAAGACAGCGCCGAGATCGCCGAGAATTGGAGCCGCTATCTGCCGTTGCGGGCCTCTCCGCTCAAAAGCGAGATCGTTTCGCTGGTGGGTGAAATCAATTCCTACCTCATCAGCTTTTTCCGCGGCCAGCTTCTGGTCAGCCTCATCGACGGGGTCTTGATCGCGGTTGCACTCCTTGTGATGGGACTGGATTTTGCCATTCTCATCGGGATCATGGTGGGCTTGCTCGGGATTATTCCTTACCTGGGAATGATGATTTGCTACATCCCGGCCGTCATCATCGCAGCGGCCCAATACGGCGACTGGATGCATCCGCTCATCGTCACCGCGATTTTCGTTCTCGCAAACAATCTCGAGGGCATTTTCATCGCGCCAAAAATCGTTGGCGAGTCGGTCGGCTTGCACCCTTTGACGGTCATCGTCTCCGTGCTCGCTTGGAGCTTGATCCTTGGAGGCTTGCTGGGCGCTCTTCTCGCCGTTCCACTGACGGCGACCATCAAGGTGTTGCTCAAGCGCTATTTTTGGGACCGCGCTCCCGCCCGCTCGCTGGCCACCAGCGGGGCGCCTCCGGGTTGAAGTCCAGACTGCTTGGCAACGTGTCTCCGGTTCAATGGAGGATGGCTTTCCTTTTTCTTTGCAATCCCTGACCCATGGACTCCGTCGCGCCTGCCCGTTCCATTCCACAGATTCCGCCCGATTGGCTCAAACCATCCGCCCCGCCGCTTGAAATCGACTTCGGTTGCCACCGGGGTGCTTTTCTGCTCGGCATGGCAACGCTTCATCCCGGCGTCCATTTTCTAGGTATCGAAAAACAGTCTGACCGTGTGGACAAATGCAATGCACGCGCCCTTCGGATGGGTCTTGCCAATGCACGCGCCGTGCAAGGGACTGGGGCCGGCGCTCTGGACCCCCTTCCCGACTCGTCCGTCGCGATTTTTCATCTTTCCTTTCCCGATCCCTGGCCAAAGCGCCGCCACGCCGCAAGGCGTGTTTTTCAAGAGGAGTTTGTCCAAGCGGTGAGGCGGGTGCTCCGTGCCGATGGCACGCTTCGCCTCATGACCGACAACGAGCCGTATTTCCGGGAAATGGAGGCCCTTACTCACGCTGATTGGACGGCGTGCCCGTGGGAGGACGCCCGTGAGCACGTGGAAACGGCCTTTGAAAAGACGTTCCGCCGCCTTGGACTCCAACCCTTCCGTCTGGCTCTGCGTCCTTTATTCCCGCACGGGGAAAACGAGTCGCTGGATCGCTGAAAGGTCGGGTATCCCGACAGAGGCGGTCTCCGCATCCACCGGAGGACGCCAGATTCCCGGAGGCAATGAGCGGGCCCAGCGCCACCGCTTGATCTCCGCCACCCATGCCCGCCCGCTTTCTTGAATTTCCACGCGCCTCACAGTGTCGTCCCCTTCGAGCCAAAGCGTCACGCTGTGCGGTGGCCACCCGAAACTTTTTGCAAGTTCCGGCAAGGCGGAAAATGTGACCACCCGGCAGGACGCATCGCCCAGGGTTTCCATCTCGGCAACGCCGGGATTATCGACCCGCACCAGGGCTGGAAGAAATTGCAGTTGTGCGGCCGACAGCGAGCCGGTTTCCTGCGGCTTCATGGAGTTGCCGGAATCCCCGGCTTTCGGCAGCCAAGCGGCGATCGCTGCCGGTTCGACCCAGACTTGCCCGCCATCGCGCCAGACGCGGAACCGGCCCGCACCCGAATCCACATCGAGAAAAAACTTGTCCGGGTATTCGAAAGCCGCCCTCGCCCTGGCTTCAAAGCCTCCACCATTCAGCGTCAATGCCGTTTCCAAGGCGCGGGGCCCCTCTCCGCCGCCGAAGACCAGTCCTTCGAATGACTGCAATACGCGAGCCAGCACATCGTAGCTGTTGCCCGCCGGTGCCTCCGCACGCGCGAATCCCAACCCCAGTCCCGCGATGGCCACAAAAACCGCTGTTCGCATGGCGTCCACCCTCGCGCATTTTCGACCTTCTGGGAATCGCCTGTTTTTCTTTTCTCAGTCCGGGTCCTGGCTTATTCAATGACTTGGTCCTGCAAAAGTGGGCCGCATTTCATCGACCAATGATCGCTTCCGGACTCGTCTACGCCTTTCTCGAAAGCACGATCGAGGGAAAACTCATCCTCATCGCCCTTTTTCTGGCCTCGATTTTCAGCTGGTCGGTGATGGTCACCAAAATCCGGTTCCTCTCGTTTTGCAAACGCCAGAACGCGCGCTTTCTCGATTTCTTCCATCGCGACCGGGAGCCGCTCCGTGCTTATGCCAGCGAAATCCCCTTCGAGGGATCCAACCTTTACGAAATCTACGAGGCGGGCGCATCCGAGCTTTGTTTTCAAATGCTCGGCTCGGTCGATGTGGACGACAGTTTCACCTCCCGCCTGGCTGTGGCGGACAAGATCACGCCCGCCCAGCTCCGCGCTGTTCAAGCCGCCATGGAACGCGCTGTCGGTGAATCCGCCCTCAAGCTGGAATCCCAGATGATTGTGCTGTCCACAGCCGTGAGCGGCGCTCCGTTTTTGGGGCTTCTCGGAACCGTCTGGGGCGTGATGGATGCCTTTGCCGGAATCGCCGCGGCGGGCAACGCGAACCTTGCCGCGATGGCCCCGGGAATTTCGGGATCGTTGATCACCACCATTGTCGGGCTGCTGGTCGCGATTCCAGCCATGTTTGGTTACAACTATCTGGTGACCACCGTCCGCTCGATGCTCGTTCAAGCCGACAATTTCGCGGCCGAACTCTCCTCCGAAATGGAGCACCGGTTTGTCGAATTGGGAAGCCCCCGCCGCGGCGGATTCTGACTCCATGCGCCGCTACTCGTCCAGAAACGGCTTGCAGACCCTCACGGAGCTGAACATCACGCCCCTGCTGGATTTGGCGTTTGTGCTGCTCATCATTTTCATGATCACGACGCCGTTGATCGAGAACAGCCTCGATCTCGTCGTGCCCAAAAGCTCCACCGCCAAGGGATCGGCGAACCCGGCTGAAACGCTCACCATCTCCCTCGACAAAAACGAAACGCTCAAAATCGACAACCGCATCGTTTCCCCGGCCGAACTCGAAGCCGAGTTGATTGACTGGAAGGCCCGCCAGCCGGAAGGATCCGTTGTCTTCCGTCCGCACCACGCCTTGGAAATCCAAAAGTTCATCACCGTCATGGACGTGCTGCAGCGTGTGGGCCTCACCAAGGTCGGCGTCATGACCCACAAGGAAGATTCCACCCCCGATCGCTGACATGGAAACTCCGCACTTCCGGCGGAATTTGCTTCTGGTCGCCGGCTTTCACCTTCTGCTCATCGCAGCCATCGTCTTCTGGGCCCGTCAAAAACCCTCCCCGCCCGAGGCGTCCATCACTTGGGTGAACCCCTCCGCCTTCGCCGCCAGCACCTCCGAACCTCCCATCGAAACGAGCACCCCCGAACCCACTCCCCGTTCGACGCCCGAGCCCACACCGGAACCGACCCCCGAACCAACGCCTGAACCAACGCCTGAACCAACGCCACCTCCGACCCCCGAGCCCACGCCGGAGGCCGTGGAGCCGCTCACACCCCTGGAAAAAGCCACTCCCACGCCCACCCCGAAACCCACACCGAAGCCGACTGCCACCCCCAAACCGACGCCGAAGCCCACACCGAAGCCCACACCGAAGCCGAGCCCCAAACCCAGCCCGAAGTCTTCCCCCAAGCCGTCTCCGAAGCCATCGCCCAAGGCGAGTCCGCAGGCCTCGCCCAAGCCGAAGGCGTCCCCGCAAGCATCGGCTTCCCCCAAAGCCTCGCCCAAGGCGAGTCCGAAAGCGTCCCCCTCCTCCTCGTCCTCCCCCAAGTCTTCAACAGCGGCCGACCCCGCCAAGAATGCGGGTGCTGCCCCGCCGGGCAAGGGCTCCGGCTCCCCTTCGAGTGGCGATCCGTCGCAATTCGGCTGGTATCACGAGGTCATTCACAACCGTTTCTTCAGCCAGTGGGAGCAGCCCACGTCGATTTTTGCCCAGGACAGCACGTTTGTATGCACCGTGCGGCTCCGAATTCTTCCCGACGGCACGATCGCCTCGGCTGAAATCACACGTTCCAGCGGCAATCCGATCATGGACGAGTCGGTTCAAGCCGCTCTCAAGAGGGTTCCCCGAATCGAAGCCCTTCCCAAAGGCCTGGGTGGCTCCGAGGGCTACACCGTCAATATCGACTTCGAGCTTCAGTAAACGCCGTCCGGCATGCAGGCGTTCGCCCGTTGCCGCCCTCAACGAACGAGGACCTTCAGCGCGCCATTGGAGTTCGAGATGCCTGCGGAGGACACTCCAGGGTCGATGGTCAGGCTCCCGGCGCTTGTGGCATCCACCGCCAGTCCACCTGAGACTCCGGTCACGCTGGAGTCTTCAAACACGAGACTTTGAAAGGTGGCTCCGGAAACATTGCCGATGCGGCTCAAGCGCACCGCTTGGTGGCACGCACCCTCCACGCGATTGCCGCAGAATCGCAACGCTTGCACCGGTCCCTGCCAAGCCTGCAACTCAATCGCGGCGGACGGTTCGGAAAAGTGGGTCACGGATCCCGTGCGTTCGAAGATGTTTTGGTAGATTTGGGAGACCACGGTGCCGAACGGCCAGCCCGTGGCCACATTGTTGACCGTTTGAAAAACACTGTTGGCGCGGAATCCAGGCCCGGAAACCGTGTCCTCCACGCGGTTGTGATGAATTTTATGACCCGCCCCGCCAAAGACTCCGATTCCGCCGGCCCGATATACGCACTGGATGGTGTTGTAGCGGAAGATTTGGTTGTAGGTCGGCGGCTTCCCAAGCTCCCGGCCCGAGGACCATGTGGCCAGCCCGTCATCGCCTGTTCCCCGGATGTGACAATTTTCAACGATCGAGTTTTTTGTCCCGCTGGCCATATTGATGCCGTCGGCAAAGGTATTTCGAATGCGACAATTTCGAATCTGCAAGCGGTCGGTGACGGTTGTGGAGGCGTTGAAATCGGCGATCCAGGCTCCCACGGTCGTTTGTTCAATCCACAGGTTTTCGACCGTCGAGCCCACCCCCCACCAGCCCTTCAAGGCCTTGAATCCACCCTCGCGCGCTGTTTGCGTACCCCGGAGGTAGATATCGCGGAGGACAATGCCGGAGCCATTCCCTTTGAGACCGCCCGATGATTCCGAGCCGTTGGCTGTGAAATGAAACTCGGTGTGCCAGACGCCGGCTCCTTGAACAATCACGCCTGCCGGAAGGATCAGCTCGCTATCAAGACGGTAGACGCCCGCCGGAATGTAGAGGGCCTTCCGCTGGGCTGCGGCTGTGGCGATGGCGTTTTTCAAGGCGGCTGTGTCATTGGCAAGACCGTCGCCGAGCGCGCCAAAGCCGGTTTTTGCATTCAGGGAGCCCCCGGGGGCCGGGGCGAACGATGCGACCTCCGTCTCGAGGAGGTCGATCCAGACCATGGCATCGCCCGGATCGCGGACCAACTCGATCGTATCACCGGCTTGAATCCCGCCTCCATCGGCCTGTGAAAACCTTAGACGCGCCTCGTTGTAGCGTTTCGCCGGTGTGCGACCGGCAGCGGGTGTGTTGAATTCCTGTCCTGCGGCATCGAAATAAACCCATGCCTGTGCGGAGGTGACGGGAATCTTGCGCGTGCGCACCGTGCCATTGGTGGAGCTGAGTTTGAGCGTCAGATGGCCTGTGACCCCGTCGTCCACGCAGTAGCGGAGGGTGAGGGCGTCGGCTGGTTGGATAGCTGTCCACCGCACCGAGGTGCCAAATCCATTCAACAAGATGCAGCCCTGTTTTGAGGCTTCCGCAGCACGGCTGTGGATATTGAACGATCCGTTGTAGCTGTTCGAGACGACTTCGGCCGGAGCGCCCAGGGACGTGTGGTTCGTTTCGTCGTAGGTTGTCCACGGCACAGTGGCTCCTCCCGGCAAGTCTTCGAGCGCAAAGCGAGCCGCGGTGCCGAGGCCGCCGTTGGCCGCATGGCCCAGTGTGGAGTTGAGCGATCGGAAGAGAAATTGATCGGGTTGCCAGGCGCTGGAGAACGAGAGATTGCCGGCAGAGCCGGAGGCCACCCAGGCCGTGCTGGTGAAATTGGCTGTGAGATTGCCCGCGCGCACGGATCCGCTTTGGTCTTGCATATCCAGAACAAGACCCGAATGGCGGTTGCGAATGCGCACGGCACCTGCAGGGAGAGCCGCTTCCAGCGACCAGTGGGACCGGGCATCTTGTGGGGTGGCCACTGCGACTTGAACGGGCGACGGGCCGTTTGCCAGCAGCATGCCACCGCCGAGAGCCTTGATCCGCACGTAGCGGAGGTCATGCGGATCAACGGGAAGCGCCGTCACGGAAAACGGGAGACTGGCCGACCCCGCGCTGTTCGTGGCTGTCAGCGTGAAATTGGCCGTTCCAAGGAAGCTGGTTGTTCCAGACAGATACCCGGTGGTGGAGTTGACGCTCCATCCCGGCGGTAGGCCGACGGCCCCAAAAGTTGCCGGAGAATTCCGGGCCGTGATTTGGTGACTGAAAAACACACCCGTGTGGGCCCGGGCTGTTGTGTTTCCCGTCAGCATCGGCACGGCAGCGGTGACAGTCAGAGTAAAATTCTGGGTGGCGGTTCCCCCGGCGTTCATGGCCGTGAGTTTTGCTGCAAATAGCCCGCTGGCCATCGGAGATCCGCTCAGCAGACCGGTTGTCCCGTTCACCGTGAGGCCCGCTGGAAGCCCGCTGGCTCCGAAGCGTGTGGGCGAGTTGCTTGCCGTGATTTGGTGGCTGAATGGTTGGGAAACCGCTGCCGATCTTGTGTTGGAGCTCGTGATCACAGGAACCATGGGTAAAACCACCGCGGGAAGATTTTTGAAGCCTGTGCCTGCAGGATTTGTGGCCGTGAGATTCATTGAAAAATTTCCTGCGATCGAAGGCGTGCCGGAAATCAGGCCGGAGGTGGCATTGACCGTGAGTCCACCGGGAAGCCCGGAGGCGGCGAATGATCGGGGCGCGTTCACGGCCGTGATGCGGTAATTGACGGGTGTGCCCGCGCGCACGGTCAATGTGCCGTTGTTGGTGAGCACGGGCCGGACCGGAGCGATGCTGTAAGTGAGATTTTGTGTCGAGGATCCACCGGCATTCGTGGCGGTTACCCGTGACAGATAGGTGCCGTCCACTGTCGGAGTTCCGCCGACGATTCCGCTGGTGGCGTTGATCGTCAGCCCCGGCGGCAGGCCAATAGCGGAAAACTTCACCGGGTTGTTTGTGGTGCTGATTGCACGGCTATGGGCTTGGCCGACCGTGCCATTGGCTGTGGCAACGGTCGTGATCGAGGGTGGTGGGGGAACGATCACGAACGTGATGGCTTTGGTCACTGTTCCTGCGGGATTTGTGGCCGACAAGGTGACGGTGGTATTTCCCGCGCTTGCCGGAATGCCGGTGATCGCTCCGCTGGTGGCATTGAGTGTCAGTCCCGCTGGAAGCCCGCTTGCGGCGAAGGATCGCGGCACGTTCGTTGCCATGATGCGGTAGGAAAAAGCCGATCCCGCCCGCCCACTCGCAGACCCGTTGTTCGTAATCAAGGGCAATACCGGGGCCACCGTCAGGCTCAGGTTCTGGGTGGTGGTGCCATTCGCATTGGTTGCGGAGATTTTCGCCGCATAAGATCCGTAGAGCGTCGGAGTGCCGGTGATGGCTCCACTCGCGGTGTTCAATGCGAGACCGCCGGGCAGGCCGGTGGCGGAGAACGAGATGGGGCTGTTCGAGGCGGTGATTTGATAGGCAAAAGGAGTGCCCATGGTGGCGTTGGCCGACAAGGCGCTGTTAATAACTGGCTTTGTTGTCGGAGCGATGGCAAACCCGATGGTCTGGGGCGTGGATGTGCCCGCTGCATTGGACGCTGAAAAGCTGGCGGTGAAATTTCCGCTCACGACCGGGGTCCCGCTGACTAGGCCGGTGGAAGTATTCAAAGCCAGCCCGCCGGGGAGGTTTCCCGTGGCCAAAGCGTATCCGGTTGGCGAGTTGGTCGCGGGGATTTGCTTGCTGAATGCCAAGCCTTGCGTGCCTTGCCACAGGGCGTAGGAGACCACTGGAACGGCCGCAGCGGTGGCTTCCAGCGTGATGCTGTTGAGGTTTCCAACCGCCGAGTTGTTGGGGCCGTTCGCAACCACCTCCAGTCTGAGGGTATGATTTCCGGCGGGAATCGATACGGACGATGGGGATTGGACGTCCTGCCAGCTTTGCCAGCCTCCGGTGGAGGGAATGCTCAGGTTGCCCGAGATATTTGTGCCGTTGAGCAGGAGGCGGACAATCCCGCCTTGGTTTTGATTCGCAACCCGGATTTTGGGACGCACGGTAACGGCTGTCGCGGCCGAGATGCGATAGTGGAGCCATTCGCCCGCCGCCAGCCAACCGAGACTGTGGCCGCCCCCGGAGTCCGTGCAGGTCTCGATATCGACGGCGGTGTTGCGAAGGGCTCCACCTTCGTTGGGCGGCGTGGTGTCGCTGTAGGAAACACCCAAGCCACCTTTGTCAAATTCCTCGGCTTGGATTGTTCCGGGCACCGGCCTGGGGCTGCCGTGAAAAGGTTGGGCCGCCGCATTCAGGGCTGTTCCGCTGGATAAAAGGGGCATGTTCCATGTGGCGGCCTTGCCTTGTCCGTCCAGAATGGTTGCAAACAGCCGGTATTGGCCCGCCGGGGGCATCACGAGGGTGATGAGATGGCCGCTGGCGCGGGCATTGTCGCCAAGGGCCTCGGGCCGCCCCTCCCAGCTTCCAAGATCCCCCAGTTGGCTGGGTTCTTTGAGCACCTCGGGAATGACGGTGAGACTGTTGCCATCCGGATCCGTCGCGGAGATGGCAATTGTTTCGACTTTGCCCGGCGCAGCCTGCCAGTAGCCGGGTGCCGCCGTGCCGTTGAGGGTGGCAGAAACAAACACGGGAGCGCGGTTGCCGGGCACCGAGCCGCTCCATGCCTGCGCCATGGCGTCAACCGTGGGACAAGCCTCGCCGTTCACGCCGGAGAGGGGGCGTTTTTCCAGAAACATCGAATACCACGTGGGCGTGCGCTCCTGCTTCTGATCCCAGAAAAACACATACGAGCCAAGGCAGCGCCGCCGCCAGGAGTCGATCAAGGCGGCGCGCGTCGAGTAAAGGTCTGCCTTCGCCGCACTATGCGACTCGATCGGTCGTCCCCAGGGGGTGTTTGCGCTTTCCCAGTGGCCGTTGGGTCCCCACTCGGTGATCAGATAGGGCTTCGTCCAGGCCGGGGCCGCAGCCACGGCGGACGGAACGCCGTCCAAACCGGCATACACATTGAATCCCACCAAATCAATGGAGGGACACGTCGAAGCCAAAGTGCTCAAAACCCCGCTCGGCGCTCCGGCAAGGACCGTCATCACCGGATGATTCGGATCGATGGATTTGATAATCGCGGCGAGCTCCTGCAAGAGTGTCCATGTGCCCGTGTAGTTGGCCGGGATGTTCAGTTCGTTTCCCAAGGCCCAGAACAAAAGCGCGGGGTGGTTTTTATAAGTGTTTGCCAGGTTGGTCACCGTGGTTCGCCATGCGCTGCGGAAGGCCGCGTCGTTGTAGTTCGCGTCGTGCGGCAACCAGATGCCGAGCGTGGCCGTCAAGCCATGGGCGTGTGCGGTGTCCAAGTTGGCCTGGGCGTTTTCCGTCCCCCAGGTCCGGATCGAATTCGCTCCGCATGCCGCCGCCACAGCCGGGTTGGCGAATCCTCCCACCCCCTTCAAAAGGTATGGCGTCCCGTTTCTCAAAAGCTGCACCGATCCATTCGCCGATGTCGTGATTTGAACGGGATTCACCACCCCGCTGGCAGATGATAATGCCAGAGCCACAATCCCAGCGTGTGTGCACAATTTTCGGATCATAAAAATAGGTTCCCAATCAAAATCCCGAAAATGCAAATCTATGCAACATATTTTGCCGGGAGGATTGTTTTGTAGGGAAGGCCGAAGCTCTAAATCTGAAAATCCACGATCTCCGGGGCTGCGGAGAAGGGCAGGGGAATTCCATCCTGACGGAGTTTGCGCAGGGTGATTTCGACGACCTGCGCCAACGTGCAGCGGTCAAGCACGTCGGAGATGGCACTGCGGACGTCCATCATGAGCAGACGCAATCCGCAATGCTCTTCATCGGGGCAGCTGCATTTCGCATAGGCGCTGTGGCTCACGCAGGCGATGGGGGCGAGTGGACCGTCGATGAGCCGCACCACCTCGCCCACGGGAATGGTTGAAGCCGGCCTTGCCAGCATGTATCCGCCGCGCTTGCCGCGCTTCCCCTCGACAATGCCCGCTTCCCGCAGTTGGTGGAAGATTTGCTCCAGGAACGGCAGGGGAATGGTTTCCTTGGCGGTGATTTCGCGGAGTTGGACCCACTCGCGGCCGGCTTCGCGCGCGATCGCCAGGTCGATCAGGCCGCGCATGGCGTATTCACCGCGCTTGGTCAGTTTCATCGGAGGGATTGAGAAAGGAAATTTTGACGCCCGTGCGCGGGGTGAGGCTGTCCACAAGCGATCGGGCTGGGGCGGGGGCTTGAGGGGCGGGGGCGCCCAAGGCGTTTTTCAAGGCTCCTTCCACGAGCTGGGCACAATGGATTTTCATGGGAGGCAGGGGCCCCAGCGGGGCCGCCATTTCCTCGCCTGTCATCGAAAGCGCCTCTTGCGGAGTTTTGCCGCGGATCAGCTGGGTGGCCATGCCCGCCACGGCGACGGCCGTCTGGCAACCAAAGGATTGAAACGTGGCCCGGTCGATGACCTTGCGGCCATTCTCCTCCCGGAACTTGATCCACATCCGAAGCATGTCGCCACAGTCGCCGCTGCCAGCCGTTCCCACGGCGTCGGCTCCGGACATTTCGCCCATGTTATCGGGTGCCTGGTCCATCGCTGTCACTCCACCGTGTAGCGCGGCAACGATGGATCCACGTGCCGGCTCCACGCATCGATTCCTCCGCGCAAGGCACGCACCTGTTGCAGACCATGGCCCGAAAAATAAGCCGCCGCATCCAGGCTCCGGTCGCCCGTGTGGTCGACGACAACCAAAAGCTCCCCGGGATTCCATCCGCCCATGCCTGCCAAGAGGTCCTGGCTCATCAATTCCGACCCCGGGATGCGAACCGCCTCGAACTCCTCGCGGGTGCGGATATCGATGAACCGCCCTCCGGAGGACTCCCTCAACCGGGCCGCCTCCGCAGGATCGATCAACACTTTTTCATCCTGCGAGTGAGCCTCCAGAATGCAAGCGGCCACCTCCTCGACGGGCAGTCCACCATTGCGCGCGCAGACCTCGGCCAGCGACTCGGCCGGTTGAAACCCACAGCTTGCACATCCGCCGATGTGATACTTTCGAAACAGCGCCCGCCGCGCTCCGGGAAACTGCTCCTGGAGCCGCTCCATCGTGATTCCAGGGTCGATGCTCATGGGTCGAACCGCTCCACGCCACTTTCACCGCTGGCATAAAGCAGGCCGCCGTTGGAAACCGGGAAAAATCGATGGATGTCGGCGTTGATGCCTTGAACATCCCACTCGGTGCCGCCCGCAGGAAACGATGCCAAAGGCACCCGGAGAATGCGCTGATAGCTGCCCGCAAGCAGATCCGAACCCGAGACTCCCAGGGCGTAGGGTGTCCAATCGAGATCCAGAGCGACAGTCGAGATGGAGGGTGTCGCATTGGGATCGACCGTGAAACGGGTCAAACGACGGCCCAGCGAGGCATACAGCGACATTCCTGTGGCTGCGGTGGAAGTGAGTTCAGGAGCCTCGAAGGTCGCAATTTGATAAGCATCGACCAGATCACAAGCGCTGACCTGAAGGGCCGGCACATCGCGGGACAGCGTTTCCGTCCAAGCCAAAAAGCCGGTGCGGGAAAGATCGGAGACTTGCCGCAAGCGGCCGGGCAAATCGATCGGAGCCAGTGCCCGGGGCTTGGAGGCATCGGAAACGTCCAGCAATCCCAGGTAGTGTGAGGAATCCTTCGGGGATTTGCGGAGACCGCATCCGTAGACCACGATGCCATCGGCAGCCGTCACCGATTCCAGACACGCGGTGTGGTTTGCGGACAGTGCCAACGACACAGCAGGGCTGGACATGGAAAAAATCCATGCTGTGGCGGGCAACTTGGCCGGGGTTTTCGGCGACCACGGCGGCGGAATCGCCACCCGGGAAAGTGCGGAGACCGCGGGAGCGTCCTCCAAGACGATCGGCATCGGAACGGGCCGCCACCGGTCGTCCCACCAGGACAGGCGCGGGCGGGTGAGCACACAGGCTGTGGAGGAGGTCGGAAAGACCAGTTTGCTGGTGTCGTGGTTGGCATACGAGGCATCCAGGGAAACGGTGCTGGATTTCACAAGGGACAGGCTCGGGAGATTCGAGAGGTCGAAAACATCCCACACCAGTTGTGGAGCGCCGTTCGTCGCCGCGGATGAACGCCACCACAACGAGGAAGTGGTGCCCGGGGCGCGGAGCACATGCAATTTGCCATCTTGAATCGCGGCGTCCCGGATCGCTCCCCCGCCTTCCAGAAAGACCTCCTCCAAGATGCCATCGGTGTCGGCGGCGGTGGATACGCGAATCGCGGCGGACTCTCCGCTCCAGTCGTTCCCGTCGGCCAGTTGAAGAACATGGGTGCCGGAGCCCAGCACCCGGTCGGCAGGCCACGCCAGAAGAAGGTCGGCAAGAATCACAGGCTGGTCCAAGTCCGAAATGTCGGCCGTCACCAATTCTTTTTGCGAGATGGATACCAAGTGCCCATCCACCATCGCGGAGCGCCGCGGCTCAAACGAATGGGCAATCGCCCCCCGCGGGTGGAGAACTTTGGTATCCAAGTCGATCTCCAGCATCCGGACCTGGCTCGCGCCTTCAAAAGTTTTCAATGGAACAAGGGCGACGCGCTCCTCCGGAAGAACCTTGAGGGCTTTTTCGTTCCAAACCGATTCCGAAGAGCCACTCCACTGTTCGGTCAGAAAGACACGGCTGGTCATCGTCGGCGCGGCGGGATCCGAAACATCAAACAGCGAGGCGGCGATCCGTCCTTCGTCCCAGCCGATGCTGAACAGCAAATCGCCGATTGGTTCCAAGTAAGTGGACCATCCGGGGATTTCGGCATGGCCGGTGATGGCGGGCGCGGCGGGATCCGACAAATCAATCACCCACAAGGGATCGGTTTGAAAGAAGGTGACCGCGTAGGCTTTGTTGCCCGCAAATCGCGTGGCATGGAGGTTTTCATTCTTGATGATTTCCAATCGGGCAAGGCGGTTTCCATCGAACGAGAAATTTTCCAACACCGTCACCGGCGGGCCCCACCAGGACCACGACGCATTGCTACCAGTAACCTGCACCGCTTGGGAAATGACAGACACGAAACCATTGGCAATTTGGATTTTGAATTTGTCGTAAATACGGCCTTCGACATCGATGGGCGTTTCGTTGAGCCGCTCCAGACCGTTTTCACTCACGCCAAACAAATGGAGTTTGGAAGCGGGACCGAGCGCCCAATCGCTGGCAGCCACAGCCATCCATCCGGCGCCGGAGGAAATGACGGGCCAGCTTCCGTTGATTTCTTCAACGGTCCCTTGGGACAAGGTGCCGGCAGCGGCATCGATCACGACCTCCCGCAAGGAGCAGGTTTCATAAAGGCTCCACCTGTTTTCCCAGGATTGGGTTGCCACAAAGAGACGGCTGCCGGCCAACCGGCTGTCGCTCAAATAACCCGGCAAGGAGGTGCTGGCCACAATACTGGCTTTTTGATCCGCAACCTTCACCAAGTGAACGACCGTCTTGGTCCAGTCGGAATTGTCCCGCGTGAGCAGCACCACGTCATGCCCATGGCCTTCGGATGGCAAAACATAGAGATCCTGCCCCACTTGGGCCATTCGAAGCGAGGCCACCAAAGCGGGCTCGGCAGGATTCGACACGTCAATAACCTGCAAGCCACGGAGCTGGTTGAAGAAAAACACCAGATGGCCTTCCGTCTTCCAGATATCGGCCTCCTGAACAGTCGTGGTGCCCACCGACCGGGCGGAAGAGGAATCAGCTACGGCACTGACGGCGGATTGGACAACGCCGCCGGACATCAGGAAATCTCCGGATGACAGCTGCGGTCCGGAATCCATGCCCTCGTCGTATTCGGCGCTCGCGGCGGGAGCAAAGGAGCGAAGACCACGGTAGAAGGATGCCGGGTATTTGCGGGCGACGCTCGGCGTGCCTGGGGTTGTTTCGCCGATCACAGCCCGCCACTGGCCTTTTGCCAAGGGTCTGGGAACCTTGAATGTCCAGGATGCCTGGCCCGGCTTGATTTTACGGTGAACGTAGCGAACCCATTGTTTCCTTGAGTTTAAATGCTCGATGCGAATCCACTTGGCACCCTCGGGAATGGCCACCAAAGCCGTGCGCGAGGCGGGATCGACGGTTAAATTTACTTCCGAGGCCTGCAATCGGGCACCGAGAAAAACAGCAGCCACGATGAGGAGAAACAGGATGCGCGTAACCATAGCTGGTCAATATTCGGGCGTTTCCGGGTGGAAAACAACAACTTTTTTAGGAAGCGTATCGAGCCATGAGGTGCCATTGCCGGAAGCGTCCGCTTCTCATCGCAAAACTAAAACCGCCCGCATGACCGAACAGGAGATTTTTGATTCGCTGGCATGAGCGCAAAAATTTTTTCACCCCCAGCGGATGTCCGACCGGGGTTGATAGGCTTGCCGCGAAATGATCACCAAAATACTCATCGTCATCGAGACAGTCATGAATCGCATCTACCCGCAGACCCGCTTCCAACCTTGTTTTGCAAAGCAGGAGGAGTTTGCCTTCGTTAAGAATCAAAGCCCCTTTCTTCGATGAAGACGCCCATCACCAAAAGGCCGCCCCGAAAAGCCAAGCGATGGTTTCCTTATCCCGACGGGAACTGGCTGAATAAGATTGTAGGAGTGACAATCCTTGCGCTCACAAGTCCGCTGTGGATTCCCATATGGATTCTGCACCTACCCTTTCGATTTTATCGTGAGCGCCAGGAGAAGAAAGAACGCCTCGCCCGCCAGCTCCTGCGCGAATCAACTCCTCCTCCTCCTCGCGATCTCGAGCTCGAGCGTCGTCGCATACAAGCCCGCGAGGAGCAGAAGATATCCAGCCATCGATGGCGAAGATATCGCGACCCGATCGAAAAAGACCCAGAGATTGCCAAGCTCGTGAGAGCAGCCGGTGTGAGAGCCCACCAGGAAGTCTCAGGTGGCCCCTATGAATATCTTGGCACCTGCCACCTCATCTGGAGGCGCCAACAAGAAATCCTCAAAGAAGAACACGGCATCGTTTGGTATCCCCCGAGTCGCATGAATCCGCACGTTATTTATGATTGATGGGAGTTACTTTGCGGAATCTACAAACCCACGCTCGAACTCCTCGCCTCAACCCTCTATTGTCAGACTTTTAGAAATTTCAGACCGGCACGCCTTAAAATTTAATGCTGAAAACTTAAAAACTTACTCTTATGGGCTTCTACTACCGCAAATCCGTGAACCTCGGGCCGTTCAGAGTGAATCTGAGCAAGTCCGGCTTGGGCTATTCTGTCGGGGGGCGAGCATTCCGCGTTGGCACAACGGCTCGTGGAAAAAAATACACCAGCTTCAGCATCCCTGGGACGGGAGTTGGGTATCGCAAATCTGGCGCTGGTTGCCTTGTGCTCCTGGCTGCCATCCCTGCCTCACTCGTCGTCAGTCGATGGCTCTTCCCCGCTTGAATCAACCTAGATGCACCCCGAGAATCCATCAGCGGACGAATTGACGGCCCAAGCCTTTCGGTTTAGGAAGAAATGTAAGTATGCCGCCCATCCTGTCGAAGCCGCTCTACGATATCACCGTTCCCAAGCCGAAAAACCCGGCCCGGAAAGCCACGGTGGCTTCGATTTTGAATCGGCCGAAGTCCTCTACCGAGCAAGCGCTCAAGGGCTACGACTTTCTGAAATCCCACAGCTCCCGCAAAGCCTCCCGGAATTAAGCCGGCTGGGCGCGTTGGATCGCGCGGCCCGCTCGGGCTTGCGCCAGAACATCGAAACCCACGGACCCGTTTACCAGGAATCCCTTTTTCTTGCGGCCTGGGAAGCTCAAGGGCGGCGTGGAGGGGCCGAGCATCATGTTCACCATGACCAAGACTTGGGAAGGTGGTTCAAGCGCCTTCACCGGAATCTTCACTACACGACATTGGGCGACTATTTCGATCGCCTCCGTTTGCACGAGGCTGTCTTTCCCGAGACCGCCTACCGGCTCGAAGGATTCACCATCAACCCCAAAAACAAAGAACTGGCTCCCGTGGTTTCCCAGCCCCATGTCGAAGTGGACACATCCCTTGCTCCAGTTTCAAAAGCCGAAACCGATGCCCTCATGGCCGGCCTTGGCTTTGCACCCGTCCAGCTCCGCCACGATGGAATCCAGGACGACGGCTACTTCGCCTATGTGCACCCTGTCTCCGGTGTCCTTGTTTTTGATTTGCACGACGAAAATGTGGTGCGTCTACGCGGGACAGACGAACTCGTGGTGATCGACCCATTCATTTGCCTGGCCCGCCGGGGCACATGGGCCGCTTTGAAACTCGCCGAGATCGGCCTTCCTGAGCCGCCAGACGACCAGTTAGGAGGCGTGGGAAAATCCCTCGAATGAACATCCAACCCACGCCACCTCGCATTTTTCGCCCTCGGCCGCTAGCTATTCCCTGCTTGAACCCTTGCACCGTGCTTCCTACTTCTATGGTTGATGACTTGGATCGAGAACATCGAGAGATGGAAGCAGCTTCCAGCCGAGGAGAAACTTCTCCGTCGTTGGCAGGCGATTCCTCGCGATGTGGCCCAGAGCATGGCCTTCGAGGGCGAGGCAGTGGACATCCAGACGCTTCGCGAAATCCACGCCCGGATCGAGCCACCCGCTTTATTGAAACAACGCGGGGCATCCTCTCCAACGCCGAGATAACGCTATTCCTGCCCGACCACGCCAACTGGTCTCCTCTTGTTGAGATTTGTAAAACTCGACTCACACCTGAACACGAGCCAGTGGGCACTGGCCGGGCAGCCTGCCAGCGGCAGCCCCCAGGGCAAGATGAGCGGGAGCGAACGAGGCAAAACTGAAAACTTCTATGCTTTCTTGGAAACGCACACTCCGCACGGCTTCCTCTGAGCGCTTTCTTGCTCAGCGCGAGGGGCTGGATGTTGCCGCAGTCGATCTGCACTATCTCGCCAATGGCACTGTGGCCGGGACGGTGATTATGCTGAAGGAGGCTGGATGGAACGAGTCCGATGTGCCGGCCCTGCTTGGTTCACTCGATGAAGATTTCCTGCCCGATGTGGACCTCGACCACGGAAACCTCAATTACACCGTCGTGATCGGAGAAGTTCTCGGAAATTTCGAAGCACAGAAAAATTCCTAAAGAATCTAAAAAAGGCCGCGAACTCGCCAGGGCCAAAGCTCTGCTTTCCGATCAAACCAACCCGCCGAAAAACTGAATGAATCCAAAATCCACAATCTTCAAAAAAACTGGAGGGCCCGGGCCCCCCACCCTTTACCAGTTACCCGCCACTCGCCACAGCGGCGAAGCCGCAATCCACCACCCAAAATTAACCACCGGCAGCGACAAGCCCTACTATTCCCACGGACGCTCCTACATGCGCGTCGCCGATGAAGACCGCCAACTTTCGGCCAGGGATATCGAGACCTTCATCCTCCGCAAAAATCGCAGCCACCACAGCTGGGACTCCGAACCCATTCTGGACGCCTCCTTCAAGCCCGATGCCGCCAAAGTCCGCGCCTATGTCCGCAAGGCGGGACTCCCCTGGACCAATACACTCGCCGCATTGGAAAGCCTCGGCCTGCACTCCGGCGGGCACTTCCTGAACGCTGCCCGCGTCTTCTTTGCCAAACCGCCCGCCCTCACGCTCCGTTGCGCCGTTTTCGCCACCACCTCATCGTCCACCATCATCGACCAACACGACTTCACCGGCGACATTCTCACCCTCATCGAGGAAGCTGAAAAATACATCCTCAAGAACATCCGGATCGGCATGAAACTCCAGGGCCTCACCCGCGTCGATGTTCCCGAGATCGACCGCGAAGCCTGCCGCGAAGCCATTATCAACGCCTTTTGCCACCGCGACTA
>CAMCXK010000048.1 GCA_945883435.1 Chthoniobacter flavus | reverse complement strand
AAATCTGTTCCACCGGGGTGTGGAGTTGGCCGGAGGCAAGGAGTTCCGCCAGGTGGTGGTAAAGGGATTGTTTTTCGTCGGGGGAGGCGGTGCGGGCCCAGTGCTGGAGCCAAAATCCGTGGAAGCGGAGGTTTTGAAAGATCAAAAAGCGATTCGGGATTTTCAGCGGTTGGCGGGCCATGGCTCCATAGGTCACGTGTGGCGAGCCATCGTCCAAGCAGGCGGCCACGCTCAAGGCGCTGGCTCCGCCAACGCCGTTGAGTCCGAGGCGCGGGAGGTGGCCACCGCACAAGGTCCGTGCATCGAGGGGCCCGGATTCCAGCTCCACCTGGTCGGCGCCGAGGGATCGCAACTCCGCAATGGCTTCCGGCCGGCGCACCAAGTTGAGGGTTCGCCAGCCGCGGTGGCGGGCCAGGGCGACCACGGCCCTCCCGACGCCCGAGGTGGCGGCATTTTGCACCACCCAGTCGCCAGGCTGGAGGGACTGAAAGTCATGCAGCAACCGCCAAGCCGTGGCGGGGTTCACGGCCAGCATGGCGGCCTGTTCGGGAGGGCAATCGCCTGGAAGAGCCACCACATCGCTGGCAGGCAGGGTCAGGAATCGGCGCCACGTGCCGCGCCGGAGGGGAATGGCCAGCGTGCCCTCGGGAATCGAGGGGGCATTCGATTCCACAACGCGCCCGCAACCTTCGTTGCCCGGTGTGGCGGGAAGAGCGGGCAGGGACCCATACGTGCCGTCCAGCACATTGCGGTCGGCGGGATTCACCGGGGCAAAAAGCATTTCCAAAAGAACCTCGCCCGGGCGCGGGGGGACTGGAATGTCCTCGACCAGGCGCAGAACGGTCGGGGCGAAAGCCTCGAGAAGGCAGGCCAGCGGGGGCTCAGACGCCGCGCAGGCCGGTGAGGAGAAGTTCGGCATTTGAGCGCGTGTGCTGGAGGTTCGAAACCAGGATTTCCATCGCCTCGGCGGCGGGGAGTTCGGAAAGTTGGCGGCGGAGTTGGAGAATGCGGTCGTATTCGTCCGGATGCAGCAGAAGTTCGTCGCGGCGGGTGCCTGACTTGACGATGTGAATGGCGGGAAAAATGCGCAATTCCGCGATCGACCGGTCCAGATGGAGCTCCATGTTGCCGGTGCCTTTGAACTCCTCGAAAATGAGGTCGTCCATGCGGCTTTTCGTCTCAATGAGCGCGGTGCCGAGGATGGTGAGGCTGCCACCCTCTTCGGTGTTGCGGGCGGCTCCGAAGAATTTGCGCGGCTTGGCGAGGGCCTTGGCGTCGATGCCGCCGCTCATGGTGCGGCCGCCCTTGGCGGGTTGGAGATTGTTGTAGGCGCGGGCCATGCGGGTGATCGAGTCGAGCAGGACGATGACGTCGCGTCCGAGTTCCACAAGACGCTGGGCGCGCTGGGAGACCGCCTCGCAAATCTGGATGTGGCGGGCGACCGGTTCGTCGAAGGTGGAGGCGTAGATCTCGCAATCCAAGGCCCGTCGCATGTCGGTGACTTCCTCCGGACGTTCGTCCACGAGTAGAAGAATGAGCGCGGCTTTCGGATGGTTTTTGCGAATGCCACGGGCGAGGGTTTGAAGAAGAATCGTCTTGCCGGCGCGCGGCGGGGCGGCGATGAGCCCGCGCTGGCCCATTCCCAACGGGGCGACCAAATCCACGGCGCGGGCGGCGATCTCAGGATCGACGGGGGTTTCCAAAAACACCCGCCGGTTCGGGAACAGCGGTGTGAGCTTGTCGAATTCCAGCGGCGGTTGCCATGTCTCGGCGGCGGTGCCTTCGATGGCCAACAACTCGTCCAAAATGAGCCCCTGCTCGCGATCGCGCGGAAGCCGCACGGTGAAGCGCACCATCAATCCCGGCTGCAGGGCAAAACGTTTGACCAGCGGCGGGGGGACAAAGACATCGTCCGCTCCGGGGCGGAGGTCGTAGCAGGGCCAGCGCACCAGAAAACCTTCGACCGTTTTCTCCAGAAGGCCCGAGGCCTCGACGCGTCCACCATTGAGAAGCTGGTGGCGAGCCTGGTCGACCACCATGTGGCGGCGCGTGAGATCCATGCGGATGCGCAATCCCAGGGTCTTGGAACGCCCGGTGAGCAGGGTCAGCGGCATGCGCTGCAAGGTGTCCAAGTCCAATGGATCGGGGTGCGATACGGGTGTCACACCGGACGGTTCCGGTGGCGATTGCGAGGTGGAATCTGGGTCGACAGTCACGAAGATGTCACAAAAGAGGCGGCAGGAAACAGCGCCGCCTTGGTTCGCACGGGTCGGCGTTAATTTTTACCGGAGCCGGGAAAATAGGACGGGGCGTCCGAGGAGGGCTTGGAAGCGGCGTCGGGTGTGGGTTGGGCCGCGTGTTTTTCGGCGTATCCGGGGATCGTTTCGGACGCGGGATGACGTTCGCAAGCTGGTTGGCTGAGCAGCACGAGGACGAGGGCGGATGAGAGAAGCAGGGGTTTCATGAATCGAGAACAACGAGATTGGCGGACTGGCCGCGCTTGGCCGCCGAGGCCGCAAGCAAGGTGCGCAGTGCGCGCAGGGTATGGCCGTTTCGGCCCACGATCCGGGGAACGTCCGAAGAGCGGGCCGCAAGGTGGAAGACCACGCCGGATGAAGATTCCGTGCGGGTGATCACCACCTCGTCGGGATGCTCCGCCAAGTGGCGGATCACGTAGCGCAGAAACTCCTCCACGGCAGGATGGCGGCGGAAATCAGGCCGCGAGCTTTTTGCGCGCCTTGGTGATGATACTCCCCACCGTTTGGCTGGGACGGGCTCCGCACTGCACCCAGTGGTCGGCACGGTCGAGTTGGATCGAAAAATTTTCGCCCGCTTGTTTCGGGTCGTATTTTCCGATGATCTCGATGAATTTGCCGTCGCGCGGACTGCGTTGGTCGGCGACGACGATGCTGTAATACGGGTGGTTGCGACCGCCTTCGCGGCGGAGTCTGATTGCTACGGCCATGATGTCTTGATGTGTGGGTCTGTGAGTTAGCGGAATCCCTTGGGGAGACCGGATGAACCGAACGGATTGGGACCGCCGGCGCGGGCCATGAGTTTTTTCATGGAGCCCATGTTTTTCATCATTTTGCGCATTTGGTTAAAACGCAAAACAAGATTGTTCACTTCGGAGACGGAAACGCCACTGCCGCGCGCGATGCGCTGCCTTCGGCGGGCGTTGAGGATATCCGGGCGCCCGCGTTCAGCTGGAGTCATGGACAAAATAATGGCCTCGACCCGCTTGAGTTGCTTTTCGTCAACCGATGCGCCCTTCATTTTATCCATCCCTGGTATCATGCCAAGCAGATTTTCCAACGGGCCCATGCGGCGGATCATTTTGAATTGTTGCAAAAAGTCGTTGAGATCGAAGCGGGCGGTGCGGAGTTTTTCCTCCATGCGCCGGGCATCGACCTCGGAAATCGCCTCGGCGGCTTTTTCCACGAGGCTGACAACATCGCCCATGCCCAGAATGCGCCCGGCGAGGCGGTCGGGGTGGAAGACTTCGAACTGGTCGATTTTTTCACCCACGCCGGCGAATTTGATGGGTTGGCCGGTGACGCTGCGCAGCGAGAGGGCGGCCCCGCCGCGCGCGTCGCCATCGAGTTTGGTCAGGACAAGTCCAGTGAGGCCGAGCGCCTCGTGAAACCGCTGGGCGACACCCACGGCCTGCTGGCCGGTGGCCGCATCGCAGACAAGGAGGATTTCGCGCGGTTGCAGGGCGTCGCGAAGGGCGCGGAGTTCATCTAAAAGCGGACCATCGAGATCCTGGCGGCCTGCGGTGTCGAAAATCTGGACATTGCCATTTTGGGTGGCACACCACTTCAATCCCTCGGCCGCAACGGCGAGCACATCGGTCGAGCCCGGTGCCGGGCGAAAAACCGGCACTTCGATCTGGCGCCCCAGGACATCGAGTTGGTCGATGGCGGCCGGCCGTTGCAGGTCGCAAGCGAGAAGCAGCGGCGCCTTGCCTTGGGCTTTGAGCAGGCGGGCCAGCTTCGCCGAAGAGGTGGTTTTTCCGGCTCCGTTCAAACCCACCACCAGAATGCGGGCAGGGGCATCCAGGTGGAGCGGTGCGGCGTCGCCGCCCAGGAGGGCTTGAAGTTCCTCGTGGAAAATTTTGACGATTTGCTGGCCGGGAGTGATGCTGCGAAGCACCTCCTCGCCGAGCGCCTTTTCCTTGACGCGGGCGATAAAATCCTTGGCGACCTGGTAATCCACATCGGCATCCAGCAGGGCGAGGCGGATTTCACGCAGGGCATCGGCGATGTTTGCTTCGCTGATACGGCCTTGGCCGCGGATGTTTTTGAAGACGTCCTGGAGTTTGTCGGAGAGTCGGCTGAACATGGGGTCCGTGGGTGTCAACCTTGGCGGGCCCGCCAGAGGGCGCGGCATTCGCCGATCCGGGCTACGATCCGGTCGCGGACTTTGAAAACCAAACGGCGTCCGTGGTTGGCGCGGCGGCGGTCCAGACTGCCCTCCTGCTCGAGGGAGGAAAGGGCGTCCAGCGAATCGTTGGCCGCATGGAGTGCCCGCTTGAGATAGGCGATCGTCATACCCACCTCGTCGGGATCGTGACCGCAGAAACCGGCCGCCAGTTTGGCTCCGCACACGGCGGCGCGCAGGGCGAATTTGGCGGCATGGGGATTCTCGCGAAGTTCCTCACGCTTGTCCATGAGGCGGTTGATCCAGCGGTGCAGGCGGAGCGTGTCGTCATAGGCGACCGAGCGCGAGTATTCCTCGAACTCGTCGTCAAATTCCTGTTCCTCGGCATCGCTGAGGTGGTCCATGGCCTCCGAGAGAAACGACTCGAAGCGCTCCTGGTCCTCCTCGGCGTCCGCAAAAACGTTCCATCCCATTTCCTCGGCAATGATGCGGTCGCGGTCGGGGTGGTTGAAATAGCGCTCGTAAAGGGTCGCGAAAGCGTCGGTTTTTCGGTCTTGTTCCTGCAGGAAGCGTTCCCACTGGAACTCGTCCCAGGGGGCATCGTTGTGATCGTCCGGAGTTTCGGCCATGTTCCAAGAAACCGCTAATTCAAGTGCTCCGGCTGCGCAAAGGATTTTTCCACTTGAAGCCGCAGTTGTCCGCAGGCGGCGGCGATGTCGTGGCCTTTTTCGCGGCGGAGGGTGGCATCGGCTCCGGCGTGTTGGAGAATCGAGAGGAACCTCTCCTGGACGGATTCGGAGGGACGCTGCCACGAAAGTCCCTCCACCGTGTTGTAGGGAATGAGGTTGATTTTCGCGCGCAAGCGGCGGCCGTGGCCCGCGAGAAGACGGGCTTGATCCTCCGAGTCGTTCACCCCCTCGATCAGGATGTATTCGAATGTGATCTTCTGTTTTTTCAAGCGCGTGAAATCCTCGCAGGCGGAGAGAAGCTCCTCGACCGGATATTTTTTATTCACCGGCATGATGCGCTCGCGCACCTCGTTCGAGGCGCCGTGGAGCGAGATCGCGAGGCGGACCTGAAGCGGTTGGGTGGCGAGGTCGCGGATGCGCGGCACGAGCCCCGAGGTCGAGACCGTCATGTGGCGGGCGCCCACCCCCACACCCCAGGGGGCGTTGAGTGCCCGGATGGCGCGGAGGAGGTTGTCGTAGTTTGCCATCGGTTCGCCCATGCCCATGAAAACGATGTTGTTAATTTTTTCGCCGCTTTCGGACTCGACCTGGAGGAATTGATCGACGATTTCGCCAGCCGACAGGTTGCGTTTCCAGCCATCCAGTCCGCTGGCGCAAAATTTGCAGCCATAGGCGCAGCCGACCTGGCTCGAAACACAGATTGTGCGGCGGTCGGAAGCCTCGCCGTAAAGAGCCGGCGAGGCCGGGATGAGAACCGACTCGATGAGTTGGCCGTCCGCCAGGCGAAAAAGGAATTTCCGGGTGGTGTCGCGGGCACCGGTCTCGCGGACCTTGGCCAGCCTCGCCACGGGGAATCTCTCCTCCAGAAGGCGGCGCAGTCCGGCCGGGAGGTCGGTCATGCCGCTCCAGTTGCGAACACGCTTTTTAAAAATCCAGTCTTGAATCTGGGCGGCGCGGTAGGCGGGTTGGTCCAGCTCTGCCAGAAGGGTTTTCCATTCCTCCGGGGCGAGCGCCAGCGGGTCGGAGGTCATCACTCGCGGCGCGACCAGCGGTCGCGGTCGGCGAAGAGAATGCATTCACCGTCGATGGGGAGCGGAGTGAAAACCGGCAGCGAGAACCCTTGGACGTTCGGCGGGCGGGTGATGAAAAAAACCCAGTCGGTGTAGGCGCCCTTGTAGATATTGCTGAAAAGCGGCTGGTTGCCGGTCACAGGGGTGAGGTAAAGGCCCGAAACCGGGGCTCCGAGCAGGCGGAAATCGCTGATGCGGTTGAAATCCTTCACGGATTTCGGCAGCAGGACCGAGCGGCGTTGGGCATACCAGGCGGTGGCCCATGGCATGTCGGTCGCCAGGATTTCCTTGGAGTCATACCAATCCCCCAAAACAGCGATGAAGGGCGGGACGTAGGGGGGCCACTGAATGGCGATATTGCGCCCTGAAAACAAAGTGGCCAAAAGCGGAAGCCCGCTGAGAAGGAACAAAACCACGATGAACGCGGTGCGGAAGACGGGCTGGGTGGTTTCCAAACGACCGAAAAGAACCAGCAGAAAAGCAAGTCCGTAAAAAACAAACAGCGGGATGAAAAGCACGTGAAGCTGGTTGGACGAGACGGCCCCATCCACGCCGCAGAGAGCCATTCCAATAAATGCGCCGGCCCACATGGCGAGGACCCCCCACCGGAAGAGCGCCGCGGTGGGCGACTTGAAGCGGTGCAGCAACGAGACGAAAAACACCAGCGCCACGATGTTCATTCCGAGAAACGGAAACAGGTTTTCCGCGTGCTCGAAAACCGCGTTTTTCAGGCGATTGAACGGATGGATGCCGGAGAGCGGCGGGGGCTCGGAGATCGAGCGCAGGTAGCCGGATTCCGCCGTGTTTGCGGGGGCCACGAGTTCATACCCGGCGAGCCCCAGCGGGTTGCCGCAGATCGAGTAGTTGCGGGCCATCCATGGCAGGGTCACCACAAGCACCGCTGCAAGGGCCACCAAGCCGGCCACTCCGCGGGGTTGAAAGTGCATCAACGCCATCAACAGCCAGGCCAGGAAAATCCACACCATGGCACCGTGGCAGAGGATCAGAAGGCCGAATAAAAGCCCTGCCAGAAAGAGCCGGACCAGCGTCCCCACGAAAGACGCAGCATCCTGCATGGCGCCCACCGTGAGCCACGAGACGCCAGCAAAGAGGAGCAGCATCAGCATCTGGGGGAGGCCCGAAAGCGAGAACTGCCAGAACACATCGGTAAGCAGAAGAATGGCACTCCCGAGCACCGCCAGTTTCGCGTCGAACAATCGCCGCCCCACCAGAAACCAAACCCATACGGATAATAAAAAGCACAGGACCGCTGTTCCAGCGATCATGCGGTCGCCGATATAAACCAGATCCACGGGGGTCAATTTCCAGTGCGCCTGCACCAGCTTGAGGGGCAGCGCATTCAAAAAGGGCGGCAGAGGGGATTGAAAAACATCGGGAAACTCGGCTGTGGGAACCGGCTTGCCGGCCTGCTGGAGTTGCCAGATCGCCAAGGGACGGATGTAAAGGGTCGAGAAGCCCTTGCCTTCGGCGATATTCCGGGCGATTTGGGCCTGATCCATGGCGGTCGGAGTGCCCAAGCCCCGAAACTGCACAAAGAGGTAGAGCAGCGAGAGGGTGATGATCAATGCGGCGAACATGGCGGCGCGGATGAACGGCGCGGCCGATCCTTGATCCACGGCGTGGAGGATTTCCTGCAGATTGAGTCGTTGTTTCATGAGTCGGGTTTGTTGGGTGTGCGTTTGAAAAGGTTCCACTCTTTCAATCGGCGGTGCAGTGTCCGCCGGCTGATGCCCAGTTGGTGGGCTGCGGCGCTGCGGTTGCCGTGGCACTCGTCCAAGGCGCGAAGGATAAGGGCCTGCTCGCTGCCGCGCAAATCCAATCCCGGCAGGCGTTCCGGGGTGCCGGAGCCGGTAGGCGGCGAAGGCACGGTGAACGAAGGCACCGTGCCGCGGACCGCGGCCGGCAGGTCGCGGCATTCGATGCGCGCGCCGGTGGCCATGACGACTCCGTGCTCGATGGCGGTGCGGAGTTCGCGGACATTGCCGGGCCAGTCGTAGTTCAGGATCATTTGCATCGCTTCCGGCGCGATCGGGCGCGGCGGTTTGGAGTTCTCGGCAGCCGTCTCGCGCAGAAACGCGTCCACCAGCAGGGGAATGTCGACTTTGCGGTCACGCAACGGGGGCATGGTGAGCGGAACCACATTCAGACGGAAAAACAAATCGTCACGGAATTTTCCCTCGGCCACGAGTTGGGCGAGGTTTTTGTTGGTGGCGGCGACGAGGCGGATATCCGCGGTCAGGGTCTCGGTGCCGCCGACCCGCTCAAAGGTGCGTTCTCCGAGGACCCGCAGGATTTTCACCTGGGTGGTGAGGTCGATTTCGCCGATTTCATCGAGAAAGAGCGTTCCGCCCTTCGCTTGCTCAAACCGGCCGATCCGGCGCTCGAAGGCTCCGGTGAACGCCCCCTTTTCGTGGCCGAAAAGCTCGCTCGCTAGCAACTCCGGAGTGAGCGAGGCGCAATGCACCGCCACGAATTTGGCGGTGGCGCGGGTGCTGAGGTGGTGGATGGCGCGGGCGGCGAGTTCCTTTCCGGTGCCGCTTTCCCCTTGGACCAGAATGGTGGCCCGCGAGGGCGCGACTTGTTTGATGGTCTCAAAAACGGCAACCATCGGCTCGGAGCGGCCGATCATGCCTTCGATGCGGAATTGGCGTTCGACGGTCGAGCGCAGGTCCTTGTTCTCCCTCGAGGTGTTGCGTTCGCGGATGGCGCGTTTGATCAGGATTTCCAGCCGGTCGATGTTCACCGGTTTCGTCACGAAGTCATAAACCCCCCGCTTCATGGCCTCGACGGCGGTGTCCACCGAGCCATAAGCGGTCATCATGATACAGATCGGCGGGTTGGCCCGCTTCTGTATCTGCTCGACAAGATGCATGCCATCATCGCCGCCCAGCCGGAGGTCGGTCAGAACGACGTCCGCCGGAACCGACTCGAGGGTGGCCAAGGCCGCATCGGCACTGGCAGCCACGTAGATGTCAAACGAATCCTCCAGCGCATTGCGGAGTCCGTCCCGCGTGTTCTTCTCATCGTCGACGATCAGCAAGGTGGGCGTCATGCGTGGGAGGAAGTAGAAATCAAGCCTGGCCCGGCATCAATCCCGCACTCGCAAAGGAATTGTCACCTGGAAGCGGGGGGTTGGGGCGGCACCGTGCCATCCACGCTGACAGTGGCGGAGGCGCCGGCCGGAGAGTCGGGGAGGCTGTCGAGTTCGATGATGGCATGGCCCGCACTGTCGGCGGATTCGATGCGGCCGCCGCGGGCTTCGGTGGAATCCCCCTCGATTTTGACCACGACCCGCTGGCCCGCCTGAATTCCTTTGGAGTCGTGAAAGCGGGCGGCCACGCGCAGGTTTTTTCCCGAACTCTGAATGCGGGCGTCCGAGGTGAAGGGATGGTTGCGCTGGTAGTTCCACACGGTTGCGGCAAATCCCAGCAGGCAAAAGCCCACCACCACGATGACGACCACGGGACCGCGCACTCGGGGAGGGGGAGTCATAGGCGAAGCGAGGCGGCCTCAAAATCCGCCAGACAGGCGGTTGGTCCGCGCGGATCCCGGAGCAGCGAGGTTCCCACAAGGGCTGCCGAGAAGCGCTTGGCCATCTGCGGAAGATTGGCGGGCGTCAGGCCGCTTTCGGCGACTTTGATCGCGTCTGGCGGAAGGCGGTCGGCCAGATCGAACGCCGAAAAATCGAGGCTGAAATCCCGATCGGAAGAGGCTCCCTCCGGAACAAAGCCTGTGGTGCTCCGGAATTTGCGGCTGTTGATGCCGACAATGCGGGCCGAGGCGGGCAGGGCCTCGATTTCCTCCGCTGTATGCACCTCAAAAAGCGCTTCCATCCCAAGTTCGAGGGCGAGGTGGTGGAAGCGGGCGAGTTCCTCCGGGGCGAGCACATTGGCCATGAGAAGGATCGCATCCGCTCCGGCCGCGCGGGCTTCCGGAATCTGGTAGGGGTCGATAAAAAAATCCTTGCGGAGGATCGGCTTCGCAAACGAGGCCCGAAGGCCCGCCAGGCGTTCGATTCCCATTCCAAAGTGGGTTTGGTTGGTGAGAATGGAAACCGCCCGCACCAAGGGCGACTCCTGGTAGGCCGGCGGAGCCGCCTCGATGTTCTCCCGTCGCATCGGTCCGACGCTCGGGGAGCGTTCCTTGATCTCGGCAATCAGTCCAAAGCCGCCGGAGAGTGCTTCGGCAAGCGGGCGGACCGGTGGAGCGTCGCGCAGGGCGCGGCGCAATTCGGACTCCGGTCGCGCTGTTCTGGCCTCATGGACCTCCCGCCGCACGTCCACCAGAATTTTGTCCAGCACTGTGCTCATGGGCGGATGCGCGGAAAGCTGCCGAGGATTTTCACGCTCCGGCAGTTTTTGGAGAGTTCGCGGAGAAGTCCCGCCTCTTGAAGATGGTTGCGGTGCCCTTCGGCCTGAACGAAGAAAAGCAGGTCCCCGCTGCCCTTTCTGGCCGGCCGGCTGGCGAATTGGCTGAGGTTGACCTGAAGTTGGCGAAACGGTTCCAAGGCTGTCACGAGAGCCCCCGGGCGGTCGTCCAGGCGGAGCATGAGCAATGTGGCATCGGCATCGGTGGGCGAGTTGACGTGCCGGCCGATCACGAGAAACCGTGCCCCCTCCTCGGATTCGCCGGTTTCGATTTCCGCACACACGGCGAGGTCGGTGTCGGAGAGTTCGTCAAAGGTCGCCATGGAAAATCCGGCTTCGGGATCCTCAAGGGGCACCACGCCGCAGTCGGCCTGGTTTTTGGACACCGCCCCGAAGACCTCCACCACGGTGGAGAGATTCTGGTATCGGACGCTGGAGCCGAATTTGCCAAGGGCGGCGCGGTGGGACGGGCTGCCCGGCGAGCCGAAGCTCGCGATCACCACATCGTTCTCAAGGGCCAGCGAGGCGGACATGATCTCGCGGTAGATGGCGCGGATCGACTCCGGGCGCAGGGGGCCGTTGCTTCGCTCGACCAGGCTGCGGAGCAGCTTCATCTCGCGGTCGGGCGAGTAGATGGGCAGGTCCTCGCGGGTTTTGATGACGCCGATCTCCCGGGCCAAGGTCGCCCGTTCGTTCAAAAGGCGGAGCAACTCGGTGTCGAGTGCGTCGATGCGGGTGCGGAGTCCGGGAAGGTCGTTCATGGCGTGTCGGTGGGAACCCCGGTGGCTTGTTCCGTGGATGGCCGGTGGCCGGGGTCCGCCGGGGAGGCGTCTTCCAAAGCGGGCGTTGCAGGGGCCGTGGCCGTTTCCGGCGTGGTTGGTTGGGCGGTCGGCACGGCCACGCGCCGGAGTTCGGCGGCATTCGGGAGATCATCCAGATTTTTCAAACCGAAATGCTCCATGAAAAAGGTCGTTGTTTCATAGAGAAGCGGCCGTCCGGCGATGTCGGCACGCCCGGCGATGCGGACGAGACCGCGGTCGAGCAGGGTTTGCATGACCCCGTCCACCGCGACGCCGCGCACGGCCTCGATATCGGCGCGGGTGATGGGTTGCTTGTAGGCAATAATGGCGAGCGTCTCCATGGAAGGGGCGCTGAGGCGGGCTGGACGGTTTTCCGGGAAGAGTTGGCGCAACCAGGGGGCGAACTCCGGCTTGGTGACAATCTGCCATCCCGCAGCGCTTTCACGCACTTCGAAGGAGCGGTTCGAGTCGCGGTATTGGTTTTCCAGGATTTCGATGGCATCCTGGATTTCCTGGGCTTTCGCCTTGGCAAACGGCAGCGGGGAATCCTTGGAGGCTTCGGCCGCACCTTTGAGGATGGCGCCGATTTCCTTGGCGGAAACCGGTTTCTGGGAAGCGAAAAGGATGGCCTCCAGAATCTCCGCCAGACTGCGGTTGATGGGCGGGGGGGTGTCGCTCATACAAAAGAGGGGCGGGCCTCCTGCACGCGGTCGATCCAGATTTCCCCGCAGGACGCCTCTTGCCGCACACGGAGTTGCTTGAGGCGGATGAGTTCCAACATCGCGAGGAAAGTCACCACGATCTCGGTGCGCCCCGCCGATTCCGGAAAAAGTTCCTCGAAGCGCAATGCCACCCCGACGCGTGTGAGGTTGAGGAGATGGTCGATTTTTTCGGAGACGGTGAAATTTTCGGCAAAAATCTCGCGCAGGTCCTCGGGTTTTTTTTCAAGGCGTTTAAGAACCTTTTGGAACGCGTTGATAAGGTCGAAAATGCCCACCTCCTCAACCAGGAGATTTTCGGCGGGAGCCAGGTCGGGAGCGGCCGGAAGGCGGCCGTAAAGACTGAGTTGCAGAGCCTCTTGATCGCGCAACCGGGAAGCCGCCTCCTTGAACTTTTTGTATTCGATCAACTGGCGGATCAGTTCAAATCTGGGATCGTCCTCCTCGGCCTCCTCTTCGGCCATTTGCTGGTCCGCCGGCAGGAGTGTGCGGCTTTTGATGTAAAGCAGATTGGCCGCCATCACGATGAACTCTCCCGCCAGCTCGATGTTGAGCATTTGGAAGGCGTCGATATAGGCGAGATACTGGCTCGTGATGCGTTCGATCGAGATGTCGTAGATATCCACCTCGTCTCGCTTGATCAGGTAAAGCAGGAGGTCCAAGGGACCCTCGAAGACATCCAGCTTGACCTTGTATTCCTCCACCGGATCAGCGCCGCTGGTAGCCGCGTTTCATGCCTTCGCGTTTGAGTTGGTCTTTGTGCTTGGCATGCTCTTTCTTCTTGGTTTTGAGCTTGGCAATCTGGCGGGAGAGTTTGTCGACCACCTTGTCGATGGCCACATAAAGATCCGCCTCGGCGTCCTCGGCATGGATGTCCGGACCGCTCAAGGCGAGGTGGACCTTCACGGTGTAGGGCTTTTTGCGGTCGTGGTTGTGGAGAAGAACAATGTGGGCGGCCAGAATCGTCTCGCCATGGCCCTCGAGGTGGCTGAGTTTTTCGGCGACGAATTCATAAATCGCTCCGGTGAGGGTCAGATTGCGAGGTGTGATGTGCAGTTGCATGCCGCCAACATGCCCTCGCAAAGCCCGCGATTCCAGAAAAAACCCAGGGGAATCCACGTGGACTGCCTGCCGAAAGTCGGCACCGGGCGCGTCGCAAGGCCGTCGCCGTGTTGGTTGGCCGGTTTTAGCGTGACGTTTTCCGGGCCAGAAGGGAACGGGTGGCGCGGGCGGGGTCGTCGAGGAAGTCTTCGGTGATTTCGAGCGACCGGACCTTTGTCGAGGGGGCTTGGAACTTGAGATCGCGAAAGGTTTTTTCGAGAACCGACATGAGTCCGCGGGCGCCGGTGTGCTCCTGCTCCGCTAGGACCGCCAGGCGGCGCAGGGCGGGAGCGGTGATGGTCAGGCGGATGCCATAGGCGGCAAAGGAACGCTCGTATTGGTGGAGCAGGCTGCTTTCGCTGCGGCTCAGAACAGCGAACAGGTCGTCCGCATCAAGGCCGTGGCAGGCCACGCGAACGGGCAGGCGGCCCACAAACTCGGGCTCCAGGCCAAAGCGCACCAGGTCCGCCGTGGCAAGGCGTGCCTGGCATTTTTCCGGGGACAGGGTGGGGGATTGGAGGCGCGCGCGAATGTGGTCGTCGATTCCAACAAAGGCTCCACTGGCGATGAAAAGAATGTGGCGTGTGGAAATCGTGTCTGGTTGGCCCGGTGTGTTGCCGCGGGCCGCCGACATGGCGGATTGAAGCTGGCCGGTGACGTCGTTCGGCGAAAGCACGGGCACATCGCCGTCCTCGAGGAGCTTCAGAAGGTTGGTTTGAACCCCCCGGCCCGAGACATCGCGGCCCGAGGACTCGCCCGAGCCCGCCAGCTTGTCGACTTCGTCAAGGTAGATGATGCCGTGGGAGGCGCGCTGGATATCGCCGCCAGCGCGGCGGATCAGGTCGCGCACAAGGTCGTCCACATCGGCGCCGACGTAGCCGGTTTCGCTGAATTTGGTGGCATCGGCCTTGACGAATGGAACGCCGATGAGATCCGCGGCGGAGCGGATGAGATGGGTTTTTCCCACGCCGGTGGGGCCGAGCAGAAGAACGTTTTGCTTCTGATAAAACGGAGCGGGTTGGCCCTCGAGGGTGAGGCGAACGTGTTGGAAGTGGTCGCACAGCGCGACCCCGAGAACTTTTTTGGCCTCCCGCTGGCCGATCACAAAACGGTCAAGATGGCGGGCGATATCGCGGGGTTTGAGACGGAAGGAAAATTCGGTGGATGCGGCAGGGCGGGCCCGGGAGGATGCCTTTGAGCGGATGCGCGGGGTGCGGAGGTTGGCGGGGATGCCTGCGGTGACGGGACCGAGCGGGGTGGGATTCATAAAATGGGCGCGGCCGGAGCGGGGTTGGGCACGGAGGGCGCGACAGGGTCGGAGCGCGGAATATTCAGGATTGGCAGCCCCCGTGGCCGCAGGCGCAGGTGCCTTGGTGGTCCGCGTCGGCCGGGGCCGGGAATTCCTCCCCGCCGTCGATAAGGATGGTTTCGAACCCGATGAGCTGGAGCGAGAGTTGTTCGGTTGCCTGTTGGATGAAGCCGAGGGTGAGCGGGTCGGGTTGGTGGCGCGTGCGAAGCTGGATTTCGACCGGCTTGCCCGCGAATGCGGGAAAGGATTCGTTCATTTCACCGTCGAGGATGAACGAGGCGTAGGCATTGAGTTTTTCCTGAAGTTGGAGGATGTGGGCTTCGTCGCCCGTCCAGGGACGGGTCTCATACATGGCGAGCACGAGGGTGTCGCGCCGTTTATCGTGGGCGAAGGCGTCGAGCACGGCGGTGTGCTGGATACCCATGGGCGAGGTGCGGGTGGAAGAGGACATGGAAAATCAAGCGGCGGCGGGGAACCAGCGGTAGAGCATGAAATATACGAGGACTCCGGTGACCGACACGTAGAACCAGAGCGGAAAAGTCCAGCGGGCCCATGCGCGGTGGCGCTCCCAGCGCGCCTTCAAGGCGTGCGACATCGTCACCAGGATGAGCGGCACGATCACGATCGCAAGCAGGATATGGGAGGCGAGCATGCCGTAGTAAAACGCCTTCCAGCCGCCCTCGCCGCCGAACGAGGTGTGAACCCCGCCGACAAGGATTTTATGCAGCACGTAGGTGATCAGAAAAACGCAAGAGACGAAAAACGCTCCCAGCATGCAAAAGCGGTGGGCGGTCTTGCGTTCGAGCTTGATGCAAGTGAACCCCGCGAGGAGCAGAACGGTGGCGATGCCATTGAGCGTCGCATTGAGCGCTGGCAGGTCGGAGACGCTCATGCGCGGCGGTCGAGCTTCCGGCAGGTGTCGGCGATGTAGTAAACGAGACCGCCCACGATCGCGAGAACGATACCCAGCATGCCCACCACGCCCCAGGAGAGGGCGATGCCGGCTGTGACGGTTTGGGGTTCGACGGGACCTTCGGTTCCGGGTTGGCGGCAACCCACGCAGGCCGTGGCTTCAGGCAGGCTGAGGAGCAGGAGGGTGGCGGCGGCGAGGAGGGTGTGTTTCATCGGGACGGAGTGGGTTCACGCAGGATTTCCCCGAGATCGACCATGAGCTTTTGCACGACTTCGGGATCGATGCCATCCTGGAAGCCGCGCAGCCAACCGTCCCGGTCCACGATGACCAAACGGGTGGAATGGGCCGGTGTGCCGTCGGGTTCCTTGGCGATGGGTTGCAAAAGTCCTTTCACGATCAGGTCTTGAACCGAGTTTGGCTGACCAGTGAGGAAGGTCCACCCGGCGGAGGCGCCGAGGAGGGCGGCGTATTCCTTGAGCACAGAAGGCGTGTCGTATTCGGGATCCACAGTGAAGGATACGAGTTGGATGTCGTCGCGGACTTTTTTAAGTTTGGTATCCAGTTCCTGCATCCGGGATGTTGTCAGTGGGCAGGGTCCTTTGCAGCGGGTGAACAAAAAGTGGGCCACCCAGACTTTGCCTTTGAGGGAATCGCGGGTGATCGAGTTGTTGTTTTGGTCGCGCAGTTCGAAAGGTGGAACCTCCGCGATGCGCTCCAAGTGGGCCGAGGTGGATGGCGGCGACACCGAGCGGAGGTTTTTGTAGGCGACGGCCAGAACAGCGGCTGCCACAAGAAAGGCCGCGACCCACACCCAAGGGGAGATGGCAGGCCGCGGTCGGGCTTCAGACATAGTAGAGCAGGGTCAGGACGCAAATCCAGACCACGTCCACGAAGTGCCAGTAAAGAGCCACATTTTCGAGGGCGATGTGGCGTTCGGGAGTGAAGCAACGGGTAAAGGCCTGACGCAAAAAGCACCAAACGATCAGCAGCACACCGATGACCACGTGAAGACCGTGGAAGCCGGTGATCACAAAAAAGCTGGAGCCATAAACGCCGCCTGTGTTGAACCACAGGCCTTCATGGTGGAGATGCCACCACTCGTAGCATTGGATACCCACGAAAAGGGAGCCTAGGAAAATCGTGACCGCCAGCCAGGAGAGGCCGGACTTGCCTTTTTTCACTGCGACCTCGGCCATGTGGAAGGTCGCGCTGCTCAACAGGAGAAATACCGTATTGATCGAGGTGAGGAAGACCGGCAGGTGTGCGGTGTCTTTGCCCGGGGGCCATGCGTGGTTTGGTTGCCAAGGAAAGCCGTTTTCTGCCCAGCGCAGCACAAAGTATCCGCCCAGGAGTCCCGCAAAAAGCATAGCCTCGGAGATCAGAAACATGATCATGCCAAATTTGGCCGTTGCTGGAGAGGCGCCTTGGTGGTCGTGCGAGTCGTGGGTGAGTGCGGCTGTGGACATGTGTGGGTGGTCGGGTGAAGATTTCAGTGGGGCAGTTGCATGGGCCCGCGAAGATTCATAAGTAGCAGAACAAGACCCGCGAGGGAAACAGCAAAAACCCACAGGGCAATCATGACTCGCCAGTTTGAGCGTGTGGGTTTCATCGTTGGGTCATGACCATGAGGCCGAGAAGAAGCGGGAGGTAAAGGATCGAGGCAAAAAAGAGACGGCGCGCGGAGTCACAGGTGCGCCGGCGGAGAAAAGCCACCGCGCAGGCGATGAATGCCAGTCCGAAGACCAGTGCTCCAAAAAAGAAGACCGGCGACTGGTATCCCAAAATGGCCGGAAGCAGGGAGACAAGCAGCAGAAACACGGCGTAGAGCAGGGCTTGGCGGGCGGTCATCGCACCCTCGGTGTCGCGCGCTGTGAGCATGACAAATCCGGCGTTTTTATAATCGTCGCGATACATCCACGCGATGGCGAGAAAGTGGGGCATTTGCCAGAACCAGAGAATCGCAAATAAAAGGCATCCTTCAGTTGAGTAGCTGCCTCTCGCGGCAACCCAGCCGATGAGGGGTGGCAAAGCCCCCGGGATCGCGCCGACGAGGGTGTTGAGCGACGAGAGGCGCTTCATCGGCGTGTAAACCAAAACGTAAATTGCGATTGTTGCGAACGCGAGGAAGGTCGCGCGGGGATTGGTGAACAGGAACAGCACGGCGAGGCCAAAGAAGGAAAAAAACAGCCCGAACAATAGAGCGTCGGCCGGTGCCATGCGACCGGCGGGGAGCGGGCGCCCGGCCGTGCGTTTCATGCGGGTGTCCACATCCCGTTCCCACCATTGATTCAGTGCCGCAGCTCCGCAGGCGCAGAGGGCGGTTCCAAGCAGAGTGGCGGAGAGAAGAACCCACGGGATCGATCCGCGCCATCCCAGAAGGAAGCCCACCAGAGTGGTGATCAGGACGAGCAGGGAAAGCCGGGCTTTCACCAACTCGGAAAGATCCGCCAGAAGGTCGGCTTTGGGTTCGTGGAGCGCGGTGGCGGGTTGTTTCATGCGCAGCGGGCCGCCAAGTCGCGGGACATCGCGGGATCCGGGCTGGTGAAGCGGGTGGTTTGCAAACCTCGACAGATGCGGAAAGAGAATACCACACAGTAAAGCAGGGTCAGGGCGCCGAGTGCCATGTGGGTGGTGGCAACATCCGCGGCTTTGTTCGACCAGATCGTCCAAGCGCCCAAGGTCGCCTGTGCAAGAATCAGCCCCACCAACACGCTGCTCCAGATGACGGTGGAGCGGTGGGCCGGAGCTCGCCGGGCTGCCAAGAAAAGTCCGATCGCTGTTGCCAGAAGCACCACCGCACCGATCCGGTGGGCCATTTGAACCATGATCTGGGTTGCCGAGGTGGGAACTTTGTCGTCAGCCAATCGATCCTTGTTGATTGTAGCCAAAGCGGACTCCGATGTATCAGGCCACCATTTTCCGTAAGCCGTTGGGAAATCGGGAATCGCCAGACCGGCGTGCTCGTGGCGCATGGTGGCCCCGAGGACCAATTGGAGGAAAACAAGGCCTGTAACCGCAAAAACCCATTTGCGCAGGGACGGACTAGGAACAAACACATCCCAATGGCCACTGATGAAACGTTGGCTTGTCGCCACCGCAAGAATGGCCAGCAGGCAAAAGAACGACTGGGCCAGCGTGGCATGGAAGATGCCGATTTCGTCTTTGAAGAGTGAGACCCTCAATCCACCAAGCAAGCCTTGGACGCAAACGGCAAGGAACGAGACCACTCCAAGGTGTCGAACCCAGCGGCGAGGCTCCCATGCCAGTAACAGCGCGGCAAGGATCATCGTCATCAAACCAACCCCGGAGGCAATCAAACGGTGGCCGTGCTCGTAAAAAATGCCACCCACCCAGCCGGAGATGGGGAAGAGAAACATGTTATAGCCGTAGGTGGTCGGCCAATCCGGCACTGACATGCCCACGCCCTTGGAGGTCACGATTCCGCCGCTGCACAACAGGAAAAATGTGCAAGCCAGTGTGGCAAGCGCCCAGTAGTGAAGGACGCCACATCGAATCGACCAAGCGGGCGTGGTCATGGAAGCCAGGCGATCAATGCGACTCCAACCGTGCGGAGTCGGGAGCTTTCTCTGTTTGAGGAAGGTAGTCCTGCTCGATGCCGGGGACGCTATATTCGTATGGGCCGTGGTAAACCACCGGTGTGGTGGCGAAATTGCCATGCCCCGGAGGCGACGGCACCGTCCATTCCAGGGTGTTCGAATGCCATGGGTTGTTCGGCGCCTTTTCTCCCGAGCGCAGGCTGCGAATGACGTTCCACAGGAAGATAAATGTCGAGAAGCCCAACCCGATTGCTCCGATTGTGCAGAGCACGTTCAGCGGTTGCAACTGGCGAAGGTGTTCGTAAACAGTCGGATCTGCGATGCGTCGCATCATGCCGCCGAGGCCAAGGTTGTGCATCGGGAAGAACGCCAGATTGAAAAACACGAGCGTCGCCAGAAAATGCCATTTACCGAGTGTTTCGTTTAGCATGCGGCCAAACATTTTCGGGAACCAGAAGTAAATCGCAGCATAGATTGCAAAGATGCTTCCTCCAAAGAGGACATAATGGAAATGGGCCACGATGAAATAAGTGTGGTGCACGAAGAGGTCCACCGGGGTCGAGGCCATGAAAATTCCGCTGAGTCCGCCAATCACAAACATCGACACAAACGCCAAGGCGAAGCACATCGAGGTGGTGAACTCGATGGATCCGCGCCAAATAGTGCCCATCCAGTTGAAAGTTTTGATGGCCGAGGGAACCGCAATGACCATCGTGGAGACCGAGAACGCCGCGCTGAGGGTCAAGTTCATGCCGCTTACAAACATGTGGTGGCCCCAGACCACGA
>CAMCXK010000047.1 GCA_945883435.1 Chthoniobacter flavus | reverse complement strand
GGAATCCCGAATCGCTCAAGGATTCGCGATGTCATTGGCTTCCGATAACCATGGATGGCGAAAAAGTGACCATCGAGTGGAAGGCGAAATGGAGCTGTCCATAAGTATTCCGCGATCCATCCTCCCATTGTGGCAGACCAGTCCGGATCATGCCGGCCTCGACTGGCTTGCCGTGCCACAAAGCGAACGCTGAAATGCCGGTGCTGGCGATTGGTTCTTTTCATCGGAGTTTCAGAGGGCAGTCTGCGGCAGAAATTAGCCAATCATGCGCATCGCCATTTCAGGGTCCCACTCGTTGGGAAAATCAACCATCGTCAATGACTGGATTGCACAACACCCCACTTACCTCCGCGAGGAAGAGCCTTACAGGGTGCTGGGTCTTTACGGACCATATGAAATCCTCTTTCGGGATGCCTCCACAAAGCTGCAAAACGGTCTCCAGCTTTTTTACAACATCAGCAGGATTCACCGGTATGGAGATTTTGCGGATGATGTGATTTTCGATCGCGCGCCGGTGGATTACATTGCCTATTCCCAATACACGGCCAACCAAGGCACCACGGACATCGACGCCGCCTTCGTGGAGTCGATGGTTCCTGCCGTGAGGGAATCTCTGGATCACTTGGATATCTTGGCATTTGTTCCGAGATCCGAGGAGTGGCCGGTGACTCTGGAGGATGACGGTATCCGCCCGGTCGACGATGCCTACCGCGACGAAGTGGACGCTATTTTCAAAGAAATTTATCGCGACAGGCGGTTTCAGGTTTTTCCGGAAAAAAACAGCCCGTGCTTGGTGGAATTATGTGGTCCGAGGGAAAAGCGATTAAGCCAATTGCAGCAGGCCATCGATGAGGTCACGGCCGCAAAGGCATCAAATATCCTGCCACATCCACGTGTCACAGGCCTTGGGTCAACGTGACAGTCGGCTTCAGCCAGTTTTCTGCCATCTTCGTTGATTGGGGCTTGCGATCTGGATGCGCGATTGCAGGATTCGTCATATGAAAGCTCCCAACTTGCTCTTCGTAGGGCTCCTGCTTCTTCTACCGACCCTGACGCGGGGCGCATCCGAGATCCACGGCCCCAAGCCATTTGACCAAATTCTCTCCTCCTCCTTCTCCACCAATTGGACCGCCAGCAATGCCGCAGCGGTTTCCTCCATCGCCAATTTGAAACATGTCATCCTTCTCGATGCCGCGAACAAGACCCACTGCTTGAGCATCGATGCCAGCAACAGCCGGAACAGCGGCCTCACCGTGACCTCCGCCGGCAACATCACAGCGACCTACGGAAGCGCCATGCGCTGCATGTTTCAGCTGCGCGACCGGAACGTCGAGAGCCTCAGCACGGCCTCGCTGAGTGGAAACTACTCCATCCATCCCGAGCTTTTTTCCTATTCCGCGATCGATGGAAATGCCACCACCACGGCTTCCAGCGCCTCCTCCGCTCTGGTGCGGGACATCAAAAGCTACTACCGGGCATCCGACGCCTCCTACTTGGTCTTCACATTCGTCGGCAATGCCACCTCCGCAAAAATCAAAGCCTCCACGCGACTCCTGCTATCCGGTGGAAACTTCTCGGCCACCGGCAACTGGAGCACCGGTCAGTGGGTTTCAATGAACGGCACCGGCGTTTCTCTGACGAGCAACGAAGCAAACGCAACCAGTTTCTATCTGGCGGATGCCACCCGACTCATCGATTTCGGACTCGCCGCAGGCTCGGATTTTAATCCGAACAATATACCATGGCAAACGAACGCCTTTGCCGCGAACCCGACCAATCCCGTTCCGTGGAGTTTTGAAAACAGTGCATTGATCTCGAGTGCGAATAACGGCCTCATCAAGGCCGTCGACCCTGCGTATTCCGCCCAACTGAATCACAGTGCAAACGCAACCTCCGCCGCCGAGACGGCTCTGGAAAATATCCGAATCTCCCTCGCGGCGAAGGGCGAGTCGCTTCGCTACGACAAGGAGGTGTATCTCGCCTTTCGCGAAAACGCCCTCAGCCACCTTTTTGCTTCGGGAGATATCTACAATGGCCAAGTGGGCAATCGAACCGTGGCGCATGTTTATTTCACCAATGCATCAGACAGCAGTGGCGTGAGACACCCCTACATGGTCATCGCCACCCACAATGCCACTCCTCGGCCAAACTTTTTAATCGATGTCGCGCGTCCCCCCGGCGATGGCGCGGAAGGATCCGGCTACGCAAATCAAACCGTCACCCGCACTGCGGTGCTGGAAGCGCGAACCATCGTTGTTCCGCTCAAAGATTATGGCCTCATCACAAATCTAACGGACAATACGGTTTCACCCTCCCTCGCCAGCGATGCCAATGTCTCCTCAGGAAATTACACCACGGAAAACTATGCAGACACGGCGTCCGCAGGGATCGCGATCGACGGGGTCAAAATCTACCCCGCTTTAAACAATACCCTCGAATACGCCCAGGCCGCTGCGGAGATCACCTCCTCCGGTGCCCATGTGGGACGCGGAGGTTCTCTCCACTGGCATGCGGATGGCCACGGATACAATCGCAACGGAATCAACCTTTACAACCTGGCTGATTATTCCGACAGCCAGGGAAATGCCACGACCCACCCGCCGATCATCGGTTTTTCTTACGACGGCATCGCCATCTACGGCAAATATGAAGCCTCCTTTGATTCCATGGAGGGCTACTCGGAGGATCTTGATGCCTATGGTGGCCACTCGCATGGGGACTACGGCTACCATTACCACGCTCATTCCAAACAAATCGAAAACGGAAACAACGATTTCACACAGCATTATTTAATGGTCGGAGCATGGAAAGGGCAGATCAACGCCCTGCCCGTCATGGGCGAGGCTGAGATCAGCGTAAAGCCCAACGAGACGGAAACAACCCAGCGCTATGTCGGAAAAAATGGCACGGCCTCCACTGTTCCCGTCGTGTTGCCAGTGACGGTCAATGGCACCGTAGCCACCACATTGTCCGCAACCGTCACGGCGGCTTATTCGCCAACCAGCTACGACGTGGTGAGCGCCTCCTTGCCGGCGGGGCTCAGCCTGAATGCCACCACAGGTGCGATCAGCGGGACTCCCACGGCAGCGACGCTCGACAGCACGGTGGTTTTGGTGCGGGCAACCAACGCTTCGGGAAATGGCACCGGAAATCTCACCTTCTCGATTGCCAAAGGAAACCAATCGATCAGCGGTGTTGCCTCCTCACTCTCCCTTGCAAGCGGGGCTGCCCCATACTCTCTCGACGCCAGCATCTCCTCGAACCTCACACTCAGCTACTCCAGCTCCAACACAAGCGTGGCCACAGTCGCTTCCAACGGCACGGTCACCGTTGTTGGTGCGGGATCGACCATTCTCACTGTCAGCCAAGCCGGTGATTCCAACTACAATCCCGCAAGCAGTGTCACTCAGACGCTCACGGTCACATCGGTATCGCCCGTTGAGGAGTGGAAGACAACCTACTTCGGGGGCAACGCAAGCAATGCCTCCCTCTCCGGCTCTCCGCCGATCCCGATGCGGATGGCTACACCAACGCCTACGAGTTCGCCTTCGGCGGGAATCCGGTCGTCAGCAACGCGAGTTCCTCGACCTCCGACATCTCCAATGGGAATTTCACATTTTCCTTTCTGAAACGAAAAAACTCCAGCGATGCGACCTACGAAGTCCGCATGATTTCTGATCTCTCGCTGGGCTTCACCAGCGGCAATCTCCTCTCCACACAAGCCTCCGCGCCGCAACCCGATGGCATCGGGGTCGATTACGAACAAGTCGAGGCGGTCATCCCGACAAGCACCGCAAAAGGTTTCCTGCGGGTGCAAGCCACCGTGCCGTGAAAAAACATCCCGCTGCCGGATTCAACGACTTTTCTGCCGCTTCCAGAGGGTTTTCCTGCCTCCACGGAGTAACAAGGTGTATCACATGGCACTGCCCAAGAGCGCGCATTTATCGCACATGAAAAAACCTATCTTCGCCCTTCTGTCCTTTGTCGTCATCGTGATCGGCTTCCTCACCGACAAGAGCCACGCCCAACTTGCCGGCACCGGTGTCAATCTCGCCGGTGCGGAATTTCAGGTGCAGGCCTGGGGAGTGGACAATGTGCCGGGAGTTTACGACCAGCAATACACCTACCCGACGAGCGCCGAGGTCAACTACTATATTGGAAAGGGCGTGAATGTCTTCCGGCTTCCGTTTGCCTGGGAGCGACTGCAGCCAAGCCTCAATGGTAGCCTCGACGCAACCGAACTTGGCCGTCTTAACAACTTCGTGACTTACGCCACAGGCCAAGGCGCCAGCGTGATCCTCGATCCGCACAACTACGCCCGCTACTCACCCCAGCCCTACACCTACTCCAACAATGTGATTGGAACAAATGTGCCCGAGGCTGCATTTGCCAACCTCTGGAGCCGTTTGGCGGGCGAGTATAAAAATAATAGTCGCGTGAATCAATCCTGACTTGCGGAAGACGGAGCGGAGTGGAGTTTTCCGCAAAGCGCCCACATGTCAGGAAAGTGAGTGATTGAAGGCGTCCGGCCACAGCTGGATACCTAAGGTGCTAAAGATGATTAGAAATTAAGCTTCCCATCTGGGGCCGCGTCCGTGGGCTTCGCGAAAGATTTTATAGAATTGGGCATAGCTTCCGAATCCCGCCGCCAGCGCGGCCTCGGTAATTGTTTTTTGAAGCGGGTTGTTTCTCAGCTTCCAAAAGCGTTCCAGCCTAGCCGCATTGCGGTAGCGGTTCAGGGGGATTCCAATCTGCTTTTTAAATGTCCGGCTGAGATGCTCGGGGCTGAGACCGCATTGTTTTGCGAGGTCCGCTAAGGTGCCGGGTTGTTCGTCGCGACCCAGAATGTCGAGAGCCTTGAGGATCGAGTGGTGAAGAGGGACTGCGCGGTTGCCCCCCTGCGTGGCAAGCTGGTTTCTCCAACAAAAAATGAGAAGATGCGACAACCCTACATTTAAAAAGTCCGAATCCTCGTGCTCGTATCGGAATCCCGGTGTGAGTCCAAAGCCAGCCTCGCGGTTGAGCAAGTCATTGTCCAGCGCTCCTGCGATCAGCGAATCCATCATTCGCCGGAGGTATTCGAACTCCGGATGACCGAGATGCGTATGCAGCATCGTCTTTCCGGGCGGTCGGCTTAGGCCAAGTGCTCGGTATTGCTCCTGATGGCAGGCTTTGTGAATGAGCGACTGCTTGAAGACGGCCACATAATAAAGGGCGTCCTGGCTCCGATCCACAAGGCGATGAGGTTGGCCGGGGAAAAGCCACAAAAGGTCCCGATTGGCGAAGTGATACCGGTTTTTTCCGACCACATAGGTAATGTGTCCCTTGGCGACGATGTTTAATTCGAGTTCCGCGTGGTGATGGGTGGCCAGCCAAGGAACGCCCTTGGCGGCATCGGCCAAGAAAACGAACCCTCCATAGCGAGGACGAAGCTTCAAATCTTCGAGCATAAAGTCAAAATATAATAACATTTTGTCGGTTCAAGAAAAGACAGGCTTCGGCCGTTTCGATAAGGATTTCCCATCAACAATGAGTGACAATCACAACACAGCGACCCTTCTCAGGCCCCCAACGAAGCTCGACTACAGCCTCACCGGCGAGGAATCCAAGCGCGCGATCGAGCGCGGCCTCGCCGAGGCGGATTGGTATCAATGCCCCGTCCCCCGCGCGACGATGCGAAAGCTCCTCGAGCGAAAAGACGGCCCGGCACTCCGCGACACCATCATCTGGTTCGGCCTCATCATTGGCCTCGGCGCGCTCACATGGTATCTCTGGCCGTCCTGGTGGGCGTCGTTGCCCTACCTCCTCTACGCGGCCCTCTACGCCTCGACCTCCGACTCGCGCTGGCACGAATCGAGCCACGGCACAGCATTCAAGACGGATTGGATGAACAACCTTCTCTACGAGATCGCGTCGTTCATGGTCATGCGCGAGTCCGTCGTCTGGCGCTGGAGCCACACCCGCCACCACAGCGACACCATCATCGTGGGCCGCGATCCCGAGATCGTCGTCCCCCGCCCGCCGGACATCAAAGGCCTCGTCCTCGGGTTCATCAACTACGGGGTGTATCCAAAATACTTCAAAAACATCCTCATGCACTCGTTCGGAAAAATGGACGCGGAGGAGAAGACCTACATCCCCGAAAGCGAGTTCCCGAAAATCTACTCCCGCGCCCGCATCTATGTCCTGATCTACGCGGGCGTCATCGCGCTCTCGATCGCCACAGGCAGCGTTCTGCCGATCCTCCTGGTCGGTGGCTGCAACATCTTCGGCACCTGGCTCATGCCGATTTACGGCCTCACCCAGCACGCGGGCCTCGCCGAGAATGTCCTCGACCACCGCCTCAACTGCCGCACGATCCACATGAATCCGATCAACCGGTTTCTCTACTGGAACATGAACTACCATGTAGAGCACCACATGTTCCCGCTCGTTCCCTACCATAACCTTCCGAAACTTCATGAGGCCGTGAAGGACGACATGCCGGAGGCCTACCCAAGCCTCTGGGCGGCTTGGAAGGAAATCATCCCGGCCCTCTTCCGACAGGTCAAAGACCCCGCCTACTATGTGAAACGCCGCCTGCCGGACCCCAAGGAACGCCTCTCCGAGGGCACCCACCGCTCGGATGCCCCAACGGACAAGGAGGGCTGGCTGGAAATTTGCGCCGCTGCTGATCTTGGCTCGGAGGATGTCATCCGCTTCGACCACGGCAACAAGACCTTCGCCCTCATCCGCGATGACGAGGGCGTTCTCCACGCGACCGATGGCATCTGCACCCACGGTAACACGCACCTCGCCGACGGTCTGGTGAAAGGCAAAATCGTCGAGTGCCCGAAACACAACGGCCGATTCAATCTGGCGGACGGCTCCCCGGCACGCGCCCCGATCTGCCGCGGCCTCGCCACCTACCCGATCGAGGAACGCAACGGCCGCATCTGGCTCAATATCCTCCGCGCCGGCGGCGATGGCGCACGCCACCAAAAGACATTCACCCTCCGCGTGGTGAGCAACAAAAGCGTCTCGACCTTCATCAAGGAACTCGTGCTCGAGACGGTGGATGGTGAAAAAATCTCCTTCACGCCCGGCGACTACATGCAAATCGACATCCCGGCCTACGACGAAATCCGCTTCCGCGATTTCGACATCCCGGAACCCTACGCCGCCGTGTGGGAACGCCAGCATGTCTTCGACCTCGTGGCGAAAAACCCCGAAGGCGCCGAGCGCCGCAACAACTACTCGATCGCAAGCAACGCCTCCACCGATCGCACCCTCACCTTCAATGTCCGCATCGCCACCCCGCCCCCCGGCCAGGATTGCCCTCCGGGCATCGGCTCGAGCTACATCTTCAGCCTCAAGCCGGGCGACACGGTCACCGCGATCGGTTCCTTCGGAGACTTCCACATCAAGCCAACCCAAAAGGAAATGGTCTACATCGGCGGCGGTGCCGGCATGGCCCCCATGCGCGCCCACATCTCCCACATGCTCGAAACCGAGAAAACCTCGCGCAAGATGAGCTTCTGGTATGGCGCCCGCTCGCGGCAGGAAATCTTCTACGACGACCACTTCGAAAAACTCGCCGCCGAACACCCGAACTTCTCGTTCCACCTCGCCCTCTCGAACCCGCTCGACGAAGACAACTGGAACGGCTTCTCGGGCTTCATCCACGAAGTCGCCCAGATCAACTACCTCGAAAACCACCCGAACCTCAAAGCCGTCGAATTCTACCTCTGCGGCCCGCCCATGATGATGAAGGCCTGCAACAAAATGCTCGCCGACCTCGGCGTGCCGCCCAGCCAAATCTCGTTCGACGCATTCTGAAAAAATGAACCTCTTGTTCCTCTGTCCTCGTTGGGGAAGTGAGTCGCTTTCTCCCAGGGCCTTCATCCGCAAAGTGAAAGATGCTGGCTACGACGGGGTGGAAATTGCATTGGCCGATGGCGACAGGGAAGCGGAGGAGGCTGTTGCGATCGCGAAAAGCGAGGGTCTCGTGCTTGTGACCCAGCATTACTTGACGCTAGACACGAATCTTGGCAGGCACGCCGAAGCTTTTGAACAACGTTTGCGCCGCGCGGCTTCGTTCGCTCCGCTCTTCGTAAACAGCCATACGGGACGCGATCTTTTCGATCTGGAGACAAACCTCCGCATCTTCGAAATCGCGGAGCGTATTGCGGAGGAAACCGGCGTGTCGGTTTACCACGAAACTCACCGGGGGCGCTGTCTTCACACACCTTGGCGGACGGCGGAGTTGCTAGCCGCCCGTCCGACCACCCGTCTCGTCTTCGACATGTCGCACTGGTGCAATGTCTGTGAGTCCCTTTGCGAGGACCAAAAGGAAACATTCCTTGAAATTCTTCCTGCCGTGCGCCACATCCACGCCCGCGTCGGTTATGCCCACGGACCTCAAGTCTCCGATCCCCGCGCACCGGAATGGCAAAACGCCCTCGAATCGCATCTGGGCTGGTGGAGGCAAATTTTCCTGCTCAGGAAGATTGCGGCGGCCCGGGAATTAACCATCACCCCGGAATTCGGTCCGCCGCCATATCTCCCGACCTTGCCTTTCACGCAAATGCCGGTTTCAGATCAATGGGATATCAATGTCCACATGATGAATTTTTTGCGGGATCAACTCTGAGTAGATGGCGATAATCGATGCCCACCAGCATATCTGGATCCAAGCTTGGTAAAAGGTTGTCCTTTTGAGCAACCCAAGGGCGTGGCTGCCACGCTTGTCGGCCGGTCCTGAGGAAGCTTTAAAAAATGACCGGGTGGCCTTCCTCGAGAATGCGGATTTTTTCAAGGATCGAGCGGGTGGCTCCGTGTTTGAGGAGTCGCTCGGGGGGCTCGTGGAGGGGTTCGTAGCCGAGGCGGAACGTGCCGAAATGCATGGGAACAAGGGTGCGGGCCCGGAGGGCAAGAAAGGCTTCGATGGCCTCCTCGGGATTCATATGCACATCTCGTCCGGTGGGGGCATCGTAGGCCCCGATGGGAAGGAGCGCGATCTCGACAGGAAGACGTTCGCCGATCTCATGAAAACCCTCGAAAAAAGCACTGTCGCCGCAATGAAAAACGGTTCGATCGCGGTAGCGGATGTGGAAACCGCCGAACCCGCGGTGGGAATCGTGAAGCACGCGGGCTCCCCAGTGTTTGGCCGGGGTGAGGGTGACCTCAAGGTCGCCGAGTCGGAAGGTGTGCCAGTGTCGAAGCTCTTCGACATGTTGGAAGCCGAGGTTTTGCACGAGGCCGCCGACGTGTTCGGGAACAACGATCGCCTGGTCGCGGGCGATGGCGCGGAGGGTCTTGCGGTCGAGATGGTCGAAATGGGCATGGGTGACGAGCACAAGATCAATCGCGGGCAGGTCGTGGATTTCGAGGCCGGGCTGGCGGATGCGTTTGATCACTTTCAGCCACTGCGCCCAGTTCGGGTCGATCAAGATATTGTGCTCGGGGGTTTGGAGCAGGAAGGACGCGTGTCCGATCCATGTGAGCGAGAGGTCGCCGGGGGCGAGCGCCGGAAAATCGGGTTTGTGGCGTGCTCCGTGGCGCTTGGCGAAAAGCGAGGGGATCACAACCTCGGCGAGGAAATTCCGTTTGTGCCAGCCGCTCCCGAGTTTCATGTCCACGTGGTTGTCGGGCTTCGGAGGGCGGGCGAGTTTTTTCTCGAAAAATCGGCGGACCATGTCTGGCTTGATTGTTCATGGACGCGATCGAAAAGCAACGTTTGCGCCAAGCGGCGAGATTCGCCCTGGCGGAAATCCCCGACGGCATGCGTCACTCGCAAGGGTGGGTCATCTCCGGGCTGCTTGACCAATGGCCTCTGTGGAGGCGGGCGGAGCGGGTGGGGGCCTACATGGCGATCACAGGCGAACCGATTCTGGAGCTGGAGTGGATGCTTCAAAAAAATCTCCTTTTGCCGCGCCTCGATGGGGATCGCCTGCGGTTCTTGCGGGTCGGCTCTACTAAAGATTTGGAGCACGGCGCGTATGGCATTTGCCAACCGAGGCAGGACTTGATCGAGGAGGAGCCGGATTTGGTATTGGTGCCGGGGCTTGCCTTCGATCCGCAGGGGCGTCGTCTGGGACGGGGCAAGGGGTTTTACGATCGCTTTCTCGAGGGTCGTCCGGTTGTGCGTGTGGGGGTGGCGCTCGTCGAGGCACTCGTCACGCGGGTGCCGATGGAATCCCATGATCAAGCCATGCACCATCTTGTCACAGCGCAAGGGATTCAGCGCTGTTGATGGCTCGATTGAGGGTCTTGGACACCGCTGCCAAATTGTCACGAAAAACCTGTCGCGGGGGCCGGTGGGATGTGGTGGAGTTGAACGATGGCTTCTCCGCAAAACACCATTGCGATCATTTACGATTACGACCAGACCCTGTCGCCGATTTACATGCAGGAGGAAACGATTTTCCCGGCTTTCGGCATTCGCGCGGAGCATTTCTGGCAACGCTGCAAGGAACTCGTGCAGCAGCAAGGCTACGATCACGAACTCGCTTACATGAAGGTGCTCCTCGATTGCCTGGAGATCGACCGCCCGACAAACGACCAGCTCCGGCAAATGGGGGATCGGCTCACATTTTATCCGGGCCTTCCGGGAATGTTCGAGGATTTCAAAAACACCTTGCTGACACCGGAGCACATGGCACATGGCATCCGGGTCGAGCACTACATCGTATCGTCGGGATTGAAGGTGCTGATTGAGGGCAGCCGTCTCGCCCCGTATGTGCGGAAAATCTTCGGATGCGAATTCGCAACCGACGCGCACGGACGGATCACGTTTCCCAAACGCGCGATCAGCCACACCCAGAAAACGCAGTTTCTCTTCCGCATCAACAAGGGGATGCTGGAACTCGACCAGGATGTGAACGACCACATGGATCCCGCTCTCCGGCCGGTGCCGTTCCAAAACATGATTTATGTCGGCGACGGTCCCACCGATGTGCCGTGCTTCACTGTCATGCGGCGCAACGGTGGGCACGCCATCGCCGTCTACAACCCCGAGGACCCCACGCGGACGAGTTTCAAAAAGTGCTACCAGCTCAGCGTGCACGCCGACCGGGTGAAGAATATCGCCCCGTCAGACTTCCGCGCGGGCAGCCATCTGCGCCTGTTGTTGGAGGAAATGGTGCTGGAAATCGGCAACCGGATCATCCAGCGCCGACGCGACGATCTGGAGGCGGGCACTGTCAAGGCCCCCACCCACTGAGCCTCACGAGGTCAGAAGGAAGACCGCGAGGCAAATCAGCGTCGGCACCGCCGCGCCGAGGAACAATTTCAAGGCGTCCACCCCGTTCGGGCCGAAGTGGGATTGAAGAATCGACTGGCCTGCGGGGTTGGGAGCGTTGGCAATCACCGTGAGTCCGCCGCCGATGACCGCTCCGGAGACAACGGCCAGTTTCGCCGCATCGGTGAAGCCCGGCACCAGCGAGGCCAGATAGGTGATGGCTGCGTTGTCATTGAATGCGGTGAGAATCGTCGATCCCAGCAAAAGCTGAAGCGGGTTCAGGCTGGTGAGCACCGGCTCGATCCACCACTGCTGACAGCCCCCGTGAATAACCAATCCCGCCAGGAAGAAGCCAACGAGCACCGGACTGCGGAGGCTGATCGGACTCTGGTTGCGCTCGGTGGCAGCGACGAAGGCCAGGAAAAACATGAATGCGAGCACCACCATTGCGGCATAGTGCGAGGCGTAAACCACAAAGCCGATGAAGCACAAATGGACGCCGATGATCGAGGCGGGCACCGGCTTGCGTGGGGTCGTTTCCTCCGAAGCCGGGATTCTCATCGTGAGAAGCTCCTTCCGGAACACCGCAAAGGCGACGGCATTCGATACCACAATCGCCACGGTGGCCTTCCAGCCGAAATGGGTGAGCATGAAGACCGTGTCCCAATCCCACCGACCCGCCACCATCACCACTGGAGGAGCGGCGAAGTGCGTGAGCGTTCCCCCCACGGAGATGTTGACAAACAGAAGTCCGAGCGTCGCGTAGCGCAGAGTGTGGGAGGGATTGAGCCGGTAGAATTTCGCCGCCAGCAACAGGGCGCAAATGGTCATCGCCGCCGGCTCGGTGATGAACGAACCCAGCAATGGACCGGCTGTCAGAATCGCCAACCACCAGGCCGCAGGGGTTCCGCCACCGATCGCGGCCACTTTTTTCAAGGCTCCTTCGGCGAATTGCAAAACCGGCTTCGAACTGGCGATGGCCATGATGACCACGACAAAAATCGGCTCGGTGAAATTGACTCCATTGATGTAGGCCTTGGCCGTATCAATGCCTTTGGTGGCGATGATGGCAACGGTAAGCGGGATCAGCCAGATGCCGAAGATCGCCTCGACCTCTCCCAAAAAATGGAAAACGACCTCCTTGAATTTCGCGGAGTCGATTTTTCGTTGATGGCCATCTCCATCGTTCTCCTCGCGCTGGAGGACCTCCGCCTCATGCTCATAATGGTGGGCAATGGCGCGGAACTTCGCGGCCAAGAAGGTATGAACGATGGCGGCCACAAAAATCAAAGTGGCGATGGCGTTGAAGGGGTCCTTTTGCACCCGTCCGAGCAGCTTGGGAACGAGTCCCTCGGTTTGCGTGTCGGCATAACTCGCCAGCGGGGTTGGAAAATCCATGCTCCCGCCCGCGGACCCCGCAGCCAGCAGGTTGGGGGAGGCACAGATCGCGATGGCGAGAATGAACAAGCAGATCGGACGCGTCATGCTAGATGGGTTACCACACATTTGCCGTTCACGGAAAGCCAGACCGGATTTTCATCGCCGAATCCCGTTGTCTCGTAATGATAGGCGTATGTTCACCGGCCTTGTTGAAACCACTGGATCTTGCGCGACGCTGGATCGCCTCGGAGAGTCCGCCCGCCTGACCCTCCACGCGCCAACGCTCGCCGGGGAGATGTCGCTCGGCGATAGCTTGGCGGTCAATGGATGCTGCCTCACCGTGGCCCGGATCGACGGAACAGGACTGGTCTTTGATCTTTTGGGCGAAACCCTCGCCCGCACGAATTTGGGGCGCTTGACTTCCGGAGCGAGGGTCAATCTCGAGCGTGCTCTTCCCGCCAATGGGCGTCTGGGAGGACACTTTGTGCAAGGCCATGTGGATGCGGTCTCCGAGGTGCTCCGCGTGGAACCCCGAGGAGCGGATGTTCACATCACCGTGCGCCTACTGGCGGGGTTCGGTCGCTACGTGGTTTACAAGGGGTCGGTTTGCATCAACGGAACCAGTTTGACGGTCTCGGAAGTCACGGACGCCGCGTTTTCCGTGTGGATCATTCCACACACTGCGGCCGTTACAAATATCGGCGACCTGTCGGCCGGGGACTTTGTAAATCTGGAATTCGACCTGCTCGCGAAATATGTCGAGAAGTTGATGGCCGTCCCGCGATAGGGGCTCAGGCTGGAATCACCGCCACGCACTCAATTTCGACATCGAATCCGAGTAACGCCACCCCCAGAGTCGCACGGGCGGGTGCCGATGCGCCGAAGTAGCGTTTGTAAACCTCGTTCATTTCGCCAAAGTTCTCCGGAGTCAGATTCGACAGATACACGCGGGAGCTCACCACATTTGAGAAGTCCGCACCCGCTTCGCGAAGAACCTTGGCGACATTCTCCAGCACCAGTTCGGTCTGCCGGGTGATGCTACCACGTTCGATGACTCCTGTTTCGGGATTCCAGGGAGTCATGCCGGAGACAAAAACAAACCGTCCCTCGGCGACCACGCCCATTGAGTAGGGGCCGAGGGCGGGAGGCCCTCCTTGAACTTGTCGGATTTCGTGCTTCATGGGCTTCAACTCATCGCAAAGCCCCCCGTTTCGCAAGCCTCCAAAAATCCGCTCGCCATGGGTAACGGGACGGACGAATGATTCCAGTCGATGACACCTTCCGATCAGACCCAAACGCTCACCCTTTCAACCAAGGACATGCAGACGTTCTACTCGAATTTCGCCCGCGGCCTCATGACAGCCGAGGAGGTGATCCTGGACTTCGGCGTGAACCCGAACGCCGCCGGGCGCATCGTGGAGGAACCAGCCAACATTTCCGCCCGGGTGATTCTTTCGATCCCCTCGGCGGCCAGGCTTCACCAACTCCTCGGAACGATGCTCTCGCGCTACCAGCAGGCCGCAAAGGCCCCGGAAAGTCCCGCCCAATCCTGAAACGACGCACTTCCATTCATTCAGCCCCGCGACTTCACGCTTCACCGCTGGTCGCGTCTCTGTTAGCCATCCCTCGAAACCCATCCCTATGTCCAAAATCCACTCTTCGATCGTCGACACCATCGGCAAGACGCCTTTGGTTCGCTTGAACCGCGTGACCGATGGCGCGCCCGCAACCATCGCGCTCAAGTGCGAATTCTTCAACCCGCTCGGCAGCGTCAAGGACCGGATCGGCATGGCCATGATCGAGGACGCCGAGCGCCGCGGACTGTTAAAGCCCGACACCGTGATCGTGGAACCCACCAGCGGAAACACCGGCATCGCGCTCGCATTTGTCGCCGCCGCGAAAGGTTACAAGGTTATCTTGACAATGCCTGAAACCATGAGTCTCGAGCGCCGCACCCTGCTTGCCATGCTTGGTGCCAAACTTGTTCTCACGCCCGGTTCGGAGGGAATGCGGGGAGCGATTGCGAAAGCCGAGACGATCGTGCAGGAAACCCCCAATGCCTGGATGCCCCAGCAATTCAACAATCCCGCAAACCCGGCAATCCACGTTCAAACGACCGCTGAGGAAATCTGGGCGGATACGGACGGGCAGGTCGATATCGTCGTGGCCGCGGTCGGCACGGGGGGGACGGTGACCGGTTGCGTGGAGGCTTTGAAGCCCCGCAAGCCCTCGTTTCAAGCCATCGCTGTGGAACCCAAGGATTCGCCGGTGATCTCGCAGACCCTCGCAGGCCAACCAGTCAAGCCGGGGCCCCACAAAATCCAGGGAACCGGCGCGGGATTTGTTCCCAACAACCTTCATTTGAAAAATTCCGCCGGCGAACCGCAGATTGTGGAGTGCATCCAAGTGACGAACGAGGAGGCCTTCGCCATGGCCAGGCGCCTCGCCAAGGAGGAGGGAATCCTCGGAGGCATCAGCACCGGTGCCAACGTGCATGCGGCGATTCTGGTGGCCCGGCGCCCTGAAAACGCCGGCAAGCTCATTGTGACGATCGGATGTTCCACCGGGGAGCGCTATCTCAGCACGGCCCTGGCCGATGAAGCTCGCGCGGAGGTGGGGTCGTGAGCACGGTTCCCGAGCCCGAGTTGATTCTCGAAGAAGACGATTTTTGGGAAAAATACAAAACACCCCTCCTCGCCGGAACGGGACTTTTCGTGGCTTGCGCCCTGGGCTTTGGCGTGTGGACTGCCACCACACAAGCCAAGGCGGAGGCCGCCGCCCGCGAATTCGCGCAGGCGGATTCCATCGAGTCCTGGGAAAACGTGGTCTCCGCACACCCGGGATCGATGCCGGCCGCCGATGCCATCCTGCGGATCGCCGCCGCCCAGCGCGATGCGGGCGAATTGGACAAGTCCACCGCCAGTTTCCGCCAATTCGTGGAATTATTTCCCGAACATCCGCTTGCAGGCGGTGCGTTGCTCGGTGTGGCTCAAAACCAGGATGCCGCTGGCCAATCCGCCGAAGCCCGCGCGACCTGCCAGTCGGTGGTCACGACCTACCCGGACAGCTTCGCCGCGCCTTATGCCGCTTACATGGAGGCGGAGATCCTGTTGAGGGATTTCCAAAAAGACGAGGCACGCCGCAGTTTCAACATGGTGACCACGCAATTCCCGTCCTCGCCGGTCGCCCGCATGGCTGCCGGCCAGTTGTCCCGTCTCGGCCCGGATTCCGCAGCGGGTTCGCCGCGCTGATCCTCGAAACCTTCCCGCCCCGCCATGATTCCCATCGTGATCGAGAATCTGGTGAAGTCGTTCGGGGCGACGCGGGCCCTGGATTGCGTGTCCTTGCGCATCGAGTCGGGCGAGTTGTTTTTCCTCCTGGGCCCCAGCGGATGCGGCAAGACCACTTTGTTGCGAAGCCTGGCGGGATTCTGTCCGCCCGACAGCGGAAGGATTCTCTTCGGCGAGACCGATGTGACGAATCTGCCCGCCCACAAGCGCGACACGGGCATGATGTTTCAGAGCTACGCACTCTGGCCCCACTTGACAGTGGCGAAAAACGTGGCGTTTGGCCTGGAGGAGCGGCGGGTTCCCCCACGTGAAATCCGCGAGCGGGTGGCTGCGGCCCTCGAGGCCGTTCAAATGGGCCCCTGCGGGGACCGCAAGATCAATCAACTCTCCGGCGGCCAGCAGCAACGGGTGGCCTTGGCGCGGGCTCTTGTCATCCGTCCCCGGTGCCTGCTTCTGGACGAACCCCTGTCGAATCTCGATGCGCGCCTGCGACTGGAGATGCGCTCCGAAATCCGCCGGGTTTGCAAAGACCATGGTCTTACGGCGGTTTATGTCACCCACGATCAGAAAGAGGCCCTCTCTGTGGCGGACCGCATGGCGGTCATGGAGTCCGGGCGTGTGGCCCAGATCGGGGCTCCGCGGGATGTGTATCAACGCCCTGCCAGCCGCGCGGTGGCCGATTTCATTGGAGAAAGCAACTTTCTCGAGGGCACGCTGGATTCCCCCTCGGCCGGAACTGTCTCGACGGCGATCGGCATCTTCCATGGCACGCCCGCCGTGTCCGGCTTGTCGGCGGGTTCCCCGGTCGTTCTGAGCATCCGTCCCGAATGCTGGCGTTTCGAGTGGCGCCCTGAAAACTGCCTGGAAGGCCGCGTGGTGGAATCCACCTTTCTGGGTGAGGCCGCCCAGCACACCCTCGCCGTCGGCGGGGTGCGGTTGAAAATTCTGGAAAGCAACCCCGGGTGCCCGATCGCTTCCGACGCCCCGGCATGCCGTGTCTCGGTCGATGCGCGGGATGTGGTCATTCTTCCGCCGTGATCGCGAGACTCGCCGGCGTCGGTGTGCTGCTGGCTTTGATTCTGGCCGTGCCGTTTCTCTTGCGTCCGTCCAACGGCCTTTTGGCGGCCACCGATGAAACTCTGGTGATCGTCTCGCCGCACAACGAGGCGGTGCGCGAGGAGTTTGGCCGCGCTTTCGAGGAGTTTTACCGCAAGAACACCGGGCGCTCGATCCGCGTGGACTGGCGTGTGCCGGGGGGAACGAGTGAAATCGCCCGATACTTGAATGCCGAGTATCTCGCCGCGTTCGAATACGAATGGCGCCGCTCCGGCAAGGATTGGACGCACGAGGTTTCAGAGACTTTTGACAATCCCTCGATCCTCCCCGCGCGCGAACCGTCCGGTGACTCGCCCGCCCAGGCGGCACGCCGGGCGTTCCTGCAATCCCGCACGGGAATCGGCATCGACGTCTTCTTCGGCGGGGGAGCCTATGATTTTCAGCAGCAAGCCAAGGCGGGCCGTCTGGTTCCCTCCGCAATCCTCGCCACCCGTCCGGAGTGGTTCAACGATGACTCGATTCCCCTGGAGGTTTCCGGCGAGCCGTTTTACGATCCGGCGGGGCTGTGGTTCGGGGCCTGCCTTTCCTCGTTTGGAATGTGTTTCAATACCGACACCCTTGAGCGCCTCGGGGTGCGCTCGCTTCCGGCCCGCTGGGGCGACCTTGCCGATCCCGTCTATTTTCGCAACATCGCCCTGGCGGACCCGACCAAAAGCGGCTCCGCGGCCCGCGCCTTTGAAATGGTCGTGCAGCAGCAAATGCAGGACCTCGTTCGCGAATCCGGTTCGGAGGACATGGAAATCCTCGCTCTGGGCTGGACCAGAGGACTTCAACTGATCCAGGCGGCTTCGGCCAATGCCCGCTATTTCACCGACTCGGCGACCAAGATCCCGCTCGACGTTTCGCAAGGGGATGCGGCCATCGGGATGTGCATTGATTTTTACGGACGTTTTCAAAGCGAGGCGGTGCAGATCGGATCAAATCCCTCGCGGCTTCAATACCTCACTCCCGTCGGCGGATCCTCGGTGGGAGTCGATCCTGTGGCGATCCTGCGCGGGGCTCCGAACCCCTCCGCGGCCGAGGCGTTTGTTGAATTCGTGCTTTCGCTCGAGGGACAGAAACTTTGGAACTTCAAAGTGGGGGTTCCCGGCGGACCCGCCCACTACGCACTGCGTCGCTTGCCCGTGCGAAAGGAGTTGTATGCCCCCGCATGGGCGGACTTCCGATCCGACCCCTCGGTGCAACCTTACGAGGAGGCGAAGTTGTTCGATTACCACCCCAAGTGGACCTCGTCGCTTCTCCGCGTGCTGGCGTTTGTCATCCGGGTGACCTGCCTGGATCTGCACGACGAGCAGGCCTCGGCCTGGCAGGCCATGGCGAAGGCGGGATTCCCGCGCGACGCCTACCGGGTTTTCACCGACTTCTCAGGACTCGATTACAGGCGGTGTCTGGATGAAATCCGTCCGGTCCTCTCCGCCCGCGACAAAATCCAGGAGGTGCGCCTGGCCAAGGAATTGTCGGATCTTTTCCGCCGCCGGTATCTCGAGGCCCGCACGCTGGCCGAATCCCCGCGTTGATCCATGTCCCGCCCTGTTGCCATCCTTGTCTTCGCTTTCACGCTCGCTTTTCTCGGGCTGTTCCTGGTGTGGCCGGTGGTCGAGACGTTGCGCGGCGCCTGCATCGCCGCAGACGGACGTTTCACCCTCGACTATCTCGTCGAGGTCTTCCGGAACCCTGTTTACGTCGAGGGTCTTCAAAATTCGCTCACCATGGGGGTCGCGAGCACCGCGCTTGCGGCCCTCCTTGCCGTGCCCCTCGCCTTGATCAGCGACCGTTTTGTTTTTCCCGGAAAATCGCTGCTCGGAGCGGCGGTTTTGGTTCCCATGATCATGCCGCCTTTTGTAGGCGCGATCGGTGTGCGCCACATCCTTGGCCGCGAGGGGGCCTTGAATGCCTTGCTGCAGGACCTCGGGTTGGTTTCGCACGGCCCCGACTGGCTGGGCGAGGGGCGCCTCTTCGGCGTGATCCTTCTCAACGCCCTGCATCTCTACCCGATCCTCTACCTCAATGTGGTCGCCGCGCTCGCGAACATCGATCCCGCCATGGAGGAGGCGGCGGCGAATTTGGGCTGCACAGGACTCCGGCGGTTTTTCAAAATCACACTTCCGCTTCTCATGCCGGGCCTCTTCGCCGGAGGAACCATCGTCTTCATCTGGTCGTTCACCGAACTTGGCGTGCCGCTCATGTTCGATTTCAACCGGGTGACATCGGTGCAGATTTTCCATGGCATCAAGGAAATCGCCGGCAATCCGTTTCCCTTTGCCCTGGTCGTGGTGATGCTGGCGTCCACACTTCTTCTCTACGCCATCGGGAAGGGGCTTTTTGGAAACGCTTCGCATGCGATGATGGCCAAAGCCACTTCCCAAGGAGGCGCACGACGCCCCCCAACTCCTCTCGCTTGGCTCTGCACGATTCTCTTTGCCGGAGTCTGCCTGCTTGCCGTGCTGCCGCATCTGGGAGTCGTGCTGGTGGCATTTTCCTCGGATTGGTATCGCTCGGTCCTGCCGACGGGTTGGACGCTCGAACACTTTGAGGCCGCCCTGGGTCACAATCTCACGCTGCCCTCGATCCGGAACAGCCTGCGATACGCCGCGCTGGCGACCCTTGTCGATCTGGTGCTGGGCGTCGCGATCGCCTACGTGGTTGTCCGCACCAAAATCGCCGGGCGCGGCTTTTTGGATGCCTTGGCGATGATGCCTCTGGCCGTGCCTGGATTGGTGTTGGCGTTCGGGTATCTGGCGATGACACAGGAGGGGCGGATTTTCTCGTTTTTGAGTCCGTCGATCGACCCCTTGTGGATTCTGGTGATTGCCTACTCGGTGCGCCGCTTGCCCTATGTGGTGCGGTCGGCGGTCGCCGGTTTGCAGCAAACCAGCGAAACCCTGGAGGAAGCCGCCCGAAATCTCGGGTGTCCGCCTTTGCGGACCTTGCGGAGGGTCACCTTGCCGCTCATTGCCGCCAACATCGTCGCCGGCGGTTTGCTCGCCTTTTCCTTTGCCATGCTCGAGGTGAGCGATTCGCTGGTTCTGGCCCAGCGCCAGCGCGACTTTCCGGTGACAAAGGCGATCTACGAACTTTACCAACTGCTTGGCGAGGGCAAGTTCATCGCCAGCGCCCTCGGAGTCTGGGCTATGGCCTTTCT
>CAMCXK010000046.1 GCA_945883435.1 Chthoniobacter flavus | reverse complement strand
CGAGCGCCACCGTGTATTGAAGCCCGCCGGGAAACTGTTTCGACTGCTGTTCGAAGAACTCCCTGGCCTGCTTCATGGTGTCCACGGCGTTCGAGCCGGGGAGTTGGTAGACAGCCACGATGGCCGCATTCTGGCCTTGGAAGCGGCCTCGAATGTTATAAACCTGCCCGCCGAGTTCCACCCGGGCGATATCCTTGACCCGCACGATCGAGCCGTCGGGGTTGGCACGGATGACGATGTTTTCAAATTCCTCAACGGTGGTCAGGCGTCCGGTGGTGGTGACTGTGAAGGTGAAAACCTGTCCTTGTGGAACCGGCTCGCCGCCGATCTGGCCGGCAGGGTTGACCTTGTTTTGGGCGCTCACCGCACTGATCACCTCGGGCACCGTGATGTTCAGCGTCGCCAGGCGGTCGGGTTTCACCCAAATCCGCATGGCATACTCGCCCGCGCCAAAGATGCTCACACTGCCAATACCGGGAATGCGGGTGAGCGGGTCGTTCAGGTTGATGTAGGCGTAGTTCGCCAAGAAGGTCGGGTCGAACTCGCCGTTCGGCGAGGACAACACAAACACCCCCAACGGCGCGGAGAGGGCCTGCTGGACGGTGACTCCGTAATTCCGAACCTCGCTGGGCAATTGCGAGGAGGCCTGGGTCTGCCGCATCTGGGCCAGAATCTGATCGGTCGTCGGCTCGGTGTCGGTGCCGAAGATGACATTCAGGCTCATGATGCCTGAATTCGCGTTGATCGAATACATGTATTCCATGCCCTCGACGCCGCTCATTTGCTGTTCGATCGGGGTGGCCACCGATTGCTCGACCGTGAGGGCGTCGGCGCCGACGTAGGTGGTTTGAACCTGAATCTGGGGGGGGACGATGTTGGGGAATTGCGCAACCGGCAATCCGGCCATCGAAACCAATCCGACAATAACCGTGATGATCGCGATAACCATCGCGACGATCGGACGGCGGATGAAAAAATTGGACATCGCGGGTTACTCCTTCGAGGGGGCTTCTGGCTTGGGGGATTCTGGCGGAAGAACAACGACCTTCATACCCGGACGCACTTTTTCGACTCCCTCGACCACAACGTTCTCGCCGGGCTTCAGAGCGCCTTGAACAACTTGAAGACCGTTTTGAACCGGGCCGGGACGCACCGGAAGGGTGCGAACCGTGTTGTCGGGATCGACGACCGAGACAAACCAGGTGCCCTGCAGTTCCACGAGGGCCTTCTGAGGCACCATGAGGGATCCGGGCAAATCCTTCACCGGCGCGGTGACCACCGCAAAGAGGCCGGGACGAAGGATTCCATCCGGGTTCGGAAACAGCGCCGTGATCTGGATCGTGCCGGTCGAGGAATTCACCTGCCGGTTGAAGAAATCGAAGGTCCCCCCCCGCGGATAGGCGGAGCCATCGGCGAGTTTCAGATTCAGCCGGGCTTTTCGCTCGGAAGCGGGAATCGCTTGCACCCGCTGCAGCAGGTCGAACATGGAAAGATACTCGGATTCGGTGATCGAGAAGTTAAACTTCATCGGTTCGATCTGGGACATTTGGGTCAGGGTAGTCACCCGCCCGCCAGGCCCGACGAGATCGCCGATCTGGGCTTGTGCAACGCCGGTTACCCCGTCAAAGGGCGCCTTGATTGTGCAGTAGTCGAGGTTCACCTGTGCGGCTTGAACCGCGGCTTGGCTTGCCGCCACATCGGCGATGGCCGCTTGGGTGTTTTGGTAAGAGGTTTGGTATTCCTGCTCGCTGATGACCTTGGTTTGGTAAAGTTGCTGCTGGCGCTGCAGGGTGATTTGCTGCAACTGGGCTTTGGCCACAGCACTGGCGTAGTCGGCTTCCGCCTGGGCCAGGGCGGCTTGAAACGGTCGTGGATCGATGGTGAAAAGAACGTCGCCCTTTTTGACCGCCGAGCCCTCCACATAGTTTTGCGTGAGAAGATAGCCAGTGACTTGGGCTTGGATGTTCGCGTTTTGAAAGCCGTCCAAAAGCCCCACCCACTGGTTGTAATCGGTGACATCCTGCGACAAAACCGGAGCCACCCGCACACTGGGCGGCGGCAGGGTCGGCGGCGTGGGCTTGTGACAGGAGGCCACGGCAAGGGCGGCAAGCGCCACAGCAAAGAGGGTGGAAAGGGATTTCATGGTTTGGAAAATTACCAACCGGGCATTGGCTTGAGGCCGGCGGATCAGTTTTCCGAACGATGACCGATACTGCGCTCGCCGAAAAGAAATTCTTGAATGTCACCGATTCCGCGCAGGAGGGATTGTCCCGCCTCGCGCAGGGCGCCGCCCACATTTTCGGAAGCTTGGCCCACAGCCCCGCCGAACCGACTGCCTTCGGAGACAGGCTTGACACCGGGTGCGAACTCGACGGGATGCAGAAGTGATCCGGTCGAGGCTGAAACTTCCAGACTGGCCACGGGCTGGCTCAAATGATCGTAAAGATCGACCGACCACACGGGGGATCCGGTGGCCGGGTCGGTCCGGAGCGTGTAGTCGAGCCAATGGAATCCGATGCGGCCGGCCTCGGTCTCGGCTTGAACCGCTTGGAAAAGCGGGCGGGCGTCGATCGAGACCTTGGCCGTATCGATCGCGGGCAGGTTGGGCACACCCGTGAACCCGTGCAAGGGAGTGTTCTCGGAAGTGATCCTGGCATTGGCCACCGTTACCACGCGCACCCCGCCGCGCGCGGAAGGGTCTGCCAAGGTGATTTCCCATTCCACGGGCACCGGGGCGGCCCGGCGGCCTTTCATCTCCACAATCCGACCGGTGGCCGCATAAGGTTGGGCCGACACCTCGCGAAGCGCGGCCAAAGCGGAACCTCCGGAGATCGCCTGCGCACACGGCAGGGAGGCGCCAAGCGCCAGAAAGCATGCGAGGGCCGACCGGAGAACGGGAGTCATAGGAAGGAAAATCAGGCTCCGAGCAGAAGCCGCGCGGGATTTTCGATGCAGTCCTTGACTCTCACGAGAAAGGTCACCGCCTCCTTGCCGTCCACCACGCGATGGTCGTAGCTGAGCGCCAGATACATCATCGGCCGCGCCAAGATTTGTCCGTTCACCACAACCGGGCGCTCTTGGATTTTGTGCATGCCCAGAATTCCGGACTGGGGTGGATTCAGAATCGGCGTGCTGAGCAAGGATCCGTAGACACCGCCATTGCTGATCGTAAAGACCCCGCCCGAGAGGTCGTCCAAGGCGATGCGCCCCTCGCGGGCTTTGGCGGCGTAGCCGGCCATGGCCTCCTCGATCCCGGCAAATCCCAGGCGCTCGGCGTCGCGCACCACAGGAACGATCAGGCCACGATCGGTTCCAACCGCCACTCCGATGTCGTAGGCGTTGTTCGAGACAATCTCGTCGCCATCGATGCGGGAGTTGATCGACGGCACCGCTTGCAGGGCGTCCACGACAGCTTTCACGAAAAAGCTCATGAAACCGAGTTTGACGCCGTGCTTTTTCACAAAGTCGTCCTGCAGTTCCTTCCGGAGGGCCATCACGGCGCTCATATCGCATTCGTTGAAAGTGGTGAGGATCGCCGCGGTTTGCTGCGCCATCACCAACTGGGCCGCAATCTTGCGGCGCAGTGGTGTCATCTTTTTGCGGGTTTCGCGGCCTTCGGAGTGCTCCACAAGACCGGACGAAACTGCCGGCAGCAAGGACGGCGCCGCAGGCGCCGGGGTGGAAACAAGAGGGGCCGGAGCGGACACAGCCACCGGCGGAGTTGCCGCGGGAGCGGGAGCCGGGGTGGTTGCGGAAGCGGCCGACGTGTCGATCTCGCCGACAACTTGGCCGATCTTCACCTCGTCGCCTTCGGAAACGCGGGTGGTGAGAACTCCCGAATCGGTGGCGGTGACCTCTTGGGAAACCTTGTCCGTTTCGAGCGTGAAGAGGAGTTCGTCGCGCTGGACGGACTCGCCTGTTTTTTTGTGCCAGATGGAGAGAACCCCGGAGGTGATGGATTCGCCCACGGCGGGGATTTTGACTTCGATTTTCATGGGTGTGTCAGGCGGTAAGGGCTTGTTGAACGAGGGCGGCTTGTTGTTCCTTGTGTTTGCCGGAGGAACCGGCGGCGGGACTGGCGCTTTCGGGACGGCCGGCATAGGCGACACGGCGCCCCAAGAGCGCCTCGAGGCGCGGGCCGACAAAGAACCAAGCTCCGTTGTTGGCGGGCTCCTCCTGGCACCAGACAATGCTGGTGGCGGATGCGTAGCGCTTCGCGATTTCGGCCAGCCGTTTTTCATGCAACGGGTAGAGTTGCTCCAACCGCACGATTGCCGTGGAATTGCCTGTGCGGGCTTTTACAAGATCGTAGTAGACCTTGCCGCTGCAGAAAACCACACGCTCCACCTTTTTCGGGGCTTTCACAGCGGGGTCGTCGAGAATCTCCTCAAAGACACCATTGGTGAAATCCTCCTCCCGGGACACCGCCTCCTCGGCACGCAAAAGGCTTTTCGGAGTCATGATCACAAGCGGCTTGCGGTAGCCGCGGTGGATTTGGCGCCTCAAGACATGGAAATACTGACCAGCGGTCGTCAGGTTGCACACCTGCATGTTGTCTTGGGCACAAAGTTGGAGGAAACGCTCCAGACGGGCGCTGGAGTGCTCCGGACCCTGGCCTTCGTAGCCATGGGGCAGGAGCATGACAATCGAACTCGGCCGCCCCCACTTCGACTCGGCCGAGGCGATGAACTGGTCGATGATGATTTGCGCCCCGTTTGAGAAGTCGCCGAACTGGGCCTCCCAGAGACACAGCATCGAGGGGAATTCCATGGAGTAGCCATAGTCGAATCCGAGCACGGCGTATTCGGAGAGCGGACTGTTGTAGACGCAAAACGAGGCTTGCTTGGACGAGAGGTGCTGGAGCGGAATATGGCGCTCCCGCGTTTTCTCGTCATAAAGCACCGAACTCCGGTGGCTGAACGTGCCCCGGCGGCTGTCTTGGCCGGAGAGGCGCACCGGGGTTCCCTCGAGCATGAGCGAACCAAATGCGAGCGCCTCGGCGAATCCCCAGTCGTAGGGACCTCCGTCCTTCCAGACTTGCTGCCGGCGCTCGATGACTGTGCGCTGGATTTTTTGGACCACTTGAAATCCCTCCGGAACCTTGGTCAGCGCCTTGGCAATCTTGTCGAGAGTGGGTTTCGAAATGGCCGTGCGGACCGCTTCGTGGGAGTAGGCCGGCTGGACAATCGCGGTGGAGCCTGAAAACGCGCTTTTCTTTTTCCGGCCTGGCACCCCCGACTTGGCATCGGCAAAGGCAGCCTCGAGGCGCTCGGTGATTCCGTTTTTAATAGCTGCGACATCGGCGTCGCTCAACGTGCCGGCGGCAGCGGCCTGAGCCGAAAAACGCGCACTCAGAAGAGGGTGGCGCTTGATGATACGGTAAAGGTCGGGTTGTGTGAAAACCGGTTCATCGGTTTCGTTGTGTCCGTGGCGGCGGTAACACACAATATCGACCACCACATCGCGTCCGAACTTCTGGCGGAACTCAAGCGCGAGTTTAGCAACCTCGCAAACGGTCACCGGATCCTCCCCGTTCACATGGAAAACGGGCGCTTCAACCATTTTGGCGATATCGGTGCAATAGCGGGTCGAGCGTGCATCCGCAGGCAGCGTGGTGAATCCGATCTGGTTGTTGACGACCAGGTGCACCGTGCCCCCGGTGCGATAGCCTTGGAGTTGCGACATGTTGAAGGTCTCGGCCACGATGCCCTGGCCAATGAAAGCCGCGTCTCCGTGAACGAGGATTGGAACAACCTTTTTACGCTCCACGGTGTCGCCCAAGACCCGTTGGCGCGCCCGCGCCTTGCCTTCGACCACCGGGTCGACGGCTTCCAAGTGGCTGGGGTTTGCCGCGAGGCGGATTTCAACCGTGTGGCCGCCCGGCAATTCCCGGGCGGTGTGAAAACCGAGATGGTATTTCACGTCGCCGTTTCCACCGACCAGTTCCGGATTGAAGTTGTCTTGAAACTCGTTGAAGATCACCGATGCGGGTTTGTTCAGGAAATTCGACAGCACATTCAAGCGCCCCCGGTGCGCCATTCCCATGACCAATTCCTGAATCCCAAGCGCGGGACAGTTGTCGAGAATCTCCCCCAGCGCCAACATGAGCGCCTCGCCACCCTCGAGGGAAAACCGTTTTTGCCCGACATATTTGGTGTGGATGAAAGATTCGAAGAGTTCCGCTTCGAGAATCCGCGTGAGAGCGGCCCGGTGCGTGGCCGACGAATCCCTGTCCGGATGGCGGCGATTCTCGATTTTTTCCGCCACCCATTCGCGCATCTCCGCGTTTTGAATGTGGGTGAACTCCACCCCTACCGTATCGCAATAGGTGGCGCGGAGATTTTGAATCATTTCGCCCAGTGGCAGAGCCTGCCCCCCGCGGAAGTGCCGCGAGGAAACAACCTCTCCAAAGTCCGCTTCCGACAAACCAAACCGCGCCGGGTCGAGCTCCGCGACAACAGGAGCCCCGGGACTCAGGGGGTTCAGGTGGGAAGCCGTGTGGCCGATGGTTCGAAAGGCATCCACCAGAGCGTCCACGCGGGCTTGGAGCGGGGAACCGGAGGCCTGCAATTCCTCTTGGCGCTGCAGGCGGGCGAGTCCCAATTCAAAGCCCTCGAAGAATGCGGCCCAGTCAGGGGACACCGAATGCCGGTCGGCCAGCCAGCGTTGGTGGTTTTCGTCGATCAGCGCCTCGTTTGCACGAGCGGGAACGGAGGTGTTCATTAATGGAGTTATTGGACCCTGGAACGCTGGGCGTCCGGTCAGGGCGCTTTGATTGGTAGCAAACCCTTGCAAAGATTCAAGCGTTCGAATCCGCATCTCCGGTCAACCGGAGAAAATCAGCCTCGCTGAGAACGGGAACTCCGAGTTCGCGGGCCTTGTCGAGTTTGCCGCCCGCCTCCTCACCCGCCAGAAGATGGGTGGTTTTTTTGCTGACGCTCCCGGTCACCTTGCCGCCATGCCGCCGGATTTGTTCGGCCACCTCCTCGCGGGGCCTCGAGAGAGTGCCGGTCAGAACCCAGACCGAACCTGCCAAAGCGGAATTCGCCGGCGCGGCCCCCGGGGCGTCGCTGTCGCCGAGATTCAACCCCGCGGCGCGCAAATCGGCCACCAAAAGCTGGTTTGCCGGTTCGCGAAACCAGCCATGAATCGCCGCCGCCATGACATCCCCGATGCTGTGAATGGCCAGAAGGTCATCGACGGATGCCGCCGCCAGGGCATCGAGAGTTTGGAAACGCAAGGCCAGATCGCGGGCCGAAGTGATGCCCACATGGGGGATGCCCAGCGCGTTGAGCAAGCGCCAAAGCGGGCGGGCACGGCTTTTGTCGATGGCCTCGAGAAGATTCGCCACACTTTTGCCGCCCATGCGCTCGAGAGGGAGAAGCATGCCGGCTTGCAGCCGGTAAACATCGGGAATCGAGGCCAGGAGCCCCGCTTCGACCAATTGCCCGACCAGCGCCTCGCCCATGCCATCGATGTCCATGGCGTTCTTGGAGGCGAAATACTCGATGCGGCGCCGGAGTTGGGCCGCACAGGACGGATTGTGGCACTTCCAGGCGACGCCCGATTTTTCAACCACCGCACCGCAGGCGGGACATGTGGCAGGCATCGAAAAAAAGCGTTCCGAGCCGTTGCGGAGGTCCTTGCGGACATCGACGACCGCGGGAATGACCTCGCCGGCTTTTTCCACCACAACCGTGTCGCCGATGCGGAGATCCTTGCGCAAGATTTCCTCCTCGTTGTGCAAGGTCGCCCGCGAAACCGTGCTGCCGGAGACAAAGACAGGCTCCAGTTCGGCCACAGGCGTCAGCGTCCCGGTCCGCCCGACTTGAACCGTGATGTCCCGAAGCACCGTCTCGGCCCGCTCAGGGGCGTATTTGTAGGCAATCGCCCAGCGCGGGGACTTGGCTGTCGACCCCAGAGTGCGGCGCAGCGCGAGATTGTCGAGTTTCACAACAGCTCCATCGGTTTCGTAAACAAAGGAATGCCTCACGCGCCCGAGTTCCTCGACAGCCTCCGCAACGGCATCCTCGCCGGACGCAAAGCGAACCGCTTCGGAAGCCGGGAATCCCCACTCGCGCAGCACTTGAAGAAACTCGCAACCGGTCGACAGCGGGGAGCCCGACCACTCTCCGACGCCGTAGAGGACGGCGTTCAAGCCGCGCCGGGCCACGATCGCGGGGTCCAATTGCTTGAGGGATCCAGCGGCTGCATTGCGAGGATTCGCAAACGCCGGCAATCCCTCCTCGTCGCGCTCGGCGTTCAGTTGGGCAAAAGTGGCCTTGGGAAGGTAGATCTCGCCGCGCACCTCCAACCGCCCGGGCGCCTTGTCGGGAAGACCGCGGGGAATCCCTGGAATCGTCAGAACGTTTTGCGTGACATCGTCGCCGGTGACTCCGTCCCCGCGGGTCGCCGCCCAGACGAGTCGCGAGTGTTCGTAAAAAAGCGAGATCGCCACCCCATCAATTTTGGGCTCGATGGTGAAGCCTGGTTCCCGGCCCTCGCAGAGCTTGCGGACGCGGGCGACAAAATCCCTCAGTTCGGCCTCGGAATACGTGTTGTCGAGGCTTTGCATGGGCACAATGTGGCGCACCGGGGCAAATGCCTCCAATGGCCGGCCACCGACAACCGCGCTCGGAGAGTTGGCATCGGCCAAATCAGGATGGGCTTTCTCCAAATCCGCCAACTCGCGCAGCAGGGCGTCAAAGGCAAAGTCGGAAATTTCGGGCTGGGCGCTCTCGTAATAAAGCCGGTTGTGTCGGGCCACCTCCTCGCGCAGGGTTGCCACTCTTTCGCGGGGATTCATGAAACCGGGGAGTTGAGGGTTTGACGGAGCGTTTCGATGCGTGCGAGAGCCTCGTCGATGCCAGGTGCCAAGAGGCACACATGGCCCATTTTTCGACCGGGCCGGGCCTGCGCTTTTCCGTAAAGGTGCAGTTTCGCGCCGGGGTCTTGAAAGACACGGGACCAATCGGGATTCCAGGGAACATCACCCAGGAGGTTCCACATGACCACCGGGCTCAGCAACTGCGGAGAGCCGAGCGCATATCCACAGGCTGCGCGCAGATGCTGTTCAAATTGGCTGGTCACGCAGGCATCGAACGTGAAATGCCCGGAATTGTGCGGACGCGGGGCGAGCTCGTTCACGATAAGATCTCCGTTGTCACAGAGAAAAAATTCGACTGCGAGCAGGCCGGTCAACCCCAGTTCCTCAGCCACCCGGCAGGCCAGGCGGGAGGCTTCGCGGGATACATCGGCGGAAAAGCGGCCCGGCACGATGGAGAGATCGAGGATGTGGTTGCGATGAATGTTTTCGGCCGGCGGGAAGGCCACGCAATCCCCCCCCACCCCGCGGGCCACAACGACGGACAGTTCGCACCGGTGGGAAATCCATGCCTCCAGCACACCGCGGGGCGCCCCCAGGGCGGCCCACACAGCCGGGAGGTCGTCACCAGCCCCGATTTTCACCTGGCCTTTGCCATCGTATCCGAAATCGGCGGTTTTCAAAACCGCCGGGGTTCCGATCTCGCCGAGGGCCGTTGCAAGGGCTGCCGCAGAGTCGACCACCCGAAACGGCGCGCAAGGAATTCCGCGGGAGCGAAGGAAAACTTTTTCCCGCTCGCGGTTCTGACAGATATGCAACACCTCGGGACGCGGCCTTACCAAGGTCACCAACGCGGCCTCCTCCAGTGCGGCGCGCGGAATGTTTTCAAACTCGTAAACCACCAGGTTCACGGCGGAGGCAAACGATCTCACGGCCGCCAAATCCTCAAATCCGGCACACACAAAACAGTCGGCCAGTCCCCTGGCTGGCGCATTGCTGTCAGGATCGAAAACATGGATGCCGTATCCCATGCGGCGCCCGGCGATGGCCAGCATGCGCCCCAGTTGTCCTCCTCCCAGGATGCCGATCACCGCACCCGGCGGGATCGAATTGGTTTCCGTCGGAGAGGCGTTCGGTTTATGAAACACGGTTGTTTCTGTCATGGCGGATCATCTGGTATACATATTGGCCCTGGCCGTGCTGCGTGTGGTCCGCTGGCTGCCGCTTCGGGTCTGCTACGCCCTTGGCCGCGGGCTGGGTCTTTTTCTTTGGCTTATCCTGCCCGGCTACCGGCGCCTCGCAAAGGAAAACATCGCCCGTTCGATCGGCGACTCCCTTCCCCCCGGCGGAGTCGCACCACTGGTGAGGGAGCACTTCGCCACACTCGGGGCCAACGCCTTGAGCGCCATCAAAATCCCTTCGCTCACGCCGGCGGAGATCGATCGTGTGGCAACCATCGAAAATCTTGATTTGATTCAAAAAAACATCGCCGCAGGACGCCCGGTGCTCCTGGCGATCAATCATATCGGAAACTGGGAACTCTACGCCCAGCTTGTCTTCAAGGTCCCCGGAGTGAGGTTCGGAACCGTTTACCAGGCGCTTCACAACAAGCGCATCGATGATCTTGTGAACCGGGACCGCCGTCGCCTGGGAGTGGAGACTTTCGACCGCAAGGAGGGCTTCCAAGGCGCACTGGCGCTCCTGCGCGAACCCGGCATTCTTGGCGTGCTGGTGGATCAACATGCCGGCAACAGCGGCGTGTGGACCCCGTTTTTTGGACGCCTCTGTTCGACCTCCCCTCTGGCCGCGACCTTGGCCATCCGCACAGGTGCCGCGGTCATCCCGGTGGCCATCCACACGGCTGGTTTCGCCAAGTGGCGCGTGGTCCTGAGTCCTGAAATCCCTTGGAAGGCCGACGAACCCGACACGCTCACCCTGCAAATCAACAAGGCCTTGGAGAGACAGATTCTTGCCTCGCCGGCGGATTGGTTCTGGGTCCACAACCGCTGGAAAACCCCCCTTCCGAATTTCCTCTTGCAGGGTGCCAAGCGCGGCATCCACCTCCCACACGGGGAGCCCGATCCCAAGCCCTTTCGCATCCTTCTCCGCTCGCCAAATTGGCTCGGCGACGCGGTCATGGCCGCCCCAACCGCCCGCGCCTTCAAATCCGGGCGTCCCGATGCCCGGCTGAGCGTGGCTTGCCCTGCCAAGCTGGCGGATTTCTGGCGCCGCGTGGGTGAGGTTGACGAGGTGGTGCCCCTTGAGAAAGGCCAGTCGATTCTGCAAGTGGCCGCGGCGTTGCGCGGGCGCTTCGATGTGGCCGTGCTTTTTCCGAACTCCCTGCGCTCGGCACTGGAAGTTTACCTGGCCGGCATTCCCCGGAGAGTGGGGTATGCGGGCCACTCCCGGGGAGTTTTGCTGAACCAGATCATTCCCCCGCCCAAGATGGCCTTTCCCCCGCCCCACCATGCCGACCGCTATTGGCGAATCGCCGCGCGGTGTGGCGCAACGGAACAACCACCTGCCACCAAGCTGTGGAAGCCGAACCGGCGTGCTCCGGTGATCGGCCTTTGCCCCGGTGCCGAATACGGTCCCGCCAAGCGATGGCCCGCCTACAGGTTCAAAATGCTCATCCAGCAAGTGGAGGAGAAAATGAACTGCCAATGGGTGATTTTGGGCACCGCCACCGACACTCCGGTCGCGCGCGAAATCGCATTTGGTGCCGGCAATGTGTCGGACCTGACGGGAAAAACCTCCCTGTCCGAGCTCATGGATCTCCTGCTCACACTCACCGGATTGGTGACCAACGACACGGGAACCATGCACCTTGCGGATTTCCTTGGCACCCCGGTGGCGGCGATTTTTGGATCCACCGAACCGGCCTTGACCGGCCCCCGTGGTCCACGCAGCCGGGTGATCCGCCGCAAGGCGGAGTGCGCACCCTGCCTGTTGCGCCAGTGCCCGCTGGATTTCCGCTGCATGGAGGACATCCCGGTCGAACTCGTTGCCGAAGCTGTTCTGGCATTCCGATCCACCCGCCGGCGCTAATGGAAGAGCACGAATTCGAACTGGTGGATAATGCGCGGGCCCGGTTCTCCCACCATGGAATCGACCGTTTGAAAGCCCTGGCCCCCACATTTCCCGAGCGTTCCCCTCAACGCCTCGCCTGCGTGGAACTCATCGCGGAGAAGGAGCGCGAAATCGCAGCCCACTCCGCGCGCACCGCCCTCCGGCGCGCCAACAAGGCCCTCTTGACGGCTTGGGCGGGCCTGTTCACCGCCGCCGTGGCATTGAGTGTCCACTTTTTCAACTGGCAACCGCCCCGGAGCGTGCCCTCAGCCCCGCTAACGGCCAAACCGGCGGCGATCACCCCGGCAGCCCCACCCGTTGCGACGCCGGAGCCCGAATTCACCCCCGAACCCCTTCCCTCCTCACTCAGCGAACTGCCGGTCACTCCCCGGTGAATAATTCGTGCGCCAGCACCGAGAGGCAGTAGATCGCCGCGGTTTCGGTCCGCAGCACGATCGGACCAAGGGTCACAGGTTGGAATCCCGCCGCCTGCAACCGCTCGATTTCCTGGTCTGTGAAATCCCCCTCCGGACCGATAGCCACCACAGCCGAACGCGGAGCCGCGCCGCACGGCGGCAAAAGATCATGAAACGAACGGGCCCCGGGCCGGAGGGAGGCCACCACGCGCAGTTCGTATTCGCCGGCCTGCTGCAAAAGAGCATCCAACGTCCCCGGAACCCCCACCGTTGGAAGATGGTCTTGTCCACATTGTTTGCAGGCCTCCAGGGCGATGGCTTGCCACTTCTCCCGCTTGCGAACCGCCTCGCGGGCGTCGAGGTCGACCACTGTGCGACGGGTGAGCAGGGGCTGAATGCGCGCAGCGCCAAGCTCGGTCGCTTTCTGGACGATCAATTCCATGTTTTTTCCCTTGGGCACGGCTTGGGCCAGGGCAACCGCGCACCGGGGCCCCGGAGAAATCGCGGCGGGGCCGATGTCCAGCGAGGCGCATCCGGCCTCGACCGGCCCCAGTCTGGCATGGGCGCGGCGGCCCGCACCATCGAAAACCTGGACCTCCGCGCCGGGAGCGATCCGCAGGACATGGGTGGCGTGGTGGGTTTCCTCGCGCGAGAGCCGTCGGGACTCCCAGTTTTCAGGCGGCAGGTGGAACCGGTGCATGGCGCGCAATGTAGTCCTGAAGGGCCTCCTGCCAAGTCCGCAACGTCACTCCGGCGACCGACTGAAGCTTCGTGGTGTCAAGAATGGTTCGCACCGGGCGCGGCGCCACAAAGGAACGCACCGAAGCCAGCGGAATGCCATCGACACGCCTCGCCCGCAACGGCCAGCCCAGCGCGGCAGCGATATCCAAAGCCTCCTGCCCATACTCGCGCCACGAGCACCATCCCGCATTGCAAGCATGATAAACTCCGCCCGGCAAATCCCTCTCCAAAAAAGGAGCCAGCCACGAGGCCGCATCCTCCGCGGAGGTGGGACTCGACCACTTGTCCTCGATGGCCTCGACGCGCTCCTCGCGCAAGGCGCGGGCCAGAATCTGATCGACAAACGAGGATTTGTGAGGGCCAAAAACCCAGCTCACCCGCACCACGACGTGGCGTGCATCGCGCTGCATGACAGCCCGTTCACCGCGGAGTTTGGTTTCCCCATACCAACCCAAGGGCGATGCCGCGTCCGACTCTTTCAACAGGCCCGCCTCGATCCCGTCGAACACGTAATCGGTGCTGAAATGCAGCACCCGCGCCTTTCTCCGGCACGCAATGTCGGCCAGGATTGCGGGCGCACGCGCATTGACCTGCAAAGCCTCGTCCCGCGCCGTTTCACAGCGGTCCACATTCGTCAGCCCGGTCCCATTCACAATCCAGTCGAAATCCACTTCCTCAAAAAACCGGCGCACAGCCCGCTCGTCCGCCACATCCAATCCTCCGTCCCCCGACCGCCTGACCGAGCGCACGCGGAAGCGCCCGCTCCAAGCCTCCACCAGCGATCGAGCCAGGCGCCCGCCAGCCCCCAGCACCACCACGCGTTGTTGATTCTCCATTCGAAAATTAAAATCTCCCTTGCCAGACCGCCGTCAATTCTGATAATAGTTTACCCTTCGCTCGGGTGGTGAAATGGCAGACACGTGCGTTTGAGGGGCGCATGCCGTAAGGCATGGGGGTTCGAGTCCCCCCCCGAGCAGATTTTAAAACCTCCCCAATTCCACCTCAATCTTCTCAGGAGCAGTCCTATGCTCGCTTCAAAGCGTTATAGTCGTTTTCGCAATTAACCCCTTTTCAGCTTTCCTTTTTTGTATATTGTTGTATATTTGAAAAGCCATGCCTCGGAAAAAAACAACCTTCCCCTATCCCTTCAGCAAAAATGGTCGCCATGGGAGCATCTACAAATGCGCAGATGGAAAATTCAAAACCCATTTCATGTTCGCCCACGAAGCAAAACAAAACACATTTGCTACCTTCGATAAGGCACTCGAATTTTTAGCTAAGGAATTTGACAAGCTGGACACCGACCTATCGGAATCCGAAAGCCAGTTCCCTCTCTCCCGTGATAGAAAGCATTACTTCGAGTTGGAGCAGAAATTGAAGCAGGAGTCCGATAACGCTTCACTCTGGCAAGCGGTTGATTTCTACATCGCCCATCATAGGCGAAAGAAGCTTGTGCCGCTCTCAGTCAAGGATTGCTGCGACAAATTCATTCAATCGCGGATCGCAAACAACACCTCCAGCAGCCAAATCAAAAACCTCAAAAAGCATTGCGGCAGGTTTGCCAAAACTTTTGGAAGTCGAAAAATCCACGAAATCGATGCTGGGGAAATTCAGCAATGGTTCGACTCTCAAATCGACAACAGGACTCAGAAAGCATGGCAACCGAAGACCAAAAAAAATTACCGAGGATCATTGGTAGCCATGTCGCTTTATGCACGAAAGACTCTCAAAGCAATTCCTGAAAACGGGGAGGAAACAGAATTCCAAAAAATCGCAGCACCTAAGAAAAGGACTAATCTGCCCGTTGAAATTTATTCACCAGAAGAGATCACCAAGCTTCTTCATACTGCTATCAAGAAGGACATCGATTTGATTCCGATTCTCGTCTTGGGAGGATTTATGGGCTTGCGACCTGCGGAAGCTCATGGAGAGGATGTGGACAGGGATCGCTTGCGCTGGGATCACTTTGTTTGGAAGGACAATTTTTTGCCTGTCTATGGTCAAAAAGTAAATTCGAAGGCGACCCGTGATGTTCCCATTCCAGCTAATGCTCTGGCGTGGCTGAGTCCCTTTAAAAAACTGAAAGGGCAAATTTGGGAACTCAAAAGTGCATTTGACGGGAGATATTCCACTCTCAAAAAAAATGCTGGGGTTCGTGATATCTATGATGGATTGCGACACAGTTATTGCAGCTATCGCTATCGCATCCTGAAAGGGAATGTAGATCAAGTTGCCGATGAAATGGGCAACTCACGGGAGGAAGTGATGAGAAGTTATAGGCGAAATGTCACAGATCGCCAAGCTATCGCGTGGTTTGCTATCAAACCCCCTGCAAATTATGCAAAATCCATCAAAGCAGTTTTGGATTCACGCCAAGCCACCTGATTTTGCCTGATAAGTTAGCATAAATCGATCCAGATCGGATTTTTTGAACCAACTTTTGCCATCCAATTGATAACCTTTGATTTTTACTTTTGAACTGTAACGATATTTATCAAATGTTCCCTTACTCATTCCAAGATAATTCATAGCTTGTTGCGGTGTTAGGTAACTATCGGCTGGTTTTTCCACTGCAAACCCAGATAGATTATTGTTTTGTTTTATTAATTCATTATAAATTTTTGAATTTAAATCATACATCATTTTTATATTCGAGTTTAGCTCAGACGCATGAATCAAACATTGAAAAATTTGTGATATATTATCCATACCGTTTTTATATTCGCTGCTAAAAGAAGGTGAAGCTTGGATAAAATCAATACTTTCATCATTTAGAGTTCTCATCATAGCCTTCTTATATTTTTTTTTGAATTCTAAAACAAGGGATTTTTTGAGTTCAGCGGACACTCTGTGGAGTAAAAATGAATTTGCGCATGTCGATACGCAAAAAAGAGTGTTAGTAGAAATTTTAAAATGATCTATTTAGTAATGTGTGTATATATTTATATGAATAATTTATATATGAATACACTATTAAGAGAGATTTTTCCATTAGATGCCAGAAATACGATTATTAGAATTCTAAAGAATCATAACGCAAATGATGAAAGAATTTATATTCTAGATAATTGTGAGCATATTTTACGCAGTAATCTAGAATCGAAAAGATCACCCAGCGGCGAGCGCATTGGGTATATTCCGTGTGTATATGAAAGCATATGCTCTGATTTCTTATGCGCAATCCGAGAGATTATTCACGGTATTGGTAATATGTTGGATTTATCAACTTATAAGAGCGGACTCAGCTCATGTCATGAAAGCTCATTCATAGATATATATAATTTTTGCGTTGCTAGTGGCCTTAACTGCGAAATCGGATCGTGCGATGGCTTTTTTGTAGACAATAATGGTAATGCAAGTCATGACAAAGTGGGACTTCTAAGAATAACTGAAGGGAATTCCCTATGTGAACTTTCAAAGGTAAATGAAAACCAATTACATATTACACGATTTATTCATACTACAAAAAATACTTCTCCATTTAAAAAAATGAAGTGGTTCAAGAAAATTTTGGATGTATTATTCAAAAAGGTATCTGTAGTTTCCGGTTCATCGGCTACATGCAATGATAAATCGATTGAAATGAGTGACGGAGATTGGCGATTTGAATCAAAATCCAGTGTTTACGGTTTTGAAATTTCTAAGCTATTTTTGTTTTGGTTGCGCTGCGGTGGTTTTCCAATGAAGCTGTCTGAAGGCAATCCCAATTTAATCTGTTTTTATAGAGAAGATGCGGCGTTGGAAGTTTTGCAGGACTACAAACAGAGCCGGCCCGGCGCCGTGTCGCCGTATTTTTACGCATCTCATTTTGGGATATACACACCAGAAACGCTATCACAACTAAGATAAAAGCAGAGATTTATATATATTAAATTTTGGTATATCGTTGGTCTAATTTATATATGCTAATACTATACAATTTGATATTGTATTTAATTGCAGTTTTTTAAAAATACCCCACCAATTTTTCAAAAATTACCAATTAAAAATATAGCTGCAAGGTTTAAGGGTATTATATTTATATATATCAAGAAATTTCTTAGAAAATGGTTAAAATAGTTTTATAATTCTTAAAATCAGTTTTGCTACTCATATGCTGTAATTGGCGAATTGGCAAGATTGAATATACAAGAATTAGTAAAGAGTTTAACAACTCTTGCTCTTCCTTTTCGTAAGAGCAATGAATATAAATTAATTAAAACTCAATAATATATCATGCAAACTATATCAAATCGAGCAATCATTAGTGATGGTAGTATCTATTTCAACAACTATAGAGTTGATCCATTCTTTTATTCATTACGGAAACTGAGGTGGGATATTCTTCTTACATTTCATTACGGAGGAGTGGACTACTACAGTGATCATGAGTTTGCCGAAAAAAATAGGCGTAGTCTTATTAAAAACCTCGTAATTAGGACGTTAAAAACTCTGAATCAACCTCGAAACGATATTCAATTTGCCGGTTTTACCGAAAGGAAAAATGGAAAATGCCATACACACACGCTTATACATATTAAGAATAAATCGCCTATTAGTGTGAATACTATAGCCGAAGCTATGAAATCATTGACGCCCAAAGAAATTTCAGCGAGAGATGCAGAAGATAAGGAGAAGCAGATCGAGATTATTAGTGATGCAGAGGCGGCATCAGCATATATCTGCAAATTTAATTCTAATGAACTCGATATACATCAAATTTTTCTCTCTAAAAATTTCATAAATTTTATAAAACAAGAAAAAATATGGGTATGCACTTGACTCAACCGACGGCAACCTGTAGATAAACTATGTGGCCGAGGAAGATTACCCGAGAACGCTCTCTGAGTTTGAGAAAAGATTTTCAGGGGAAGAAGCATGTTTCAAATATCTTGAGACTTTACGATGGCCTGATGGTTTTGTTTGTCCGCATTGCGGAAGCGCAGAGGCTTGGAGAATGTCTCGGGGGCTTTGGCTCTACGGCCAATGTCGGAAATAAGTTTCTATTCTTGCGGGGACTGCTTTTCAAGATACCCACCTGCCGATTCAAACCTGGTTTCGAGCCATGTGGCATATTTGCAGCCAGAAGAATGGTATGAGCGCATTGGGTTTGCAGCGGGTTTTTAGGGCTTGGGAGCTACCGCAGCTCTTGGCTCATGTTGCACAAACTGCGAAGGGCCATGGTTCGACCACATCGAGAGAAGTTGCAAGGCGTTGTCGAAGTGGACGAAACCTACTGGGGGGCAGCAGAAACTGGCGTAGCGACTGTGCGCCAGATCGTAAGCAAAGCATTACTCGTCATCGCAGCCGAGGTTTCAGGAAAAGGGATTGGACGAATTCGAATGCAAAAGATTCCGAGTTTTGACCGCAAGTCCCTGCACAAATTCATTCAGGAGAACATTGAAGCGGGAAGCACGGTTTGCACAGATGGACTTCATTCATACAGAGAGTTGTCAGGATACAAATATGATAGAAAAGTTCAAAGGAAGCAGGAAAAAGGCGAAGTCTTGCTTTCCAGAGCGCATTTGGCGATTTCGCTTTTCAAAAGATGGATGTTGGGAACATTACAGGGTGGAGTGCCGCACAAATATTTGGAAGATTACCTCAACGAATTCGTATTCCGATTCAATAGACGAAAATCAGCGTCTCGCGGTAAGTTGTTCCTGAGATTAGCTCAACAGGCTACACAGATCGATCCGGTTCCCTATAAAATCATCTCAGAAACACGACAGATTGTGGTCGGTTGAGTCAAGTGCATACCCAGATTAATCCTTGAGAAATTCTTGCCAACTTTGTGCTGTATATTAGTATGATCATCAGTGCAATAAGCTAATGAAATGAAAACGATAAATATAATTGACGCTAAAAATCTCATATGGGAAACTTTTTGAGATCGGCAAAAATCCAAATCGAACACGAAGTCCAATCGAGATCGAGTCACTTCAAACGACCTTGCTTTCGCTCCCTGATCAAAAACTCCGATGGAAGTAAAATGGGAAGTCCATAACAGGACGATCCAAGAACCTTGATGAAATCTTCTCGATCCAGCGTGAGGAGAACATCAGCCCAAGCCAGTGCCGTTATCAAAACTGGTCGATCTTTGCTGGCAGGAAAAACCAAGGCTCGATCAATCGAAACCACATCATCGACAAGCGAAATTCTGGAGCGCAAAGCAACCCATGTCGCAGTTGATTCAAATGGAAATTTGGAGAGATTTTTCTCAACCTCATTACGAACCCATGGACTGGCAATCAGCTTCCAGCCTTGTTTTGCGGCTATATCAAGAATGGCTCTTGATGCTCCAGATTTGGAACGACAGGCGGCAAGAAGGACGCTTGTATCCAGAAAGATTCTCACGCTCCTGCGAGAAATTTTCTGTATCCCTCTTCGTCATCAGCAACCCATCTGTCGATTGTTTCCTTGGGAATATCACGGACGGGTGGGAGTTCATCACTAACACCGTGAAGCCGCGTGAGAAGGAAAGCAACCAGCTCCTTCTTCTCCTCGACGGGAAGAACATCGGCAGCTTCTTCAATTTCCAAAAGAGAACTCATTAGATTGTTATATTCTCGAAACCTGCATTTGTCGAATCCGATTGGAATATGAAGAGTGCAATCCACTGCACGGCACGCTGGATGACGAAGACCTAGTCGCACTTTGGGACTCTTTCAAAGTGTGAAATAGAGAGAAGAAAAAATCTCATCTCTTCGCAAACCCCCATCAAATCTACCTCCCCAAGCCTTCGAAAAAATTTTGGAGTGTGCAGTCTTGGAAACTCTACTGAATACCAAAATCCATTTGGAATGTTTTTGGATATCCAGATGCTTGGGGAACCGCTTGGGAAAAGGCTCTGCGAAGGATTGGTGATTTTTGAAAATCGCCTTGGATTTTTTATCGATCAAATTTTTGGCGGTTCGAAATCAGATTGGGAATTTTGATTTTGTCCTATTGGCGCAGGGTGTCGCCTGAGGTGATCCACCCTGCGGAAACTTGGCTGTGGGGAGAATTGGCTAGGGTGGTGGTTGTTTACTATTGGGGGTATAATTGGGAAATATTGTATATGTTTTGTATAATTTTAGAAAAATGCTAGTTGTATTGGCTTATATTTTGATATGTTTTTCTACATATTTCTATTGTTTTGTGTAATTTGCAGACACGTGCGTTTGAGGGGCGCATGCCGTAAGGCATGGGGGTTCGAGTCCCCCCCCGAGCAGATTT
>CAMCXK010000045.1 GCA_945883435.1 Chthoniobacter flavus | reverse complement strand
ATCCCTGCCGATCGTGACGGGGATGTTCATCCCGCCCGCCTGCGGCATGTGGGGGTGTATGCTTATCGTCGAAGATTCCTGCTTGATTTCGTTTCGTGGGAGCAAACTCCTCTTGAAAAAGCCGAAAAACTCGAGCAACTCCGCGCCCTTGAACACGGGGCGCAAATCCGTGTGCTTCCAGTGCCGGCGGCCGGTCCCGGAATCGACACCCCCGGTGACTGGGAGGCCGCCTGTCGCCTCCTTGAAAATCGCCCTCTCGCCTGAGCCCCACGCTCAAAACATCCTCGAGAAGCGAATTCTTGGAATTCTCCACCAAATCGTGAAGGATGGGGCAGCGTTTCATCGATCCCTGTGAAACCATCGCTTCCCAGCCGGCGTGGCGAAATGGCAGACGCAAAGGACTTAAAATCCTTTATTCCGAAAGGAGTGTGCGGGTTCGAGTCCCGCCGCCGGCAGAGGGAGGTGGGATTTCTCCAATCGGAGTTGACTGGACTTCTCATCGATTGACGCGTCGAGGTTGGCGGGGTTGATTGGATGCCGTTCTCCCCGCATTTCATGAACCGCTCCACGATTCTTCTTGATTTGGCACGCTGGATGACGCTGGCGTCAATAGGCCTTGCGGTGGCTTTGTATGGAGGTGTTCGACCTTGGACACGAGAGATTGTGGAAGGGCTGCTCCTTCTGAATCTGGGGTTGTTTGTCGTTGGTTTGGCCACTCGGCGGCGTTGGCCGCGGGTGCCATGGACGCTCGGCGCCTCCACGCTTTTTTTATGTGCGTCGGGATGGTTCATGGCAGCGAATGCCGAGCGGCAGTTTGTCGCGGTTGCCGGAGTTTGGATCGAGCAAGCGCAGTTGCTGCCTGGACTGCCCGGGAGTTTCGACAGGACCATGACGTGGCGGTCGCTATTGCTCTGGACCGGTCTCTGGGGCGCCTCCTGGATCGTGTGTGATGCGGCGGCGCAGGCCACTTGGCGTCGCCGGATCTGGGGCGTGTTCCTTGTCTTCGGTTCGGTTTTTGTGGTGTTCGCCCTTTGGCAACGCATGGCCGAGGCTCCATCCATCTACTGGGAGGATGGACCCAAAGCGGGGGGGACATTTTTTGGAACCTTCCGTTATCACGCGAATGCCGGGGCATTTTTAAACGCGGTTCTTCCTTTTTGTGTGGCCATGGCTGTGTGGGCGTTCCGTCCGGGAGGAGAATCCGGTTGGCGGGTGGCCGGGGTTTTAAGTTCGGTTTTCGTGGTCGTCGGCGGGTTGGTGAATGTCTCGCGGGCGGCGAATCTTTTGCTGATCGTGCTTCTGGTTGGAATGGCGTTTGGTTTCCGTCCAAGCGTTTGGGACCGCGGATGGATGGTTGGCACCATTGTTCTTTTGGTGGCAGTCGTTCTGCTTGCAGCCTCTGTGGGCCTCGACCAGACCGCTTCACGTTGGGAAACCGCGGTGCGCCAGCTCACCGGGGGTGGTGATGGTCGTTGGCTCGCGTGGACTACGATCGTGCGCGACCTGCTTCCCAAGGCGGGATTGTGGGGCAGCGGGGCAGGCACCTTCGAACCGGTCTTCCAAACCCGGGAGGCGCTGGCTGGCGCCGCGGGGCTGGAGGGGCGATGGGACCACGCCCACTGTGATCTTCTCCAAGCTTTGGTGGAATGGGGGTGGCTCGGCACGGCGGCGTGGTTGGTCTTCTTCGGAGGAGCCTTGGGCAGGACCTTTGCGCTCTGGATCGGGGCGAGGGGAGGGGAGGGGCGTCTTTTTGCGGGAGCCTGCGGCTTTTCCCTGGGGGGGCTCCTGCTACACGCCCTGGTGGATTTTCCGTTGCAGATTCCCGCGCTTCAGTTGGTGGCGGCGACGGTTGCGGGAGCGTGTTACGGGCAGCGAATCCATCATTCCAAAAAAATGATTAGCCACCGGAACGGTGACGGTTAGTTTCTTTCAGGGATTGTCAATCGAATGATTCGCGAGAGACAGAGGGGAGCCGTTTCGATTCACGCCGGGTTTCAAGCCTTGAGCGTGGTGGTTTGCTTTGCGGTGTGGTTTGGTCTGGTGACAGTGGTCGGGGGAAAGGACCTGCTGGGGGGATTCGCGGGATACAGCCTGTATGCGGGGATCGCCGTCGCCTCGCTCTTGCTGAGGGCCGCCTATCGGGCGGACGAGGACGCCGCGCAATTGTCGGGTGTGTTCTCAGCGAGGTTGAACCTGGCTGGGCGGCAGACGTTGTTTGTCGGCATCGTGGTGGCGGTGTTTCTTGTGGCCACCAAGGACAAGGATATTTCCCGCGTGTTTCTTTTTTCCTGGTTTCCGGTTCTCTATGCCACGCTGGCGGCCACCAATCTTGCGATGCCGCACTTTGTTTTGCCGTTGGTTTTTTCCAAAAATTCCAGGCAGCGGTTTCTCCTCGTCACCCGGCATGGGGAATTGCGAAATGAGGAGCGCTTTTTGCTATGGCTGCGACGGCAGCAACGCATGGGAATCACCGTCTCGGGAATCCTTGCGCCCGCCTCCTTCAAGGCCGCGCACATTTCTGCGGAGCGCCTCGGGGCAATGGAGGATTTGCCGCGGGTCTTCGCGGATTTGCGCCCGGATGTGCTTTTGTGGATGGAGCCTCCCGTCGATACGATTGAGTTGCAGGCGTCCCTCGCTCTGGCCGAAAGCCGTGGGGCAAGGTTGATCTTTTGGGACGATTTGGAGCAGCGGTTCGGGGCTAGGGCGTGGAGTGCGGAAGTAGACGGTTTGAATTTTGTGCATTTTCGCAAAGAGCCCTTGGAAAGTCCTCTGAACCGCATTGCGAAAAGGATGTTCGACTTGCTGGTGGCCGGTGTTGCTGTTTGTCTGGTGTTGCCGTGGCTGTGCCTGTTGGTGTGGGTGTGCCACCGTTTGCAGTCGCCCGGTCCGCTGTTCTTCCGGCAGGCGCGAACCGGCCTGGGAGGGCAGCGTTTCGAGATTTTCAAGTTTCGCACCATGCACACGGGTTCGGAATCCGACACCCGACAGGCCCGTCAGGTTGACGCCCGTATTTTTCCTTCGGGGCGATGGCTGCGGTCGTCCTCGCTGGATGAAATGCCGCAATTCCTCAATGTCCTTCGCGGTGACATGAGTGTCGTGGGCCCCCGTCCGCATCTTCCCGAGCACAATTGCCAATGGGAACGGCTCCTGAGCGCCTACAACGTCCGCAGTGTCGTGAAACCAGGCCTTACCGGACTCGCCCAGGTCCGCGGCATGAGAGGAGAGGCCAAAACCGATGCGGACATTGTGCGCCGCATCGAGTCCGATCTGGAATACATCGAGCAATATTCCCCGCTCGTGGATGTCGTGATTGTTCTACAAACCGCCTGGCAGGTCTTGGTGCCCAAGAGCAGTGCCTATTAACCCCTGCTGCGAAGTGGTGGAGCCTGGTCGCGGTATTTTATCACCAGCCACACCAATCGAAGAGCCTTGAAATACCTTGGCAAAAAGCGTCCAGGATCGCTGGCACAGCGTATCAGCCAGCCCAAGCATGCCCGATCCGCCCAGCGGGGAATCCGCACCTGGTCGCCACTGAGAAATCCAATCGCGGCACCGATACAGCAGATCGCCACACCGGAATCGATCCTTTGGCGGAGCCAGTGGCCCAATTTTTCCTGCGATCCGCTTCCCGTGCAGATGAAGACAAAGGCCGGTTGCCGCTCCTGAATCACAGCGAGCAGGGCGTTGTCCTCCACGGGTCCCTGCTTGGGGTAAATGGGAGCGACGTAGTGATCCCTCTGCGAATCGGGGAGCCCTGCGTTGGTGAGCCAGTGCCCGTTGAGTTCCGCCGCGCTCGAGGATGGCATGACCCAAAGCGAGCGTCGCCCGGGAGTTTTGGAATGTTGTTTGAGAAGTTCCTCCAAAAATCCAAGGCCCGATGTGCGCGGCAATCGACCCAGGCCAAAAAATCTGGCCAGAAGAATGGCGAGTCCGCTGTCGGGCAGGTTCAGTGTGGCATGGCGGAGCGCCTCCCGATAAGCCACATCACGGGTCAGGTCACACAAGCCGGGCCCGGAAGGAGCCAGAATCAATCCGCCCCGTTCGGCTTGGCGCACGGCTTCGGCGATCGGCACCGCGTTGATTCGGATTCCAAGGAAGCGGGCATCTTGCAGGTCGGTGGCGTTTGTTCTCGCTGGGAATTTGCCAACGATCCAAGCGAGCAACGCTCCCGCGACGGCACCGGTGATGGTCCAGACGATATCCTCGGGATCGAAATGGCGCCGCGGAAGCACTAGTTGGACAAGTTCCAGGAGGACTCCGAAGACACTGGTAACGATGGCAACAGCCGCCACCAACCGGATCGATAATATTCCGACAAGAACCCGCACCGCCAACCCTGCAACCAGTGCGAGTGCGGCGAAGGCCGGGAAATTTCGAAACGTCGGTTCGGAATCCGCCCACCGGGCAAGCGGTTTGGGAATCCACGCAAGAGCCTTCATGTCAGGCGTGGGAGCCAAGGCACACCAGATGACCAAAATGGTGAGCACACCGAGTCCACAGATGGTCGCGACCCGAATTCCTGTTTTTTCAAAAAAAGCCACAAACCTCGAAATCTCATTGCAGGCGCATTTTTCCAGCTCTATTTTTACGGCATCGCGGTCCTTCCTCATCCATGAGATTCTCCTCCCACCACCGCTGTCTCTGCTTGATGCTCATTTTTGCATCGTTTGCGGCCATGTCTAACGGCTTGCTGAGGGCTCAGCAGGTTTTTACGTGGACCACGGGTGGGGGGAATTGGACCGATTCCTCCAAGTGGTCGACCGGGGGAGCCTTGCCATATCCCGATGCGGTTGGCGACCATGCGGTTTTTACAATCAGCGGGAATGGCACCTATGACATCTCTTTGAACCAATCGGCCTTCACTCTTGGGTCGATCACTGTGAACGGCACGGATTCTTCGATTTACCGATTGGGAAGCACGACCAATGAGACTCTCTTTGGAACGTTGACGCTTGAGCAGGATTTGCCTGGCACGCCCCCTGTTTTCGATGTGACCGGAAGCAACCGTTTGGCGGTTTTTGTGGAGTTGTCAGGAACCACGGGCTTTGCCAAAACCGGCGGGGGCACCCTCAATTTCAACGGAAATACCTCGAATATGACCGGTCTCTCAGGGACGGTCCGCATTGATCAGGGCACGGTATGGTTCAACCAAGCGGGGAATTTTGGCACTGGGCCGATTGAACTCGGCGGAAACGGCACCGTCTTCCAATTGCGTGGAAATTTCACCACCACATTTTCCGCCAATCAGGCGATTACGATTGCCAATGAATCGAACGTTGAAATCTCGAATCAAGCCAATGTTTCAAATGCCAGCATGGTTTTTGAAGGACCACTCAGGGGTGGTGGGAATTTGGAATTCGAGTCGGGGGCATTTACCCTCAATGGGGCCAATGAACTTACCGGCAATCTCACTTTAACAGGGACACGACTGTCATTGGGGGCAGGTTCGTCCCTTACGAGCGGCAACCTTTTTTTCGGAGGCACCACAGCGAGTGTTTTAAACCTGGGAGGCACCAGCCAGACACTTCAAAATCTCGTCACCGCCTCCCCGAATTCTTCGGCGAATGTGACGGTTTCCAACGGTTCGTTGAACATCGTCGGTTCCTCTCTCTCATTCGGGGGCATGGGCAATGGCGCGGTTCTGTCTTTCGAAGGGTTGCAATCGCTTGCCGCAGGATCAGCAAATGGAACGCTTCTTTTGCAACCCGGTTCGTCCACTGGAACTGTTGTGAACACGATTGCTTTTCCCACCCTTGGAAACACGACCCTCACCGGGCGGGAAATCGTGATTGGCAACACGGAGTCCGCCGGTTCCGGGTCGGGAACATCCTACGGAGCAACGGTGCAACTCGGCGCCACCACGGAAATTCGGGCTCACATTTTCAAGGTCGGTAGTGCGAATGCCACAGGCACCTTGACGTTTCAGACCGGTCTCTCATCGCCGACGGTGCGAATGCGGGGGACGGATGGAGTTTCCGCCATGGGCGACTGGGTGATCGGTGATACGAATACCTCGGGTGGCACCCGGAGCGGTCAAGGGATCGTGAACATCGCCAATGGGACTTTGGATGCGCTCGTCGGAAATTTGACGATCGGACGCAATGAAGATTCCACCACAGCGTCCACATCCTCTCTCACGATCAGCGATGGAAGTCTGGTTGCCGATGCGATTCGGCTTTCTGACAAATCCGGTTCTTCGACGGCATCACTCACTGCTGTGCTAAACCAACTGGGAGGCTCGGTTGCTGTGACGAATTTAACGCTGGGATCCAATGTGTTGGGAAATTCGACGCTCAATGCAACTTATAACCTCTCGGGAGGCACATTATCGGCCTCCGTGATCCAAGCAGGATCAGGAAACTTCGCCTCCTCCTCGTCGAGACTTCTGAGCATCTCGGGAAATGCCACCTTGCGAAATCTGAGTGGATCCAACCTCACGTTGAGCGGGGTTGACTCCTCAGTTGGCGGGCTTCTCAAGATTTCCACCAGTGGAACTGCGTCCTTCGAAGTCGATCCGGGACGCTCGATTTCGTTGGGTGCGCACTCGCAACTCGAAGGGGCGGCCAATCTGGCGAAACGGGGTGGCGGCACCTTGTCGTTCGCGATGGGAGGGAGTTCATTCTCTGGCAACCTCTCGTTGGTCGACGGGTTGGTCGTTTTGCAATCGGGGAATTTCACGGCGAGATCTCTTTCCGTGCCTTTGGGCTCTTTTGAGCCGGGTAGCAGCCGGGGCTTGAGGATGGAAGGGGCAACGTTGCGTGCGGCCACGAGTGGAGTGAATATGACGATCTCGGGTGCAAACGCCTCCTCCGAGGGGCGCTTAAGCGTTGAAATCTCCGGGGCGTCCATCATTCATGCCGACACTTCGCGCTCGGTCACAATCGGCAGCCACACGGTCATTTCCGGTTCCGGCGATCTTACCAAGACTGGAACCGGCTTGCTCACGATCAACTCCACTCTACCCTCGACTTATTCTGGGACGTTAACGCTGTCGGCTGGCCGTTTGGATTTGCTCTCGAATCTTCCTTCCGCCGTTGCCTTGCAGTCCGGAACGCTATCAGCCAACGCCTCGGTCGGAAATGTTTCCGTTCTTGGCAGCGCAACCATCGAGGTGGCTTCGGGGCGTCAGTTTTCCCTTGCATCCTCCGGTGTTTTCTCGGGCACGGGAAACTTTACAAAAACAGGCGCCGGCACGCTTCGCATCGAGTCCTCCGCGCCACAGACATACAACGGAACAATGACCCTTTCTTCAGGGACGACATTTTTGTTATCGAACTTTCCATCGACTTCCACCACCCGGGTCACGGGAGGCACTCTCAATGCCTCCGGAACTCTAGGGGCGGTGACACTGAACACCGGTGCCTCCCTACTTCCCGGAAACGGTGTGGGCACGCTCTCAGCCGCTTCTCTTCTGTGGAATGGAGGCACTCTCTCCTACCAACTCGGAGCCGGGGGTAATTCCGATCGCATCGCTTTGAGCGGAGCGTTCACCAAGGGCACCGGCCCAACCTACCTTTTTGATTTCAATGGCGGAGGAGACCACGGCGAAACCCACACCCTTTTAACATTTGCCTCGACCAACTTCGGCAGCGGGAGTTTCAGCGCCGTCAATCTTGCATCGGACTTGAATGCCTCATTCGTGATTGTCGGTGGCACTCGATTGGACCTCGTGATAGCGCCTGTTCCCGAATCTGAAGTTTCGATGCTTCTGCTCTTCAGCGGGATTGTCTTTTGGCTTTTTCGATCACGGAATGGCTCTCGTCTTGGTGGCTGAAAGGGTATTCTCCCGGATCTTCCATTGAATTTGGGCAAAGTAAAATAGCTTCAGGAGCGCAAACGCCAATCCGGTGGCTCCATCCCGCCACCCCCCCATGAGTGCAAAGCTGCCCAGAAAATAAGCGGGACCGAGAAGCGGGGTGGCCATGAGTCGGTATTTCAGTTTCTGGCGAGCGGTCCACTGGGCCCGGAGTTCGGGTTGGCTTTGCAATTTTAGAAATCGGGCCGCCTCCCATGAGGAGTAGGCATTGTGTTTCTCCACCCAATGTGCCACGCCCCGAAAATCACGGTGCTCGATGGGGGATGTCAGATGTCCAAGGGTGCCACTCAAAACCGGATGTTCATGCACCTCCATGTCCAAATGGCTCCAATGATCCTCGTCGATCCGCTCGTAAAATCCGGCTTTTGTTCGGAAAAGTGCCAACTTGTCCAGCGGGTATCCCCCACGCAGAGGCCTGTCGAAAAACCAAATCGAATACCTCAACCAAAACCCCGCGTGGCATGTTTCTGGAAGCACACGGCGTGTTTCTTCGATGAATGCCGATGTGACAAACTCGTCAGCATCCAAAAACAAAACCCACTCGGTTGCAGGCGGGTGCTCTTGTAAAAACCAGTTCCGTTTTTTGGGGAACTGGCCGTTCCAGTCGAAATTTATCACTTCCAGTCCCTTGGAATGAGCGATCTGTGGCGTTGCATCGGTGCTGTTCGAATCAACGACAACCACTCTTTTGGCCCAGTCGCTGCCGATGGCTTCCAAGCAAGCCGGAAGGTTTTTTTCCTCGTTCCGGGTTGGAATCGCAATCGTGAGGTCCAGTGGCATCGCAAATCAGGATGGTTTTTGAAAAAACCAGATCATGGATTTCCAAAGCCATGGCAAGCGCCCGGCGCCGTGAAATGACCGGGGCAGGAATCCCTGGGCGACAAAGAGGCTGCGAAGGGTGTCACGTGACCAGAATTTGATGTGTCCACCCACTCTTTCGGGATGGTGATGGAAGTCCCACTTGTTGGCGAGGGCCAGAGCAAGGTTTTTCCAATACCCATGGTAAGGAGTCGAGATGACAGCCACGCCGCCGGGTCGCAGGGCTTGCGAAGCGGTGGTGACAAGCAGGCTTGGATTGAACAAGTGCTCCACGACTTCCAGCGAAACCACCGCATCGAAGGTGCTGGTCCATCTGTCTGGAAGACGGACTTCCACCCCTTGGTGAAGCACTTCCTCAACGCCTTCCACGATACGGGCATGTTCATAGCCTTCACGATCCGGTTCCATAGCGGACACGGTCCATCCTTGACGTTTCCAAAAGGGAAGCGCACTGCCATTGCCGGTTCCGATATCCAGCACACGGCCTCCACCAGCTTGATTCACCAAGGCTGCCACTTGGGGGAGCAAATAAGAGTGGCTGTAGGTATCCGCATTGTTAACCCAGCCGTAGCGTTCGGCGCTTGCAGTGTTCATAGATCAGTCGGGGCGGATTCGGGGTTTAAGGGGTTGGCAAGGATGGCCTGCGCAAACAGTCCAGTCCGGCATATCCGCGGTGACCACCGCTCGCGCCCCGATGACCGTGCCGCAACCAATGCGGACACCCGGGTGAATGAATGCCTCGGCCGCGATCCACGCATCGTCGCCGACTGTGATCGGGCGAGTGCGGAGTGGAAAGCCGCAAGTGTTGTAATCGTGCGTGCCGGTGCAGAGGTGGGCGCCTTGGGAAACCACCACCCGGTTGCCAAGGTTGATTTTGCCTTGGGAGTAGAGAATGGTCCCGCTTGCGCACCCGGTGTCGTTTCCAATCGCCAGATTCCAGGGCGCCCAAATCCGCACACCTGGATAAACGTGCACGTTTCTACCCACCCGGGCACCGAATAAACGGAGCAGAAAAGCCCGCCAGGCGTGAAGAGGTCTCGGGCTCCACCGGAAAAGTGTGCATTCAACGAGTCCCCACGCCACGCGGGCCAGGCGATTTGACATGCTGAAACTGGGGCCCCGCCGGGTATCCATATTGATGTTCATGGCAAGGTTCTCAAGGCGGAGGCGAGCCGCTCGGCTGACGATTCGACTGAAAAGTGACGCTGGTAGCAATCGCGAACTTTGCCCTGAGGCCGGGCGAAACCACTTTCGAAGCGCTCCAACAAGCGCCGGGTGCCTTTCAGTGTGTCCGGTTCGACGAGACCGGCTCCCTCGGCCGCGATCTCTGGAGCGATATTCACCTTGTCCGAAAGAAGAACCGGCCTGTCGCAGGCCAAGGCCTCCACCACAGCCAGGCCGAAATTTTCCTGGTGGGAGGGCAAGATAAATGCGGCGCATTCCCGCAACGCGGCCCACTTGACCGGCCCCTCAAGCAGGTTTGCCGCATGGATAAACGCGGGCGCAGCATCCCGCCGTCGAGTGGCTTCCTGGATGAGATTCATCAAATCCCTTCCATGGGGCGAGTCCCACCCGGGACCTGCGATCACAAGGTGGTATCGCGAATTCGGGATTTCCATCCGTGCCCGAATCAGCAGATCGAGTCCTTTCTTACGATCGATCCGGCCCAGATAAAGAATATAGGGCGACTGGCCGAGGCTCGGGATCGAGTCGCGGAAAGTGGCGGATGCCGGAGTTGAATCGGTAACTGGGGCCTCGATGCCGAGACCCACAGTCGATTCGGCCCGCGGCTTGTATCCAGGAAAGGTGGTTCGAGCCAAACGGCGTTCCTCGTCACATGTAAAAAACAGCCCATTGCATCCGTTTACCGTGGATCGTTCCACAAGAGTCCAGTAAGCGAAATTGCGGATCGCCTTCCAGCGCCGTTGGGGGTCACGTTGAAACCACGGGTCCAACATCCCGTGGGGCATGGCGAAAAGCTTCGTTGCGGGGGCGTGTCGGCTCCGGGCCACTCGTGCTGCCAACCCTGGCCACTGCCATAAGCCATCGAGCAAAACCGCGTCGAATCGCGGCAGGTTTTTGCTCAACCAAGGTAGCCAGCGCGGCGAGTAAGCATAACCGAAGCGCCCCGGCCCAAGGGGGTGAATTGGAAACGGATCCCGCCCCAACCAACCGGCTTCCGGGGAATCCGAGGTCGCGACTTCGCACTCGATACCGAATTTTTTTAATGAACCATGAAGGCTACGGATGGCTTGGGCGACACCACCGGTGCGCGGATCCATCGAGCCCAGCACGCGCAGCAGCTTCATGCGCATGCTCCTTGGTTGGCCATTTCATAAGCAGACTCATAGGCTGCCAGCACGCCTGCGGTCTCAAAGCGCTGGATGTTTTCAAATCCCTTCCGCACGAGGTTGGTCCGTGCTGTGGGATTGGAGAGTTCTTGCAAGGCATCCGCTCCGCTGCGGGGGCTTCCGGGGTCGATCAAGAGCGCGCCACCGCCTGCCACCTCGGGCAGCGATGACAATTTGGAGCAAATCACCGGACATCCACACGCCTGCGCCTCGATCACTGGCCATCCGAAGCCCTCCGACCACGAAGGAAAAACAAGTGCACGAGCCAGGGAGTAAAGGGCCAGCAATTCCAAGTGTGAGGGACAAGGATATTCGATCAACCGGTCTTCAAGGCCGGTCTCGCGGAAGATCCGCCTTTCCTCATCCGTGGCCGCTTCCCCTGCAAAAACGATCCGTGCCTCCCGCCTCGGGGCAATTGCCAGCATCCGGGCGAGATAGGCCCGGTTTTTGCGGGGTTGGGAGGAACCCACGTGCAGCAAAAATGGACGATCAACAATTGCAGGAAAGCGGCCCTCCAGAGCATTCAAGGCATCTGCGCGCTCGAGCGGTTGGAAGTTTCCATTCAGTGGATTGGGGATTACGGGACACGCCTTGATTTTATTTTTGACAAGCCTCTGAAGATCATCGCGCGTGGCCTCGGAAACGCATGCGACCACGGGAAAAGCCGACAAACTCCCCAAAATCCATCGTTGGAGAACAACACCGGTCTTTGAGCTGCGGCACATGGCAGCGGGATCGCCCAGTGCGCCGCGCACCGCCAAAAGATCGTGGCAGGTCACCAACCGGGGTCTTGATCCCAGCACGGAGCCATACATGGCATTCGAGTGGTCACACACATGAAAAACCGTTCCGGAGGGAGATGACTGGACGATCTTTCGCAAGGCACCGGGGAAAAGGATAAACTTGTCGACGTATCCCAGCCATTTTCGGAGCCCGGATTGTGAACGCCCCAAGCGACCCCAGACCACCGGCGGTTGGGTTAATGCGACCTTGTGCCCTCGAATCGACAATTGCCGGAAAAGCATCTGGGCGTATCGCAGCATGCTCTCCTGATTGTCGGCCGAATAGTTTCCGATGAGATGGATAAACACGTTGTGCGCAGATTTTTTTCAGGAGGCTCCAAACTTCTTAATAAACAAATCCCTCTTTGCGAGTGAAGTATTTTGCGGATTTTGGAATCTCACCCTTCGGGATTGCCGGGACTCCGGCATACAAATGCCAATCGTCGGAATACGCTTTGTTCAAAAGCGATTTCGCGGCCAGCACACTGTGTGAAGGGAGGATTGCGCCTCCCAAAACTACTACGTCGGTTCCGATAAAACAATAATCGCCGATTTGAATAAGTCGGCTGTCCTGTCGGTTTTCCTGCAGATCAATCGAATGAGTCAAAAATTGAGATCCATATCCGGCAATTGTCGCGTGACTTCCGATTTGAATTTCATTGGTGCAGTCCAAATGATGGTTTTTCGTGATCGCGGAGTGGGAACCCATCCGCAAACGCGAAACCCGCTTGGGTTGATGCGCAAAATGAGCGGATTTTAACCCCGATGGAAAGCCGGTAATCCAGTTTCCCCGTTCAATGACGCTCTCGGCTTCCATTAAGATCTCATCCAAGTGAATAGCCACATTGAAATGGTTGATTTTACTTCCTTTCGCCATCGTCAAATGTCTGGGATAGACCCACGAAAACCCGATCTTTGAGCTGGGATGCAACTGGTAGCCCCAAAATCGATTCAAGATCCTTCGCTTGAATATCCAAGGGCAAAGGCAAATGATTGCTTTTATTAAAAAAATCAAATAACTCATTTAATGTTAGTTGTGAAGTTTGAAAATTTGATTTCTCGGAGGGATGGAGCAGGGGGGCTGGAAACTTTGATGGAGACCAAGGGAAATTGGCAAGCAGCAAGCAGGAGTCCGCAGGAGACTACTAAAAAACCAAGGGCCGTTGGTTGACCGGTTTGCCCGATGACCATGGCGGGAATCGCGACCGCTGCAATCGTGAGTGGTAGAGGGTTGCCACGCAGTGCGTGATGCCACGCCAGCAGAAACAAGTGGATTCCGAGTGCCAGTCGAAGAAGGATCAACGCGAGTCCCAGCAGCGGTCCGAGCTCTCCGACCATGGCAGGCCAGGATGCCTCCGCAACGGCAAATTCTTTTTGTCCAACAGCTCTCATTGCTCCAACATTTGAACCAAGACCGATTCCGGCACCAAAAAGTGGCACTTCGGCGGTCATGTTCAAGGCCTCAAGCATCCCGCCACCCACACGACGGGACAGCACCCCGAGGACGCCCTCGCCTTGTCCCTCGGCCCAGTTCGCTTCCTCCCAACGGGCCGAAAAAACTTCATAGGCTCCTTGAAACTCTTCCGATTGCGAGATGCCAACCGCCAGAACACCGATCACTGCCGCCCCTGCAATAAAATTCTGCACGGCCTTGCCCGCCAACATGCTGGCCAATGCGCAGAAGCTGGCAATCAAGACATAGTTGAAAAGAAGAGTGCGGCTAATTGAGAGCGGAAGAGCAACGATTAAACATGCCGCCGCCAACCAAATCCAGCGGGGCATCGGCTTGGGACCGCTGACAAGCCAACTGGCGAGGAACGTCGCCACCAGCGCGTAATAATCGGTCAAACCATTGATGAAAGAAAAAGTTCCCGGGGGGCGGAATTTACCAAGGGCCCCCCCGAAGCCGGCACTTCCCTCTCCTCCAGGGGCGATATTTAAAAAATGGCTTTGAGGAAGTGAGTATTGGAAGGCGATTAAGGCGGTCATCGGAATGGATAATATCAGAAATGCTTTTGCACAGGCCCAAACATCGTTTCGGTTGAAGACAAGTCCCAACAGGAAAATGAGAGGAAAATGAAGCACGAGGATGCGGGCGCCATACAGCGCGGTTGGCAAGTCTCCATGACCTCCGATCTGCGACAGCAGGATGGCTGTGATTCCGATTCCCCAAAAACCGGCGATCCAGGTGAACCATTGGCTTTTCCGCAACAATGGCCACCCAAGCCACAACGCCGCCAAACACAAGGGGTCCCTCACGATCAGCAGGGGGGTGGAGAGTCCCGGAAAAATCCATTTTCGAAGCGCCCCCTCAAAAATGAGAAGTCCGATATAGGCCCACAGCAGCCATCGAAGCTGATCAAGGCGGTTCATACCCCTCGGATTCCCGGGCAGACCGGAGCAAGCCTTCCGACCAATTCCAACAATCCGGCGCGGTAGGAGGACCATGTGCGGTGCCGCATCGACTGAAGGGCGGACCGTCGCATGAAAGCCAAGCGGTCACGGTCACGGTCCAGCATGTCAAGTTTTTCCGAGATCGACATGGCATCTCTTGCGGGGATGACATAGCCGCTGACTCCTTCTTCAATAATATCCGGACCGCATGTGCGGGGCGTGGTGATGACCGGAAGACCGCGAGAAAGGGCTTCAGTCACCACCATTCCAAATCCGTCGCACAAGGATGGAAATACCAGCACATCATGCCTCGTCATTTCGTCGAGAACGCCTGCATGCGACAGAGCGGGAATCCACCGGTGCCGGGCCAAGTGATCCTGTAAAATCCGGCAGCTTTCCAAAGGTGGGCGGCCGATGAGCGTGAGTTCAATCCGTGATCCGAGGGTTTCGACAGCTTCGAAGAGGTAGGAGAGACCCTTCAATTGGCTGAGGGAACCGACAAACAATACCCGCAAGGTTTGCCCGGTATTGTGGTGCAGAGTCTCGAAGGACGCCTGCACAGGTCCCCCCAGAGGAAGAACCACCCGTTTCCCCACAGCGAATGGACAGGAATCAAGGCTTTCAAGACTGAATCGCGAGGGAACAAGAATCAGATCTGCCAGTTGGAGTTCCTGATCCTTGCGATCCCTCTTTTCGTCCGAATCCCGAAGGCCCACGAGCGTCGAAGCCCACTCCGGCGCGGCGTCCCGCTCCTCCTCGAGAATCGAACGCACCCGACGCCAATGGGCCACCGGATGGTCCAGGACGCATCGAGTTCCAACCCGCCCCGCCGCTTGAAAAGACTGCAGCGCGCCGTCTTCGTAGGCATGCACCACATCGGGACGATGGCTCTCAATCCATATGGCGAGCGATTGGTCGATTCCGCGATAAACTGCATCGACGCTCGCCCAGCCCGTTTCGTGCCTTTGAGGAGCCTGCCAACCGAGGCGCTGGGCGGCAAGGCGCATGAGTTCCCTTGATGGCCGGGAGTGCGTGACCGCCCGGAGCGATTCTGGAAACTGCCGTTTGGTGAACTCCGAAAGCCCTGAAAGATCCGACAGGCGATGCCAGAGATTCCCCTTGAAGACGGCGATGGTTGTAAAGAAACACTCCAGCCAGCCCGCCTCGGCGTAGGCCGACATCGCCTCGCGGGAATTGGCATTACCCGTGGGATGCATCCCCGCGATTCTCATGCGGTGGGGCGGGCGGGATTCCCCAGCCAAGCTTCGTAGCAGGCCCGAAGCAGATTGGGGCTGCTCGTCAGCTTGCGAATGGGGCGCTCCTTCAGGAAATGCGCCGGTTGGCCTGCCACGATCTGGCCGGCTGGAACATCTTTTGTAACCACGGATCCGGCGGCTACCACAGCCCCTTCGCCGATCGAGACGCCCGGCAGGACGATAGCGCCGGTGCAAATCCATGCCGAATCTCCAATGCGCACCGGGGCGGTTCGGGCCGCAAAGATCGGGCTGCCCACGTCGTGGGATCCCGTCAGGATGCGCACCCCATCGTTGATGACCGCATTGCGCCCGATGGATACGTTCGCCAGAAGTTGGATCTCCGCCCGTCCCACGAAAGCGCCTGATTCCACACTCAACCGGCATCGGGGCCCTTGCAAACGGGCTTGTCCCAAGTCGGCCAATTCGCCCATGGCTACACCCGAGAGACGGTTACGGAGGCGTGTCCATTCCAAAATCACCAGTTCCGGCATCGTCCACGCCCTTTTGGCCCACAGTTTCAGCCAAGCCGGGCTGCCAAGAGGGGCTTTCAACCGATTCCGAAAAAGGTGGGGAAAGTTCATGGCGGAGAAAAAAGCCGATCCTTGAGTCCATCATAAATCCCGGAAATGAGAAAAGGAAAGTGCCGCAGGGTGAGATGCCATTTCCCCGGAAGAAACGGCAAGCGCAGGAGTCCCGGAACGAACCGCGATCCCACTAGAATCTGGCGGAGAGAGGAGGCCAAAGCGACTGGCCAGGGGAGATAGCGGTTGACCACGTAAGCTTGGTTGCGCGTCGTTTGGCGGGCGAAATCGGTTTCCATATCCAACCGGTCATCCTGATAGCCTCTGGGGGAGGCATGGTGAATCACCCATGCATCGCGGAGAAAGTGCAACTCCCGTGCGCGCGAACGGACTCTGGCCGCCAGACTGGCCTCGCTGCCCACTTGCGCGCCTTCACCTCCGAGTCCCTGGCCGATGACAAAATCTCGGATTAGTTCATGGCGGTAGGTCATGTTCACGCCTTTGAGAACGTGACACCTCACAAAATCCTCCCGAATCGGACAGTGGTGTGTGGCATGAAAACCGCCTGACCAAGTGTAAATCCCGACCTTGTCCGCGACGGGAGGATTCTTCAGCCCCGGGAGGTCGAGTTGAAGGCGGTCTTGACCGCCGACGGCCCCGCACTCCGGATGCGAGTCGAAGTGTGCCACGACAATACTCAGCCAATCGGGAGGGGCCTCGGTGTCGTCGTCGGTGAAGGTCACGAACTCCGATTCCTGGTTGGCGGCGCGCAATCCCGCGTTCATCGCGGCCACGAGACCAGGATCCAGCACGGTCACCTCCCTCACACGCGGATCGGCGGCAAATGCGGCTTCCACTTCGCGTTGGGTTGCAACATCACTTTGTCGGCAAACGCACAGAATCTCCAGTCCCGGCAACGCCTGTGAACGGAGCGCCGTCAGGCAGCGTTTCAAATCCAAGGGCCGGCCGTAGGAGGGGATGACGAGAGACAGTCTCATTCTGCGACTCCACAATGCTGGAGGGTTTGGTGAAAGCGAAGCCGAATATCCGCGATCCGGAAATCCCGCCGGGCCAGCGCCAGAGCGTTTTCCACGATTGCGCGGCCGCTTTCCTCCAAACTCACAAGTCCATGGGCAATCTCGTCAGGACTCAATGAGTGGCAACCCCACGCGGCATCGTGTTCGCGTAAAAGTCGCCAAGCTGCCGATTCAGCTGGCCCGTGATAAAAAACCGGAAGACCGGATCCCAAGTAGGTCACGAGTTTCGTGGAGAGACTCAACCGCGCGAAATCCGCATATTTCACATCCAGCGAGAGCGGAAGGTAGAGCACGTCAATCTCCTCCAAGTCACGGATTACGGACGCTTGGTCGGCATACGGGCGGACCTCCACATGAGGTGCGCCCGGATCCTCCCCCTTCAAGTTCCGCCCGCCGCGCAGGATCAATCGCACCGACCAATCGGGACGGGACGCTTGGATGTTTTTCAAGGCCTTCTGAAGCGCCAAGAAACAGGGTTCGTAGGGCACATTCAAGGCCCCGGCAAAGTAAACGTGCAGTCGCTTCGAAGCTGTTGGGCGGACCGAATCCGCGATCTGATCCAGTCCATCCGTAACGATGGTCCAAGGAGCGCTTCCATATCGGGCTTCGTAGGTTCGGCCCATTTCTGGTGAGATCACGAATCTAACGGAAGACCTTCTCCAAACATCGCCCGCCATGCGTTCCCAAAGGCCCTTTAGGGGATCTCCGAGACACAGATGCCGGATGTCGTCATGAAAGCTCGCCGCGTGCGGAACAGCATGATCCTCGCACCAGCGAAACGCATGAATGAACCCAGTGCCGTGGACGTGACTGTGCACAAGGGGGGGGTGCCAATCGTCCAGTCGGGCCCGGATGCGTTTGCGCGAAGCACGCCAGCGGAGGAGGCGCGTGCTTTGCAACATTCCCCAAAAACGGGTGTTTTCCAACCGTCCGAATCGCGGCCGGTCGCACAGATAAACCTCGTTAAAGCGACTCGGGGGGGGCGGTTGCTGTCCATGAACGAGCACACTCGCGGTGCGCCCTTCAAGAAGGCTCCGAAAAATACGCGAGCTTCCTCCTTCGGCGTTCATACCGAATGGCTGCACCCATGCGATTGGACGGCTTGTGTTCACAATCCGGCACACCTTTGGAAATCGGCGGCAGTGCGGCAACCATCGGTTGCCATTTTCCAAAACTGCATGGCAATCGCCTCTTTGCGTCGGACGTGCTCCAGCAATTCGCTGTCATAGTAACGGTCGAAATCCTTGTGCTCCATGCGGCCGCGGTTTGCCGGAAGAACCCTCTCGTGGCGCTCCGCCCGCGCCGCAACCTCCGGCGAGACACCTTCGGCACGGAGGTAACTCGCCAACTCGGTGTTTAAGAAATCCATGTTGAGAAAATGAATGTCATGAAGGTCGGCCAGGACACGCGGGAGGGATAGTCCGGAAGCCCCCGAAGCCAGCAATTGCCGGGGATTCCGGCAGCAGAACCGGATGAGGGTTTCTGTCTGAATTCCCACACGGTCGACAGGCCGCACGTCCTCCTGAAACAGGGTGTGGAACTCGTCGCGCAGAAGCACGTGATCCCGGAATGATTTAATAAACGGCCAATCGGGATAGCGGCGGCGGATGGAATCCTCGTTCGGGTGCCGCGCCCCGGACCATTCCCACCACCGGAATTCAAACTCGGAGATCGAGCGGTCCAGTGGATCGCGAAGGACGGCCAGCATGGGACGGTGGAGGCGATTGGCAGGGGCCTCGCTGGCAAAGCCGTGAACGAGAATTTCGGCATATCCTTTCATTAATCGCTGCCATCCGGTTGAGAGGTAACAGTGCGGCTTGCGATTGAGAATGCGGTTGGTCACCAAGGCGTCCCATCGCTCTACAAGCCCGATCAACCGGCGCGGGGTGGTTCGAAAAGCGCTGCGAAGGACCGCCTCCACAAAACTCCCGGCATTCTTCGGAATGTGAATGAATGTAAAGCGGGGACACAATATCATGACGCGCAGGGCACCAGAAAAGGCATTGCCGCCGGGGGCAATCCGTCAAGAAAAGATTGCTCCAATTCAGGGCTGAAGTCCTCGCGCCAAGAACGTTTCCCTGTTCCGACCCGATGGAGGCGGATGCGTTCCCGATCCTCCATGGTCTTCATCCTTTCCCGGGTCGATGCCGCAGCGATGCGGGCCAGTCTTTCCCGAGGACAGGCCCAGCCCAGCAAGGTGGTGATTTTTTCGAGTTCTCCAACGGGATTTGCAACCAGATCCTCGTAGCGGACGACCAGCCTGGTCTCTCTCGCGCCGACCCACCCGCTGACATGCTGGCCCCATGTCGAGGGCCAGGTTGGAGAGGACAAAAAGTCGGCAAAGCTCCCTTGAAAAACTCCTTCATCCAACTGGTATCGCCAATTCGACCATGCTGCCGCCCGTCCGTCGCGCACGAGGTAAACAACCCTGCGGAAAGGTTGCCAGTGGCACAAGTGGGACTTGACGAGGTTTGTGCGAGCGGACTGAAACCACGCCCGCGGGCTGTGCATGTCGGGAATAATCTCCTCGATGCGCTTGAAATCCGGTTCCCGGAATTCGGGGCGCGCCTGAAGCAGCATGAAGCGCACCCACGTGTTGCCGGACCGGGGGTAGGATACCAAAAAAACATCGTTGGGTCGCACGCCGTAGCGATGCTCCCACCACAAACGATAGATGCGGCGCAACGGAGTGCGGATAAGCAAATCTCGCATCATGGTTTTGCAATCTCGTCCTGCGGGGCCGGGCGAAGCCACTGTGGAGACATGCGGGCCACCGCAATGAATCCCGCCATGCAGACGGTCCTCACCGCGTTGGCCGCCACCCACAGAGCCAGAACCCCTTGAACCGAGTTCATCGGAAACCTCCAACACACCACGGCCTGTGCGCATAAAACAAGGGTGATCACACCGAAGGAATACCACCAGGCGGTCCACCGTTTAAAGCTGATGATGGTTGCCATGACGCTACCGGCGTAGGCGAATCCAGCCCCGGCGGTGAGGAGTCCCACGACTCCCTCTAGATCCTGATAACGGGCTCCGAGGATGGCAATCAGAGGGCCGGGCAGGAGGAATCCGGACAAACCAAGCGCAAGGGAAAGCCCTGCGGCGCCTGTCAGCACCCACGGAAGGCGTTGCTGGAAGCTGGCCTCCGGCAAGCGTGTAAGGGAAGGCCCCAAAAGCATCGGATTCGCAGCATTGCAAAATGCCAGAAGCCGGGAAATGCGTCCCAGAGCCCCCACCGATGCTGTTTGACGGGCGCCGCCAAGAGCCGCCGAGACGAACAATGCGATCTGGCCTTGAAATGCTCCGAACAGGGCATTCGGAATGCCGGGCAGGATGAAATGAAGGATTTCCCGCCGCTCTGCGGTGACAGGATCCGTTGTCCGGAATCTTCCCACCGCATGCCGCAGCCATGCATGGGTGCATGCCAGGCCAGCCAGTCCGGCCAAAACGGCTGTTAGAACATTCACCGACTGGGTGAGCCAGAGACCTGCGAGCACCGCTGTCTTCACGATCTCGCCGAACACTTGATTCCGGTAAAGCGTTCCGATACGCCGCTGCATCTGCAATGGAGCGCTGAGGAGATCAATCCGTGCCGCGAGAATGTTCGCCCCGGCCAGGCAGACCGAGAGAACACCGAGCATCCCGGCCGCGAATCCTGATTTGCCCCCGGAAACCCATAGCAACGCGAGACCGAGAGGTGTCACCAGGGCAAGTGTTCCAGTCCGGAGTTGCCCGCCGGCCTTGAGATAGCGCGCAATTTTTTTCCGGTTGTCGACCTCCGGCCCAACCAGAGAGACAATGGTGGGATTGATTCCAAAACCGAGAAGTTGGGAGGTGAGCC
>CAMCXK010000044.1 GCA_945883435.1 Chthoniobacter flavus | reverse complement strand
GGGAGGTCGATGACGCCGATTTCATCGACTGGGGCGAAATCGATTGGAGCGAGGTTGACTGGCGCGATGCCGGGGACCTCGATTGGGGCCAGATCAACTGGGACGAACTCGATTGGGCAGCCGAGGACTCTCAAACCATCAATTGGGGGGAAATCGACTGGAATGAACTCGATTGGGAAGTCGATGACGCCGATTTCATCGACTGGGGCGAAATCGATTGGAGCGAGGTTGACTGGCGCGATGCCAGGGACCTCGATTGGGGCCAGATCAACTGGGACGAACTCGACTGGGGAGTCGAGGACTCTCAAGATATTGATTGGGGAGAAGTCGAGTGGGTTGAATTGGACGCCGACGAGGACTCAGCGGTTAGCGACTACGACGATATCGATTGGGGAGAAGTGCAAATCCATGAGTTTGACAAACGCGGCGGTTCTCTGGTCGACGACTACGTCCAGATCGATTGGGGCTTCGTGGATTGGAGCTCATTACAAGACACCGGCCGTGGCCGGGCCAATGACTACATCACACTCGACTGGGGGCGCATTGACTACACCGACCTGTCCGCAGATGACTACGCATCGATTCGATGGGCCTCGGTGGAATGGAAGGAACTCCGCTTTAAAAATGACGGGCCGATCAGTGACTACGCGGCCGTTGACTGGTCGCAAGTAGACTTTGCGGCATTGGATGCAGCGGATTACCGGTTTATCGAGTGGAGCGAGGTCGAATGGACGGATGTTTCCGGACTCGACCCAAGCGAGCGGGACGTGATCTATGAATCGATCGATTGGTCACGTATTGACACTCGGGATTTACAAAACTCGGAGGGACTGTCCTGGGCTTCGGTGGACTGGGATGAAATCTCGGTAAAGGGACTAAAAGGCCTCGACTGGCTGGATATTCCTGTGGAGCAGCTGGATACTGAGGATCGCTCCGCAATCGCGGCGCTCAACGGGAAAAAATCGCCTGTGGTTTTCGGGTCCTCATCGGTGGACGAACTGACGGGAACTTCCCGGAAAGAATTCCTCTACGGATTTGAGGGGAATGACATTCTGAACGGAGCGGGCGGTCACGATGTCCTCTTCGGTTCGTTCCGGTCCGACAGTTCGGGCCTAGCGGAGCAAGATACCCTCACTGGCGGCGGCGGAAAGGATATGTTCGTTCTGGGTGGCGCTTCAGGGAACTTTTACAGCGATCTTTCAGCGGTTGGCGATTTGTCTGGCTCCCACGCCGTAATCACCGACTTCACGCCGCGACAGGACAAGATTCAGCTCTTCGGCGCCGCTGAAAACTACGGATTGGGCGAGGTCTCCGGGATTGCGGGTATTGGGATTTTTGATTCGGCAAGCTCCGATCTAATTGGAATTGTTCAAGGAGCCGGTGGTTTGGTTCTAACGGAGCAAGTCATTCGCGCGAGCCTAAGGTTTGAGGTTTGAGAAATCCGGGCGTCCAAAGCTTCGGGAAGCTTATTTACAAAGTTGCAGGTGACTTCCCCGACGAGGGGTGATCGCGGCTTGCCGGCCCCGAAAAAATCGCCGTCCGTCCTTTGCTTGCGGGCTGCGATCAGGTATGAGAAAGGATAGATCCAAAATGAAAAATCTCCCAGCGACCCTCCTGGCTCTCTCGACAGGCTGCCTTCCCTTGATTGCCCAACAGCCGACGAATTGGATTGCAAACGGCGGTTTCGAGCGCTCCGTGCGCACCTCCAATCCCTGGACGGGTGTCACCGAATCCGGAGTGATAACGGCCACGCCCGGCGAGGCCAATGTCCTTGCGGCCGGGGGCGGCATCAGCGACGGCCAGGCAATGCCGGTATCGGTTTCCGCCGGCGATCTCAACGCGGATGGCCTCCAGGATATCGCGTTGATCGACGGCGAGGGCTACCTGCGGGTGTTCTTCAACCAAGGCTCCAAAACGGCGCCCAAATTCTCCAATCCCGAGTTCGCCTCCCTTTTTCTCAACCCCAAGCCTGCTCAGCTACCAAGCGTCAAAGAAGAGGAAAAAAAACCGGAGAATTCCAAAAGCCCCGGGCTTTCAAGAGAAGAACTGCAGCGCCAGTTTGTGATGCGCAGCGTGCAGAGGATTTCGCTGGCCGATGTGGCGCGCACCGGCAAGCTCGACCTGCTGATCGGAACCTATGGAGGGGATATCCTCCTCCTGCCGAATTCGGGAACCGCCAGTAAGCCGAATTTTAAAAACACGAACCCTTACGAGCAATACGTCTTGCAGAAGACCCCCGAGCGCTGGGGCAATGTCTTTTCCCCATTGGCCGCGGATTGGAACAAGGACAACAAGCTGGACTTGATCATCGGCGAGGGCTCCTACTCCGCCAACAGCATTCACATCTTCCCGGGCAAAGGCGTGGGACTTCCCACCGCGACCCCCGAGGAGCGCACCACACTCGCCTATGGGATGGGACTCGAGCAACTCGTGCCTGCCATCGCCGACTACAACGGCGACGGCAACCCGGACCTTCTGGTGGCCGAGCGGAGCGGGCGCATCGCGGTCTACCTGAACCCCGGCAGTGCTTGGAAACCCGGCGAGCCATTGAAATTCCATACCTTCATCACCATCGGCGGAGCCCCCATGGCAGGACTGACTGCGAAGGAGGACGGAGCCGCGTTCGATCCGCTGGAAGCGATCAAAGCGACAAACCTTCTGAATCTCGGGGGCGCTTCCACCATTAGCACCGGGGATTTCAACGGTGACGGACTTTTCGACCTTGTGATTGGCAAGCGCTCGGGTCGCGTCGCCATGGCTTTGAACGAAGGCACGGCCGCCGCTCCCAAATTCGCCGCTCCCAAAGATATCGCCACCGAGTTCAAGGGTGTTCCCATGTTTGCCCCGAGCGAGTGGGATGCAAACGACGGCTTCAGCCGTGGCAATTTCGGCGCTTACATCACAGCCGTTAAAAAACCGGCCACCACAGCCAATGCAACCGCCACGCCGATGCCTGTCGAACCCGCCGAGGGCAACGCCTTTCTGGAGGCGGGCTTCCAAGATATCGCGCCCAAATTTTTCCCCATTCCGAACCCACCGAAAGCCGACTCGCAAGAAACAGAGCTCGGTGTAACAACCCCGAACATCTTCATCCTCCGACAGCAAATATCGAAACCTCTGCAAACCGGTAAAAGCTACACCCTGTCGTTTAAATCGCGTGGAGCCAACGTAACCAACGGGCGGGCCATCCTCCGCTGGGAGGGTTCCGTGGAAACAAAAGCCGCCGAGATCGTGAAAGGCGACCGTGGATCAGTTGCCAGACGGGGTGCCCAATCGGTGAACGATTTTCAAACCGAGGTTCTGAACATTCCGACCGGCTCGAATTGGACCGAGGCGAAGCGTGAGGTCAAAATCCAATTCGACAACAAGGATCTGGCCTCGCTCAGCGAGACCAACAGAGCCTATATCACTTTTGTGTTCACGCTGACCCAGGGCTCTGGAAGCCTCTGCCTGGACGACGTCAAGCTGGTGGAAAAAAATTGAGCCTGTTTTGCATGAACTTCTTCAACGCGACGTGGGTTTCCCTGCCGTGTTTCAAGCGTCTTCCGGTGAATGCGGCGGCCTTGTTTTGCGTTTTTCTTCTGGGCGCATGCAGCCGGCCTTCGGGGCCGGAACCATTGCGGGTGGGTATGGATTTGTCCTATCCCCCATTTGAAACCATTGACGCTTCGGGACGCCCCACGGGCGTCAGTGTCGATCTGGCGGAATCCCTCGCCGCCGCTCTGGGACGCCCGCTTCGCATCGAAAACATCCCGTTCACAGGACTAATCCCCTCATTGAAAACCGGCCAGATCGATTGTGTGATCTCATCGATGACCGACACGCCGGAACGGCGGGAATCGATCTCGTTCTCCGAGCCCTACCTCTCTGTGGGATTGGCCTTGCTGGTGCCTTCAACATCGTCCGCACAGGGCTTGGAGGATTTGGACCAGGAAGGCCGGACGATTGTGGTGCGTCAAGGAACGACAGGCGAGGTCTGGGCCCGGGCCAACATCCGGGCCGCCAAAATTCTCGCGGTTGAAAAGGAATCCGCCGCCGTGACCGAGGTCCTCCAAGGCAAGGCGGATGCGTTTGTTTATGACCAGATGAGCGTCTGGAAAAACGCCTCCATGCAGAGCGGGAAGCTCAAGCCGCTCCTCCAGCCCCTCCGGAAGGAATCTTGGGCGGTCGGCCTCGCCAAGGACAATTCGGATTTGCGCGAACGCATCAATGCCTTCCTGCGCGGGTTCCGCGCCTCGGGCGGATTCGACGCCCTGGGTGAAAAGTATCTGTCCGACCAAAAACAAGCCTTTCGCGAACAAGGCTTGGATTTTTACTTCTGAGCAGAACCGTCGGGACCTAGGATTTCCCCCATGCGAATCATCGTAACCGGCCTGATCGGCCAGTATGCCTTCGGCGGTGTGACGTGGGACTACATCCAATACATGCTGGGATTCCAGGCGCTCGGGCACGATGTGTGGTATCTGGAGGACACGGGAACCTGGGCCTACGACCCCGTGAAAATGGAACCCAGCGCCGAGTGCCATCACAACACCGCCTACTTGGGAAAGGTCATGGAGGACTTTGGCCTCGGAGACCGCTGGATCTACCGGAATGCGGCCGACGAGACATTCCACGGGGTTTCCGACCCGTCGGAGGTGGCAAAAATCCTGCGCTCCGCCGATGTCCTGGCCAACGTCTCCGGAGCCTGCTGGCTTCGCGAGGACACCGCCGCGATCCCGCTCAAACTCTTTCTCGACGGCGACCCGATGTTCACCCACATCGGTCTTGCAAGCCATCCCGGCTCCGAATTCGCCCGGCGGGTGGCCGCCCACGAGCGCAAGTTTTCCTTCGGATTGGGCATCGGTTCGCCCGGTTGCCTGGTTCCGACAGCGGGATTCGAGTGGAAGCCAACGGTTCAACCCGTTGCCTTGGATCATTGGCATCCCCCGCGGGCGGTCCCGGCACACGCCGCCGGGGGTTGCTGGACGACCGTGATGAACTGGGCGAGCTATGCGCCCAAGGAGTTCGAGGGACGTTCCTACGGGCAAAAAGACCGGGAGTTTGAACGCTTCCTCGACCTGCCCTCGCTCACGCCCGAGCGGTTTCTTCTGGCGATGGGCCAAGGCATCGGAAACAAGCGCCCCACCGCGATGTTGGAAGCGAAAGGCTGGGGCCTCGTCGAGCCCGACCGGGTGCTTCCGGATTACCGCACTTATCGCGATTTCCTGGCCTCTTCGAAAGGCGAATGGAGCATCGCCAAAAACGGCTACGTGGCATCGCGCAGCGGGTGGTTCAGTTGCCGCAGCGCCTGCTATCTCGCCGCCGGAGTTCCAGTGGTTGTGCAGGACACCGGCTGGAGCGCGCACATCCCGCCTCAGGATGGTTTGATGACGTTTGAAAATCCTGCCGAAGCGGCAACGGCCATCGATCGCGTGGCGGCTGATTACGAAACCCACCGCCTCGGCGCCCTCCGGGTGGCACGGGAGTTTTTCGACGCGCCCCGGGTTTGTGCCGATCTTCTGGCCTGATCCCCGCATTGCCAGTTCGAGTCCGTCCTGCCAGATTTCCGCCCAATGACAACCGAGACACTCCCGAACGCCGATGCGGTCGCCACGCGTGCCGCCGAATTGATCGCCCTCCACGCCCGAAACGCGGTCGCCGCACGCGGCCTTTTCACCTTCGCGGTGAGTGGAGGCCGGACGCCATGGCAAATGCTCCGCGCGCTGGCCTCGCAGGAGGTGCCGTGGGCCTCCGTGCATGTTTTTCAGGTCGACGAGCGTATCGCTCCCGCCGGCGATCCCGACCGCAACCTCACGCATCTTCGGGAGAGCCTGCTCAGCCACGCTCCGATTCCCGATTCTCAAATTCATGCCATGCCGGTCAACGAGGCCGACCCCCAAGCCGGCGCGGAAGCCTACGCCCGCACACTGGAGTCGCTTTGTGGAATCCCGCCGATGCTGGATTTGGCGCATCTCGGTCTGGGACCGGATGGCCATACGGCTTCGCTCATACCCGGCGATGCGGTTTTGCACGAGCAATCGCGGGATGTCGCGCTGACCGGGATTTACCAAAACCGGCGCCGGATGACGCTGACCTATCCGGTGCTCAATCGCGCCCGCCACGTGCTTTGGGTGGTCACGGGCGCGGAAAAGGCCCCGGTTGTTCCCCGTCTGCTGGCGTGCGACCCCTCGATTCCGGCCGGGGCGCTTCGACCCGCCGATGCCACGCTGCTGATGGATGCGGAGGCCGCTGGTTAAAGCCCCCGCTTGAACTCCACCCTTGCGCACCCGCTCTCCCGGGTGGAAAAACGACGTTCATGTTTCAGGTGATTTTCAATCAAATCAGCGCGGCCGAAATGGCCGGCTTGCCAAAGGACCTGCAACTCGACCTGCTGGCCGAGTTTCAGTTTCTTCCCGGTGATCTTGAAAATCTTGATTCCGAGCGCTTCGGAAAGGTCACCCGGGATGGTCGCTCGCTTCTCCGCTACCGGTCGCGCGACTACCGGATTTATTTTGAAAAACACCCCCAAGGCCTCCTTATCCATCGCGTGCTTCACAAGAACACCATTCGCGACTTTCTCTTCCGCTCGAACCTGCCCCTCGACGAGGAGGACGGGGGCTTGGCCTCGAACACCGACTTTTGGAAACTCATTCACGAAGCCGAAGAGGCACGTTTATGAGATTCTTTGAATCCGAGGGGGCCCGCCGGGAGGAATTTCCGGTGTGTGAGCAGGGTGTGTTTCTGGCCCATGCGGCGGTGACCGTGCTTCCGCGATGTGCGGCCCGTGCGATTCAGGTCCATGCCGAGGCAAGTTGCACGAGGCATCAGGAATTCGGTGATGTCCTGCGCAAGGTTTCGGAATCCCGCAGCCTCTGCGCCCGCTTGATCGGGGCCCGGGCCTCCGAAATCGCCCTTCTCGGACCGACCTCGCTTGGACTCAGCCTTTTTGCCAACGGCCTGGATTGGCACCCGGGGGATGAAGTGCTGTTCTACGGGGACGACTACCCGGCAAATGTTTATCCGTGGGCGGCCTTGGCCGATCGCGGGGTGGTTCCCAAACGCCTCCGGACCGAAGTCCCTGGCGGAATCACACCCGAGGCTGTGGAAGCCGCCCTCACCCCCCGCACGCGATTGGTCGCGCTGGCGTCATGCCATTTTCTCAGCGGCCGCCGGATCGATGTCGATGCCATCGGGCGTCTCCTCCGCGCGCGCGGCATCCTGTTTGCCGTTGATGCCATTCAGTCCCTGGGAGCCACTTCGCTGGATGTGGCGCACGTCGATTTTCTCAGTGCCGATGCGCACAAGTGGATGCTTGGACCGCTTGCCATCGGCATCGTATATGTGGCTGAGCGGAATTTCCCCCTCTGCCGCCCGACGCTCCTGGGCGCGTGGAATGTCAAATCCCCGGATTTTATCGCCCAGGAATCAATCGTCTTCGAGGAAACCGCCCGCCGCTACGAGCCGGGTGTTCTCAACATCACCGGCCTGTTGGGGATGAAGGCCTCGCTGGAAATGCTTGAAGGTTTCGGGCCCGCCGCGGTCGAACGGGCGGTGCTCGAAAACCGCGACCACCTCGAGGAACGCCTTGCCGCGCTGGGGTGCGAGTTCCTTTCCCCCCGCGCACCCGATCCCCTGCGCTCGGGCATTCTCACGGCGCGACACCCGCGCCTCGACAGCCGGAGGCTTTTCGAAGCATTCGAAAAAGCGCGCATCACGGTCTCGTTGCGCAGCACGCGTTCCGGCGAGCGGTGGATTCGATTCAGTCCCCACTTCTACAACACCCCGGAGGAAATGAACCTCGCCGCCGGGGTTGTGGCATCGGAGTTGAACGGCTAGCCGCCCTGCAGGGTCAGCGGGGCACGCCCGCCTTGACGATCTCTGCGAAGGGAAGCGGTTCGAGGCTTGCACCGCCCACCAAGGCTCCGTCGATGTCGGGCTGGGAGAGCAGGATCTGGGCGTTGGCCGGCTTCACACTGCCGCCATACTGAATCCGCACCTTGGCGGCCGTGGCTTCATTTGTGAGGTGGCCAAGAATCGTCCGCACGTGGGCATGGGCGTCCTGGGCCTGCTCGGGACTCGCCGTGCGACCGGTTCCGATCGCCCACACCGGTTCGTAGGCGATGACCACGTCGGCCATTTGCTCCGCAGTGACTGCGGCCAGACTGCCGCGCAACTGGGCTTCCAAAACCTCGTTTTCACGGCCGGCATCGCGCTCCTCCAGCGTCTCCCCCACGCAAACAATCGGCTTCAAACCACTGGCGAGGGCCGTGTGCACCTTTTTGTTCACCAACACATCCGACTCCCCGAAAATCTGGCGGCGTTCGCTGTGTCCCAGAATGACGTATCTCACGAACAACTCGCGGAGCATCGTCGCACTGATCTCGCCGGTGAAGGCTCCGGACTTCTCGTTCGACATGTTCTGGGCGCCGAGGCGGATTTTCTGCGAACCGCCGAGCAACTCGGACAACTTCGCGATAGCCGTGAACGGAGGAGCGATCACGATTTCAACCCCGTTCACCTCGTCGACAAGACTCCGGAAATTTTCCAAAAAGCCCACCGTCTCGGCGACGGTCATGTTCATTTTCCAGTTGGCGGCGACAATTTTCTTGCGGTTCATGGAGGTTGCTTTTAGCCGCGCCGGCAGAAGCCTGCAACCGGGAAGTCAGGGAAGCTCGCGGCGTGAGAAGCGCCCCAACACCTCGGGGTAAAGACGGTGCTCGGCCTCTTGAATGCGGGCATGCAGCGTCTCGGCGGTATCCCCCGGCAGGACCGGCACCTCGCTTTGGGCGATGATCTCGCCGGTGTCCATTCCCGCATCGACAAAATGAACCGTGCAACCGGTGGTCTCGACGCCCGCCGCCAGAGCCTGCTTCCAAGCGTCGAGCCCGGGAAATGCAGGGAGGAGCGAGGGGTGGATGTTCACAATGCGGCGTGGAAAGGCCTCCAGCAAAGGTTGCTTGACCATACGCATGTAGCCGGCCAACACCACCAACTCGGCACCGGACTCGCGAATGCGGCCGACCAACGCGTTCTCCACTTCCAGCGAGAGCCGCGTGCGGTAGCGGGGCTCCTCGATCGCGCAAGTCTCGATACCCAGATTCTCAGCCAGTGAAAGCAGACCCGATCCGGCATTGTCCGAGGCCGCCAGAACGGGCCTCACCCGCAGTGCGCCCGACATCGCAGCGGAAAGAATCGAACGGAAATTCGATCCTTTTCCGGAGCCGAGCACAGCGATTTTCAATGGCTTCATGGAGCCGCCAAAATGCCATGCTTGCACTCAGAGGAAAAGGCCTTTGATTTGCGCGCGGGTGGACTTGCAGGTTGAGCGCCGGGGAGTCCCGGTTTAGGAATGTGCCGTGACTTGCCACTCCGAGCGTCTTTCCAGCTTTCGTTCGATTATCGAAATCGCCCTTCGTTCCTGCTGCCCCGCCGTCGACACGCCTCCGGCGATTCTCCACCAGGCCATGGCCCACAGCCTTTTCGCCCCGGGAAAACGGCTGCGCCCGGTCCTCTGCCTTGCGGCGTGCGAAGCGTGCGGAGGGGATCCCGCAACGGCCCTGCCCGCCGCCTGCGCGATCGAGTGCATCCACACCTACTCGCTGGTGCATGACGATCTGCCCTGCATGGACGACGATGATATGCGACGGGGTCTGCCCACCGTGCACAAGGTTTTCGGCGAGGGAATGGCGGTTCTTGCCGGTGATGCCCTGCTCACACTGGCCTTCGAAATCCTCGCCTCGACCCCACCGCCTCCGGGGCGGACAACGGCGGACCTGGTGAGGGAGCTCGGCCGGGCGGCGGGCAGTCTTTTCCTCATCGGGGGGCAGGCCGCCGACCTGGAAGGCGAAAACCGCACGGCCACCGCGGCGGATGTGGATTTCATCCATCGCGGAAAAACCGCCGCGATGGTGGCGGTGTCGCTCCGCCTCGGCGCGATGAGCGCGGGGGCTCCGGCGACCCGGTGCGACGGCTTGGAATCCTTCGGCCGCGACCTCGGTATGGCCTTTCAAATCATCGATGACATTCTGGACGTCACCCAAACCAGCGAGGTCCTGGGCAAAAGCGCCGGCAAGGACCAGCAGGCCGGAAAATCGACCTACCCCGCCGTGCACGGACTCGAACCCTCGCGGCAAGCCGCCCGCGCACTCACCGACCGCGCACTGGCCGCGCTCGAGCCCCTTGGCGAGCGCGGGGAGTTTCTGGGGTGGCTGGCCTGCGATCTGCTCAAGCGCGAATTCTGATGTTAGCCAACCGCCTCTTTTGGCTGGGCCTCGGGTCCGCCACGTTGATCACGGTTCTGTTCTGCTGGGTCTCGTGGACATTTTTCATCGAGCCCATGGACGCCGCTGTCCGCACGGTAAACGCGCTGGAATCGGCGTTCGAAAACGGATTTCCCTCGACTCCGCGCATCTCGGCCAACGCCGGCGTGCTCGTGGGACAAAGGAACCGCGGGGACCGGTTCGTGCTTTTTCAGACCCGCGTGCCCGTGCAAGCCGTGCTCTCCGGCGAACGCCCCGGGGGAGGCGACCTCACCGTGCGATCGGAGGTCGGCGTCGAAGCGGGAATCCTCTGCCGCGAACCGTTTCAAGTGAATGTCGCCCGGGGCGGTCAAATCGCCACGGTCGTGCACCCGAAAGTGCGATTCCTTGCGCCGGCCACGCCTCCCGAAATCCATCCCGAGGGCGTGCCATGGGGGACTCTTCCAGAGCGCCTGCAACGAAAAATCGAACGCGTGGTCGCGCGCACGGCGGAACAAAAAGCCACCCAAGACGGCGCTTTGAAAGAGGGAATGCGCAGGCTTCACGAGCAACTGGGCGGCCTTGCCGCGCCGAGCGGTTGCGTGCTGGTCTTCGAACCCGCTCCCGCCCGTTGACTCGGGCCGCCCGCGCTCGATAGATTGCCCCTCCCGATGACGATATTGGACCGCTATGTTCTCAAGAAGTTCGCTGTGCCATTCCTAATGTGCTTTTTCGGCTTCGTGGGCATCTGGTTCATTTTCGATCTGGCCGACAACCTGCAGGATTTCATTCAAGGACGGGCCTCGGCCGAGGCTCTTCTCGACTACTATGCCTCGCAGATTCCGGAGATTGTTGTCATCTCGCTTCCTTTGGCCACGCTGCTGGCTTTGCTTTATGCGCTGGCGGCGATGTCCCGCGCCAACGAGATCATTTCGATGCTGGGAGCGGGCCGGAGCATTTTAAGAATCGTGGCACCGCTTTTGGCAGCGGGCGCCCTTCTTTCCGGGATCGTCACCTATTTCAATTACGAAGGCGCCCCGCATGCCACCGGCATGAAAAAAGTCATCGTTGGCGACATCAAACGCGGGAAGAAAAGCGACAAGACGATCCGGGGCCATCTTTTCCGGAACCGCGAGGAGTCTCGGACCTGGTTTGTGGCGCGCATGTCGATCGGCGGGGGGCGGCTTGAGGACCTGCAAATCGTCCAGCAAAATGCGGAGGGGGCGGTTGTCGCGCAGTGGTATGCCACGCGTGCGGATTATGATCCAGTGCGCCGCTCCTGGACCCTGCATGACGCCAAACACATCGAAAACTCCCCCGCTGGCGAGGTGCTCAAGTCGCACATGGCCGAGCGCATCGAGGTTGTGGGATGGTCGGAAACTCCATGGCGGGTCGCGAGTTCGATGCTGAACGCCGATTTTCTCTCGGTGCCCGAGTTGAGGGACTATCTGGCCTACAACGGCGATTTTCCGGAAAAACGGCTGGCTCCCTACCGCACGCAGTGGCACTACAGGTGGGCCTTGCCGTCGGTTTGCCTGCTGGTTGTGTTTGTGGCCGCGCCCTGTGGGATTGTGTATTCGCGTCGCGGGGTTCTCGGGGGAGTGGCCACCGCGATCACGCTGTTTTTTCTGCTGGTCTTCACCAGCAGCCTGTTTGTCGCGCTTGGCAAGGGAGGCCGCGTGCCGCCATTCGCGGCCGCCTGGGGTCCAATGATTGCCTTTTTCGCCGCCGGCCTGGCGATGCTTTGGATGAAAACCACCAACCGAGAACTGCCAAAAATCCGGATTCCCGGACTCAACTGATGCAAGCCGACTGGGAAATCAAATCGCGGGCCCACCAGTGCACCCGCACAGGGCGCGCCTTTGCCGAAGGTGAGTTGTTTTACACCATGCTGGTGCGCGAGGGGGAGGGCTTCCGCCGCGAAGACCTGTGCGAGGAGGCGTGGACCGGGCGGAATGAAAACATTGAACCGTTTTCCTTTTGGCGCTCCCGCTACGAGCCCCCTGCTCCGCCGCCTCCGGAGCCGCTGGCCAAGGACGATGCCGAGGGCCTGCTGCGCCGCCTTATTGCCGAAGGCGGAGAGCGCCGCCACGCGATTTACATCCTGGCCCTCATGCTCGAGCGGAAAAAAGTCCTTCGCCCGATGGACAGCTCAGACCCCGACATGCTCGTTTACGAGCACCTGCCCAGCGGAGACACGCTGGTTGTGGCCAATCCCCGGCTCAGTCTGGACCAAATCCCGGCCGTGCAAGCGGAGGTGGGAGCCTTGCTATCAGGAGGCGGGTGACATGAATCACACGGTCGACGCGCCCCTGCTTTATCTGGCGCCCATGGCCGGCGTGACAAACACCGTTTTCCGCCGTATGGCGAAAAATCTGGGAGCCGACATCCTCACGACCGAATTCGTCTCCGCAGAGGGGATTCTTCACCGCAACGAGAGAACCCGCCGGTTCCTGGATTTTGTGCCTGCCGAGCGCCCGCTGGGGGTTCAACTCTTCGGGGCCGATCCCGAGCGGCTCGGTGAAGCTGTCAAAGCCGTGTGCGATTGGGTCGCCCCCGATTTTATCGACCTGAATTTTGGATGCCCGGTCAACAAGGTGGTGGCAAAAAACGGTGGTTCCTCGCTTTTGAGGGATTGCCCGCTGCTGGCAAAAGTCGCACGGGCAGTGGTCTCCGCCGCCGGCTCCACGCCGGTGACCGCCAAAATCCGCATCGGCTGGAGCGCGTGCCAAATCAATGCCCTCGAGACCTCCCGCATCCTGGCCGCCGAGGGGATCAGCCGGCTGGCGGTTCACGGCCGCACCAAAGAGCAAGGCTACTCGGGCCTCGCCGACTGGCAGGTCATCGACGAGGTGGCCCGTTCGATCGATATTCCAGTGATTGGAAACGGCGACATCGACTCCGCAGAGGTGGCCCTTCGCCGCTTGAAGGAGACCGCGGTTTCGGGGCTCATGATTGGACGTGCCGCCATGGCACACCCTTGGATCTTCCGTGAAATCAAAACCGCACTTGCGCCCACGGGGGCCCCTGCGGGGGTTCCCTTGCGCGACAAATGGGCGTTTATCTGCGAGCATGTGCGACGGGAGATTGCATGGTGGAACGGCGCGGAGGAACCCGCCGTCAAATCGCTCCGCGCCCGCCTGATGTCCTACACACGGGGCCTCCCCGGAGGAGCGAGGCTCCGCGAACGCCTGCAAAAAACCGTTTCCCTGGCCGAAGTCGAGGATATCGCCGCACAACACTTGGAAACCTGCGCGGCAGGCGAGGAAATTCTTTGCACGGCCGCCGCCGGGCGGTAGTTTTCAGTCAATGTCAAAGTCGAAATCCCAGGCTGCTGAACGGCCATTATGGGAAAATCCCGATCTCTTTTTTATTCTGGGGCCGTGCGTCATGGAATCGCCGGCCTTCACCCGCCGCATGGCGCGAAAAATCGCCACGATTTGCCGGGATGAAGGCATTCCGTTTGTTTTCAAGGCATCTTACGACAAAGCCAACCGCTCCTCGATCAAGTCATTCCGGGGCACATCCGTGGAATACGGCTGCGAATTACTGGCCGAGATCGGTGCCGACCTCGGCTGCCCGGTCACCACAGACGTCCACTCGCCGGCCGAAGCGGAAGTCGCCGGGCGGTTCGTCGATATCCTTCAAATTCCGGCCTTTCTTTGCCGACAGACCGATTTGATTACAGCCTCCGCCGCCACCGGACGTTGCGTGAATGTGAAAAAGGGCCAGTTTCTCGCTCCTTGGGACATGAAAAATGTGGTCTCGAAACTTCAGGCTGCCGGTTGCCGCAGCGCGCTACTCACCGAACGGGGCACCACCTTCGGATACAACAACCTGGTTGCTGACATGCGCTCGATCCCTTGGATGCAGGAACTCGGTTGGCCGGTGGTCTTCGACGCCACACACTCGGTGCAACGCCCCGGCGGTGCCGGGGAAACCACAGGCGGCGACGGCGCGATGGCTCCCGTGCTGGCCCGTGCGGCCGTGGCAGCCGGTTGCAATGGCGTTTTTCTGGAAACCCACGAGAACCCCGCCCGGGCCCTTTCCGACGGCCCGAACCAAGTCCCGCTCAAAAATCTACCCGCGTTGCTGCGGCAACTGCGCTCGATCCGCCATGCGATTTGCTGACCTGCTTGCAATCGCCATTCTGGGCACACTGGCGGTCGCCATTGCGGAGGATGTCAACGGGCCCGCGGAATTCGAACTGCCCGTTCCCGTCGGCATGCCGGCCACGGGCATCAAAATCCCTCAATACGACGCGGACGGGCGCCTTATCCTGTTGTTCGAGGCTGCCGAGGCCCAGAAAACCGACGACGACTCGGTGTCGATGACCGATCTTCGCCTCGAGGCCAGCGACGACCAAGGCCGCAAAATCCTCGTTGAGCTCCCCTCGGCCGTCTTCCAACTCTCATCGCGCCTTCTCACTGGCGACCGCTCGGCCACGATCCGCCGCGATGATTTTCAAATCTCGGGTGACTCGATCGAATTCGACACCCGGACCCGCCATGGCACGTTGCGCGGGGAAATCAAAATGCTCATCACCAGCGAAAACGACCCCACATGACCGCCCGTCTTCTCCCGCTTCTTCTCCTGCCGGCCATGGCGCTGGCGCAAGACCAGCAAGCCCCGTCCATGGAGGCCTCCAACGGCCGCCAGCCTGGCTTTTTCAACGCCCTCGGCTCGGAGCGCCCCGCCGGTGCCCAGACGGAAATCACCGCCAACAAGGAGGCTTCTTTCGACAGCGAGTCGAATGTGGCGGAATTCGTCGGCCGGGTGGTCGTCAAAGACCCCCAGTTCACGCTCAACTGCGACCGCCTGAAGGTCATTCTCAGCAAAGACCGCAAGGGCATTGACACCGCCGAGGCGACCGGAAATGTCATCATCGTCCAGGAAAAAACCGACGCGACCTCGCCGAAAGCCATCGGCCGGGCGGGCGAGGTTACCTACAAACCGTCCGCGGGCGAAGTCGTTCTCCGCGGTTGGCCCTCGATCCAGCAGGGGATCAACAACCAAGTCGCCACGGAAGCCTCGACCGTCATGGTTCTTCGCAGCAACGGACAGTCGCGCACCATCGGTGGCAGCAAAACAGTCATCGCCGACACCGCCAAGCAACCATGACCCCCCCAGCCTCCGACGCCCTGCTCCGCACCGAAGGCCTGTTGAAGGTCTACAACCGCCGCACGGTGGTCAATGGAGTGGATATCCATGTCGGTGCGGGTGAAATCGTCGGCCTGCTGGGACCCAACGGCGCCGGGAAGACCACGACGTTTTACATGATCGTCGGCCTGGTCCGGCCGAATGGCGGCAAGGTCTTTTTCCGCGGCGAGGATGTCACCGGCATGCCGATGTATCAACGCGCCCGCCAAGGCATGGGCTACCTGCCACAGGAGGAATCGATTTTCCGGAAACTCACGGTCGAGGAGAATCTCCTCGCGATTCTCGAGACCACCAGTCTTGGAAAAGCCGAGCGCCGCAGCCGCTGCGAGGAGCTGCTTACACGATTCGGCATTGAACACATTGCTAAAAACGAGGCCCTGACCCTCTCCGGCGGGGAAAAGCGGCGCCTGACCATCGCGCGCTCGCTTGTGACGAATCCCTCGCTTCTCATGCTGGACGAACCCTTCAGCGGGGTGGATCCGATCGCCGTGCATGATGTGCAGCAAATCATCCAGGACCTCCGCGCCCAGGGTCTCGCGATCCTGATCACCGATCACAACGTGCGCGAGACCCTCAACATCGTGGACCGCGCCTGTTTGATTTACGAGGGCCGCGTGGAGAGTCAGGGCAACAAGGAATTTCTTCTCAACGATCCCATCAGCCGCAAACTCTACCTCGGCGAGTCGTTCCGCATGTAACCAACACCGCGCCCTCCCACGAACACATCCGATGTCCCAGTCCGGAAAAAAATCCAAACGCGTGGCCCACATCACGGTCGGCCACTTTTATGCCAACCACGCCGAAAAGCTCGGCCTCCGGCTTGAAGGCAGCTCCCGGGGCCTCAACCGCCTCATCCGCGAACCGACCATCAACCGCCCCGGCTTGGCGCTGTCGGGATTTTTCCACTACTTCGCCGTCAAGCGCATCCAGGTTCTGGGCTCGGCGGAGTTGAGCTATCTCAAGAGCCTTGCCCCCTCGACACTGCGCGACCGCGCCAGAGCCCTGTTTTCACGCAACATGCCTTGCCTCGTCGTGGCACGAAACGCCCCGGTGCCCTCGCCGATCCTTGATGCGGCGGCGGAGTTTGAAACACCCGTTCTCCGCACCGGCATGATCACGATGAAATTCATCAACGCCGCCACCATCCTTTTGGAATCCGAATTCGCCCCCACAACCACCGAGCACGGCAGCATGGTGAGCATTCTGGGCGTGGGCACCCTGATCCGCGGAGCCAGCGGCATCGGCAAAAGCGAGTGTGTCCTGGGTCTGATCGAGCGGGGCTACAGCCTGGTCAGCGACGATATCACCCGCTTCCGGGCGATCGAAGGCAGCGAACTCCTTGGCATGTCCGATGCCCTTTCGCGCTACCACATGGAGGTCCGGGGCATCGGCATCATCAACATCGCCTCGATTTTCGGCGCCGGATCGGTGGTGCCGGAAAAAAAACTCAACTTCGTCGTCACATTGAAGGATTGGCACGAGGTCGAGAATGTGGATAGAATAGGTCTCGACCGCGAAAGCTATGAAATCCTCGGCGTCAAAGTCCCTCACGTGACCCTTCCCGTGAGAACCGGCCGCGACATTGCCAGGCTCGTCGAAGTCGCCGCGCTCGATCAAAAACTCAAGGACATGGGCGAAAACAGCGCCCAGGAATTCAACCAAAGATTGCTGCACATGATTAGCGAACGCCGGAGTTGACATGGGAATCCTCACCAAAAAAAAATCCGCCGACGAGGCCCAGCGCTGCACCGTGGACGTCGTAATCGACAACCGCAACGGACTCCACGCCCGGCCGGCCGCCATGTTTGTCAAAATCTCCAGCCGCTACCGCGCGGAGGTCTGGGTCGAAAAAGACGGCGAGCGCGTCAACGGCAAAAGCATCATGGGCCTCATGATGCTGGCAGCGGGAAAAGGCTCCAAACTCACCGTGCTCGCCGAGGGCTCCGACGCGGAAAAAGCCGTTTCCGAGATCAAGAGCCTAGTCGAAACCCGCTTCGGCGAGGACTGACCGGCCCCAAGTGGGAGCCAGAGAGGTTGGCAAAAACACCGCCGCGTTTAAATTGGCTTATGCGCCTTCTCGCTTGCCTTCTGTTGGTTTGGGTTTGCGCTTTTGCGCCTGGTCTTGCCACCGAACCCGACGACCCCGGCTCCCCCTACATCGAGCTGGAGTTGTTCGCCCGCGCTCTGCAACTGGTGCGGCAGGATTATCTGGATGAATCCAAAGTTTCCTACAAGGACCTCGTGCACCGCGCCCTCGAGGGCATGCTTGAGGACCTCGACCCCCACAGCCAGTTTCTCGAACCCAAAAATTTCAAAACCATGCAGGAGGAGACCCGCAGCGAATTCGGGGGCTTGGGCGTGGTGGTTTCCAAAAAGGCCGGCCTTCTCACCGTGGTGAACCCGATCGAAGACACGCCCGGCTTCCGCGCCGGGCTCCTTCCCGGCGACCAGATTTTGAAAATCGACGGCCTCTCGACCGGAAAGACGCCGCTGGCGGACTCGATCGAAAAGCTGCGCGGCGATGTCGGTGGCAAGGTGACCCTTACCATCCGCAGGCCCTCCACTGCGGAGGTCTTCGACCTGACTCTCGTTCGTGAAATCATCAAGGTGCCGAGCGTGAAGGAGGCCCGCATCCTGCCCGCGCGGCCGCCTTCAAATCTCCGCATCGGTTATGTGCGCATCACCCAGTTCAGCGAACCCACCGCTTCCGAACTGGCCGAGGCGCTGGATCGCCTGGAGGAGGAGGGCATGCAGGCGTTGGTCCTTGATCTGCGTTTCAATCCCGGGGGGCTCCTCCACAGCGCGGTGGATGTGTGTGGCGAATTTCTGCCTCCGAACACCCTGGTGGTCTCGACCGAAGGCCGCCATGAGGTCCGCGAGTATCGAACCAGGAAAAATACCACGGCATCGCGCGGGTTTCCGCTGGTGGTTTTGGCCAATCATGCCAGCGCCAGTGGTTCGGAAATTGTGGCCGGCGCCCTCAAGGATCTGGACCGTGCCCTTGTCGTGGGCGAAACCACCTTTGGAAAGGGATCGGTGCAAAGCGTGCTGGCGCTTCCGGACGGCTCGGCTGCGCGTCTCACCACGGCCCATTATCTCACGCCCGGCCGCAACCCGATCCACGGGCATGGTGTGCCTCCCCACATCGCCTTGCCCATCGAAGCGGAGGATGAAATCCGCATTCTGGAAAACCGGCGCCGGCGAGAATCGCCCGGCGGGAACGAAACCTTCGAATGGGACCGCCAGGTGGAATGCGCCGTGGATGTCCTGCAAGCCGGCCGGCTGCATCAAGCCCGGCTTGCCCAATGAGCAAGTCCCTGGTTCTGGCAATCGAATCCTCCTGCGACGAGACGGCGGCGGCCGTGCTGGAAGGCTTCGATGTCGAGCGCTCCCATGTGGTTTTCAGCCAGGCCGGGATTCATGCGGAGTTCGGCGGTGTGGTTCCGGAGGTTGCGTCGCGGAGCCATTTGCAAGCCGGTCCTGCGGTCATTGACGAAACGCTGGCCAAGGCCGGCGTGTCGCTCTCCGAACTCTCGGCCGTCGCCGCCACCACCGGCCCCGGACTGGCCACTTCGCTCCTTGTGGGAGTCTCGCTCGCCAAGGGACTTTGCATCGGGGCAGACAAGCCGTTTCTGGCTGTCAACCATATCGAGGGCCATCTGCTCTCGCCGTTTTTTGGCTCCGCCAGTATCCCTCCCCACATCGGGCTGGTTGTCAGCGGCGGTCACACCCTCTTGATCCGGGCGGGAGGCTTCGGCGACTACCGGATTCTTGGACGCACCCAGGACGATGCCGCCGGCGAGGCGTTTGACAAGGCGGCCAAGATGTTGGGCCTTGGCTATCCAGGCGGAGCACAAATCGACCGCCTGGCCCGGACAGGCGACCCGACACGCCACCCGTTCCCGCGCGGAATGCGACACTCGGGAGACAATGATTTCAGCTTCAGCGGACTCAAGACCTCACTGCGCGTGTTTTTGGAAAAAAGTCCGCCGGCAACAGAATCGGACCTGTGCGACGTGTGTGCCTCGTTCCAGGCCGCGGTGGTGGATGTTCTGGTGGAGAAATCCTGCACGGCCGCGATCGCGGAGAACCTTCCCCTTCTTGCGGTCAGCGGTGGAGTCAGCGCGAATTCCGCCTTGGCAGCCCGTCTGCGCGCGCGGACAGCGGAACTCGGTCTGGAGTGCCGCTTTCCTCCGCCACCCTTGCTGACCGACAACGCCCTCATGATCGCCTTCGCCGCCGCCCATCAAGCTGCCACAGGCCGCATTTCTCCGCTTACCACCGAGATTTTCCCCTCCTTTGACACGGTTGATTGGGCGCGGCCCGCTCCGACCGCAACCCGGCAACCACGCAAAGCGTAGAAATTCACGGCCGACCCTGTTCTGAAAATTCCTCTTCACTTTGCAGGGTCGGGAAACTAATTTCCGCCAAGCAACCATGACCGCCACCACCATCGACGCGCCCGCCCACGGAATCCACCCGCCCGATCCCCACCACGACCACGAGGTGGGATTCTTCAAAAAATACATCTGGACCTACGACCACAAAATGATCGGTCTCCAGTATCTCTGGACCGCACTGGCATTCCTGTTCATTGGAGGCGCACTCGCCCTGGGAGTCCGCTGGCAACTGGGATTCCCGGGTGCCCAAGTCCCAATTATTGGTCATCTTCTCCCCTCGACGGTTGCGGTGGACGGGTCAATCATTCCGGGCGGCTACAACATGCTGGTGACCATGCACGCGACGGTCATGGTTTTCTTCGTGGTCATGCCGCTCCTCATTGGAGCGTTTGGCAACTACTTGATCCCTCTTCAAATCGGCGCGGGCGACATGGCATTCCCGCTGCTTAATGAACTCAGCTACTGGCTTTATGTGCTGTCCGGAGTGATCTTGATGGCGGCTTTCTTTGTCCCGGGCGGAGCGCCGGGCACCGGGTGGACAGCCTACGCCCCGCTGAGCACCGTGGCGGCTTACAATGGCACCCAGATCGGCCAGAGCCTCTGGGGTATCGCCATATTCATCAATGGTCTTTCCTCGATCGCAGGCGCGACGAACTACATCACGACGGTGGTCAACATGCGGGCACCCGGCATGACAATGTTCCGAATGCCCCTGACGGTCTGGTCGCTGTTCATCACCGCGATCCTCTTGCTCTTGGCAGTGCCGGTTCTCTCCGCGGCCGCCGCAATGCTTTTTGCCGACCTGAACCTCGGCACCAAATTCTTCTCCGCCTATGACGGGGGCCAACCACTCCTGTGGCAGCACTTGTTCTGGTTTTTCGGCCACCCGGAGGTTTACATCATGATCCTACCGGCCATGGGCTTGACGTCCGAAATTCTGGCCGTCTATTCGCGCAAACCGATCTTCGGCTACAAAGCCATGGTTTACGCCATGATCGCAATCGGATTCCTCGGCTTCGTGGTCTGGGGCCACCACATGTTTG
>CAMCXK010000043.1 GCA_945883435.1 Chthoniobacter flavus | reverse complement strand
GGAGGGAGTTTGAGCGGGGAACATTGCTGGAGCCTAACGGTGACCGATGTGCATACGCAGTGGATGGAAACGCGCACGACTCCCAACCGGGCGCAGGAGGCGGTTCAGCAATGCGGAAGGTTTCCGGGGACCGCGGGCCAGGCGGTTCCCTGGCGGATTTCAATCGCCGTAGCCGAGTGGATGGCGCTGGTGCCAGGCCCAGGCGCTCTCCACGATCGGGCCGATGGCCTGGAACCGTGGATTCCATCCCAAATCGGCGCGGATTTTTTCCGAGGCGGCAATCAGACGTGGCGGGTCGCCGGCGCGACGGGGTTTTTCATCCGCGCGGATGGAGCGTCCGGTAACGCGTTCACAGGCGGTAATGACCTCGCGCACGGAGGTTCCTCCACCGGTTCCAAGGTTGTAAAATCCCGACTTTTCGGATTGCACGGCGAGAATGTGGGCCTGTGCGAGGTCGAGAATGTGAATGTAGTCGCGGACACAGGTGCCGTCGGGAGTTGGGTAGTCGGTGCCGAAAATCTCGACCGATTCCCGCTGGCCAAGGGCCACTTTGAGAATGTTCGGAATCAAGTGGGTCTCAATGCGGTGGTCTTCGCCGAATCGTTCCGAGGCTCCGGCCGCATTGAAGTAGCGCAGGGCGACAAACGACAAGCCGTGAATCTCCCGATACCAGCGCAGAATCGATTCGAACATCAGCTTCGATTCACCGTAGGGATTGATGGGGCATTGGGGCAGCGATTCATCGATCGGCATCCGCTCGGGAATTCCGAACGTCGCGCAGGTGGATGAAAAGACAAACTTCGACACGCCCGCCTCGACTGCCGCGTCGAGAAGATTGAGGCCACATGCCACGTTGTTGCGAAAATACTTTGACGGATTGGACATCGATTCTCCGACGAGTGCGTTGGCTGCGAAGTGCATCACTGCGTCGGGTTTGGCTTGGCTGAAGGCATGGCGCACCACATCACGGTCGCCGAGGTCGCCTTGGAAAAATGTGGCGCGGTGATCGACCGCCTTGCGGTGGCCTTCTGTCAGGTTGTCGAAGACCGACACCTCGAAACCCCGGTTCAGCAATTCCTCGACGCAGATGCTGCCGATGTAGCCGGCGCCGCCGGTGACAAAAATCTTTTTCATGGCGGTGCGGAAACTAACCGCCTGTCCGCGCAGGAACAATCAAATCCCTCGGGCTGTCAGCGCGGCGACCGCCGGTAGATCCAGATGCTTTGAAGGATCGCAAAGCTTAAAAGGGTGATCATCACAAACGAGCCGCCATAGCTGATCAGCGGCAGCGGTAAACCCGTGATCGGCGTGAGCGAAATCGTCATCCCGATGTTCATAAAGGTGTGGGTGAACAGCAACACGGTGATGCCGGTCGCCAAAAGCCGTCCGAGGTCGTCTTCCGCATTCATGGCCACACCCAGCATCAACAGAAAAAGGACGGCAAAGGCCAGGAGCAGCAACAATCCGCCAAGGAAGCCGTGTTGCTCGCCCAGAACAGAGAAGATGAAGTCGTTGTGAACGATCGTGTGTGGCAGGAAGCCAAGCGCGTTTTGGGAATTGGGAGCCCGGTAGCCTTTCCCGGCCCAACCGCCCGAGCCGATGGCAATCAGCGATTGTGAGATGTTCCATCCGTCGCCGAGAGGATCCGCCTCGGGATTCAAAAAGGTCGTGATGCGGGCGTATTGGTAGGGCTTGAGACCGAAATGCACCACGAGCGGAACCAATGCCACACCGATCACAATCATTAAAATCAACCAGCGCTTGGGAACGCGTCCCACGAACAGCATCGACAACAAAACCGGCACCCACACGATGCACGATCCCAGGTCCGGCTGGATCAGAATCATCAGCCAAGGGGCACCCACAATCGCACCGCAACAGAGAATCCGCAAAAACGCCGGCATCGCCCTCGTGTTCGAAAGAAAAACCGCCAGTGTGAGGATACCCGCGATAATGGCGAGCTGGGACGGTTGAAAACTCATCGGGCCAAGATCCAGCCAGCTTCTCGCTCCGTAGCGCTTCTCGCCCAGAAACATCGTGGCCACCAGTCCGAGAATGCTGAGCACGTAAAGCGGCACGGCTCCGAAGCGGACCCAGCGGTAATCGATGAGCGCCACCACGAAAAACATCGGCAGACAAATCAGAATCCACACCAGTTGTGATTTGGCGAAATCCTGCTCGCGCATCCAGGTGGCGCTGTCGATGGCGTAAATGCCAAATGCCAGAAGGCCGGCCATGAGGCCGAGCAAGGCCCAGTGCATACGGAAAAAGCAGCGCAAGAGCGGGTGCATCAGCCGAGGTCCGGCACAGCCGCCAGCAATGTGCGGGTGTAGTCGTGGCGCGGGTTGCGGTAGATTTCCCCGGCCGGCGCGGATTCGACAATTTTGCCGTGGTGCATCACGAGCACATGATCGCTGATGTGTTCCACCACCGCAAGGTCATGGGCGATGAACAGGTAGGCGATGCCCAAACGTTCTTGCAGGTCTTGAAGCAGATTCACGATTTGGGCCTGCACACTGACATCCAGCGCGCTCACGGGCTCGTCGCAGACGATGAAGCGGGGCTCAACCGCGAGGGCCCGGGCAATGCCAATGCGCTGGCGCTGTCCGCCGCTGAACTCGTGTGGATAACGTCCGGCCATATCGGCTTTCAACCCCACCAGGCCCAGCAATTCGGCGACCCTCGAGGACCGGTCGCACCGGTTCATGGCCGGAAAATGGATTTCAAGGGCCTCTCCAACGATGGAACCAACTGTGAGACGGGGATTCAGCGAACCGAACGGATCCTGGAAAATCATTTGCATCTCCCGTCGCATGGGCCGGAAGTCCCGCTCCGGCATCGGTAGAATCGAACGGCCGTTGAAAACAACTTCTCCCGACGTGGCGGGGATCAATTTAAGGATGCTGCGGCCAACCGTTGTTTTTCCGCTGCCACTCTCCCCGACCAAACCGACAGTTTGTCCCGGCCAGACATCGAACGAGACTCCGTCAACCGCGCGAACCTCACCCGTGCGGCGGCGCAGAACCCCGCTGTGGACAGGGAACCAGGTGCACAAGTCGCGCACCTCGAGCAGGGGACGTTCAGCCATGGATTCTTGCAGTCCGCATCAATCTCCCGCCCGATTCAAGCCGGGATTTCCCGGGGCCGCCTGTGGCATGGCGGCTCCCTGGAACTACTTGACGAGTCCCGCGGCGGAGAGCGTCTTGTAGGCTCCGTTTTTCGAAAGCGTCTTGAACGCCCGCGCGGTGGCTTTGACAGTCACAAATTTTTTCAACTCCGGCACCCATACGCGCTTGGTTTTGAGATTGGGTTCGAAGTAGCGGGGAGTCACGGCGGTCACGTGCATGCCGATGCCCCCCTTTTTCTTCGCGAGACCGCGACGATGGATTTTGGATCCGCGAACGGGCTTGGCCCCGGTGATGCTGCACTTTCTAGACATAAGATTTTGGGAAAAGGGCGTTCAAACTACCCTCGCCGAAATTTTCGTCAAGAGAAAAGGCGTCGCAATTTTCGCGCTCCTCGACTCCATCCCGCAGGGCAACGAGGGACGCGGAAGAAATCCGGAGTTGCAAGGCGAGTGATGGCTTTGCTCGTTCAAATCGTCCGTGGAGAAAAAGCCCGCAGGACGAACTCCGTTCTTCGGATTGACGAGGGCTTGGATCTTTCAAAACTGGGCGCTCGATGAAAGACGGCGGGAATCAAAAGAAGACCCCGCATCGCAGATTCCTTGCCGCCCGGGCGCCATTCCCGGGTGGGAGTATCTCCGCTGGAAAGTGGTCGCGTGGACAAAAAAATGCCCGCAAGTTCGCTTGCGGGCATTTTCCTATGAAACCCCCGGTTGGTCCGGGAAAGAGAGAACGCTATTTTTTGGGTGCGGGCTTTTTCTTGGAGGGGCGAACGACTACAAAAGAGCCATTGGCTCCCGGAATCGCGCCTGCCACCACGAGAACGCCTTCCTCGCCGCGGACTTGAAGCACGCGCAGGTTTTGCACCGTGACGCGCTCGTCGCCCATGTGGCCCGGCATGCCCATGTTTTTCCAAACACGGCCTGGTGTGGACCGGTTGCCGATGGCGCCGTTCCGGCGGTGCATGGTCGATCCATGGCTGGCCGGTTGGCCAGCGAAATTGTGCTTCTTCATCGTGCCTTGAAAGCCCTTGCCCTTCGACTGGCCGATGACGTCCACAAACTGCCCGATTTCGAAGCAACTGACCGGTTGATCGCCGGTCTCCGGAGCGGTTTCGCCGTCGCGAAGCCGAAATTCCCGGATGAAGCGTTTGGGAGTGGAGGAGGATTTGGCAAAATGGCCGGTCATGGCCTTGCCAACGCGCTGGGGCTTTTGCTCGCCGTAACCGACTTGGACCGCGCTGTAGCCGTCCTTGTCCGTCGATTTCACTTGAAGAATGCGATTCCCGCCCGCCTCGATGACGGTGGCCGGGGTGACTCGGCCCTTGTCGTCGTATAGACGGGTCATGCCGATTTTTTTACCGAGAAGTCCAATGCTCATGTCAAGGGTCAGATTTTGATGGTGATGTCCACGCCGGCGGGAAGATTGAGCTTGCGCAGCTCGTCCACCGTCTTGGAGGTGGGCTCGACGATGTCGAGCAGGCGTTTGTGGGTCCGGATCTCGAATTGATCCATGGATTTTTTGTCAACGTGCGGAGAGCGGTTGACGGTGAAGCGCTCAATGCGCGTGGGGAGGGGGATCGGACCGGTGACCTTGGAGCCTGTGCGCTTGGCGGTCTCCACGATCTCCGTGGCGGAAGCGTCCAGAATACGATAATCGAACGCCTTGAGCCGAATCCGGATTTTCTGACTGTTTTGTGCGGCCATGTGTGTGTGATAAAGAGCGACTGGGGATTTTTCTTGAGCCCCCGATCAGCAAGGGTGGCGAATTGTAGGGGGAGATGTTCCTCTGGCAAGATTTTTTTGCTTTCACGCGCGCAAGCGACTTCAAGGGGGACCGGAAGTGCCGGATCGCAGAGTCTTTGCCTTGTCCAATCGATCAACACTGGAGTGGCCTTGAAAAATGCCGTCGCCAAGACTTCCCCGGACAGATTCCCGGGATTCCACGCCCCGTGAGGAATCCCAGCCGGAGCGCGGCAGGTTTTCGCGTTTCCGATGCTACAGATTCTCGCCGCTTGTCCCGCAGATCGAAGTGTTCTGAGTCAAGGAAGCCCCTGGGGTGTGTGACGAATTTGTGACATTTCAAGATTTGTTCGCAGGCCCGGTGACTTGCATTCATGCGTCCGACACCCATGAAAAAAACAACCCTTGCTCTCGCGGCCCTGGCAGCTTCGCTGGGATCGATACACGCTCAAATCACCTTCCAAAGTGGCGTCTCCCTGCCCTACGGAGGTGAGATCATCTCTTACAGGAGCAGCCAACTCCTCGCCACAAACTCCGGAAACGGTTTCCATGGAGTTCAAGCCTACAGCCTGCTGGGAGATGGTTCCCTCTCTTCGGGAATCTCGATCGATCTCGGTGGCGTGTTCGGAGCCAACGCGACCTCCTCGATCACCAGCGTCTTCGCGGATGTTCGCGGATTTGGTGTTGCCAGCATCGTGCCGACAGCCACCACTGCGACAGACTTTGGAAAGGTCGCTTTTTTCGATCTCTCCAGCGGGTCGATCTTGAAGACGCTCGATGTGGGCTACCACCCCGACTCGGTGACCATGACGCCGGACGGGACAAAGTTGCTGGTCGCCAATGAAGGCGAATTCGTCTCCGTTGCCGGCGAGTCGACATTTGCCCGTCCGGGTTCTGTTAGCGTGGTGAACCTCTCGGCCATTACAAATGCCGCCGGTCTCTCTGCCCTGACGGCCTCGGATGTGAACACCTATGATTTTTCCCCGGGAAATCTGGGCAGCGGCGTCAGTCTCCAAGGCGTGCGTGACAACACGCTGGCCACAAACAATGCCACCACGACGGCGGGTTTTGCCAACATCGAAGCCGAATACATCGCGCCCACCAATGACAAGGCCTTCGTGACCCTACAGGAAAACAATGCGATTGCCGTGCTGGATTTCGCCTCGGGTAAATATGAGGCCATTCACAAACTCGGCGCCATCACCCAAACGGTGGATGCCTCCGACAGGGATGGCATCAGCAACGGAAAAGCTATTGCCATTAACGACACGCTCAAAGGCCTCCCCATGCCCGACACCATGGTCCTGTTTTCCAAAAACGGCACCGCCTTGCTGGCCACCGCCAACGAGGGCGACGGTCGCCCCGACGATGGCGATTTTGCCCGCGGATCAACCCTTACCGGCAACATGACGGCGGAGGTTTCCGCAATCGCCAATAACACGGGCATCGGACGCCTGAATCTTCTCAAGGACCAAGGACGGGATGCGGACGGGAAAATCGCAGATCCCACCATGCTTGGCACCCGCAGCTTCTCGCTCTGGAATGCCACGACCGGCGAACTTGTCTTCGACAGCGGGTCTGCCATCGAACAGTGGGTGGCGGCTAACGATTCAACGGCTTTCAATATCAATAGTGGAAATTTGGCAGATTGGGATACCCGCTCCGACGACAAAGGTCCCGAACCCGAAGCCCTCGCCTTCGGTCATATTGACGGCAAGGATTTCATCTTCGTCGGCGCGGAGCGCCAAAATGGCATCTTCCAGTTCGACATCACCGATCTGAGCAATGTCTCGATCGTCGGCTACTTCAATCCGGTCACCAGCAGCGCCGACTCGGGAGGAGCCTTCATCTCACCCGAGTCCATTCTCTTCTTGGACGCCGCCAGCAATCCCACGGGCAAAAACCTGTTGGTTGTCGGATTTGAGGGAACGGGGAGCAATGGTTCGATCGGCGTTTTTGAGGTCGTGCCCGAACCGCAAACATGGGCTCTGCTGGGCTTCGGGGCCGCATTCGCCCTCTGGCAAATCCGCCGCCGCCGCGCTTGACCCGTTCGACTGAAAAACGCCCGACTGAATCGTCGCGCCAAGAGGAGATCGAGCGCGGTTCCTGCGAACTTGTGATCTCGCGGGACCTCCACGCCATCGCGGGTGTGGAGGTCCCCTTCACGGGAGGCGTCCGCGGAACATTGCGAGCCGAGTTGCGATTTGATCCGCAGTCTGGAGCGGACCGCTTGGGGACCGCCAAGGTTCGAATCTTTATCCAACAGGGGGAGGACATCCAGGAGACCCCGAAGCCGGATCGTTTTGCACGAAAGCCTCCGGTGGCATTTTCGAAGCCCGATTCCTTGCCTGCCCCGGCTGTTTCCTCAGCCGCGGCCACTTCTTCGCTTCGCACCCTCCCACCTCGCAAATCCACCCCGTTGCTGATCCTGAGCGGGTTTCTGATCGCAGGAATGGCATTCTGGATTGGATATGCCACTGGCGCCTTGGGAGATCGCGATCCGGATGCGGTAGAATCATTCGTTCCCACTGCGCGAATTTTTTCGGATGCGAACCATGCTCTTTCCATGGTTCAATCGGGTAACCCGGCCGAGGGGCTTCGCCTGTTGGCCGAGTTGGACGATGCGAATCCGGGTGTTCCGGGTTTGACCTACCTCGTGGCGCGCACCGCTCTGGAAGCGGGGGATCTGAATCTTGCGGAGTCGCGGATCGCGACCGCTATTGCAGAGTCCGAGCGTGTCTCCGATGCGTTGGCTCTCTCGGCTCATCTGGAGGGGCTTTCAGCGCCCGGAGAGGCAAGGCTATCATCGCCGGATGAATCCATGAAACTGGCGCTTCGCCAAGCGGTCGAGGCGGACATCTCGAATCCGTATCCCTTGATTGATTTGGCGAATCTCTTGCGCTCAACCGGTGAGACCGGAGAGGCCCGTGTCTATTTGGAAGCCGCCCGTTACCGTCTTCCGCCCGTCGATGCGGGTCCCGTTGTGGAAGCCAGCTTGAGGCTTTTGGAGTTGGATTCCGTTCCGGTCGAGTCTGTTTCCCGACCACTCACGCGCACGCCCGTCGACCTGATCGTGAATGCCTATGTCGAGTTTCGCCTCGGAGACAACTCCAAGGGCGAGAGTTTTTTGGAGGATTGCCGAAAATCAACCCCTCCGGAGCTTTTTGAATACCTCGTGGCAGACCCGGTTATGAAAAAGTGGCGGCCCGCCTCCCGTGTCAGTCAGCACTCGAGTCCGTAGAAACCGGTTGGTTTCGATCCCGGTTTTTCCGACCCAACGGGCGATTGCCGTAGCGGATCAAAGCCGCCCCGAAAAGCGTGCCGAAAAAAATCAACCCGGTCGTGGCGGCCATGACCCCGGCTGAATTCCAAGCACTCCCACCCACGGAGGGAATGAGAATCCGAAACAAGCCGGGGAGGGGACCGATCGCCAGCAGATGGCCGGCCAAGGCGCCCGCGGTGGCCACAAGACTCGCCACCAGAAGCATGCCTGGAACGCTTCGGCAGAACAGGAATGCGGTTGCCGCCGGCACGATGAGCATGGCGATTGTCAAAATGCTTCCCACGCTCTCAAAAGCCAGCACCGCCGTGACCGCAGTGGCCATGGTAAGGCCCAGACGAAGGCGCTTTGTGGGCAGCCCACAGGCCGTCGCATGGCGCTCATCGAATGCCACCGACTGGAGTTCTTTTCCAAAAAGCAGCGCAAGAAATAGGTTCATCGCCATGAGGGCAGCCATGCGCCACACGATTGGAGGCACCGGGTTGCCGTCCAGAACAGCCAACTCCAGAGATCCATAAAGCACGCATGCGGGGTCCAGATGAACCTCGTCGGCTACCAGACGCACCAAGACCAGTCCCGCAGCGAAAAGTGTTGTGAAGACGACACCAAGGGCGGCTCCCGGCTCGACCCGGCCGGTTTGCCGGATGGCTTCACTGAGAAGGGTGGTGGCAATTCCAGCGAGGATTGCGCCCGACAGCAACGGCACGAGATCGCGTGAACCCGACAGAAAAAACGCGATGGCCAAGCCCGGCAAAACGGCGTGGCTGATGGCATCCCCCAGCATGCTTTGGCGGTTGAGAAGCAGGAAGACACCGGGGATTGAACAGGCGACCGCCGTCAGAACCCCTGCGGTCACGATCCAGGTGTCGACGTCCGTCCACTCCATTACACGCGGGCCTCCGGGTTGGCGGGAACCACTCCCGGGTTGCCAATTTTATCAAGTGTATCCTCAAGCTGCTGAACAATCGCGGGGTCAATCGCATGCTCGATGAGGTCGGCATCCCGGTCCACGCGGCCGGGAGCCACGGCGGCGTGCTCGATCAGATAAAGCTCCCACAAGCGGTGGTTGCGGACGATCCGGCGCGCTTCGGCAAGGCCTGTGGCGGTGAGGCGCAACCCCTGGTTTGCCGGGTCGGTGGCGATCCGGTTCTCGCCGATGAGGCGATGCAGGGCCCGGCGGAGGGATGAGGTGTGCCACGAGCGGTGCGATTTCAAGGTCTTTTCATCCACCGCTAGGGTGCCGTCCCGGCCGCATTCAAACAAGGCCCGGAGCACGTGTTCCCGGTCCAGTCGCCGTGCGGCCCCTGTGCGGTTTTGAATCTGGAAAAACAACCCGCATCGGGTTCCCCCGAGAAGGCTCGCTGCGAAGAGCGCGGAAGTGGCCAGAACCACCAGCGCGCCAGCGGGAAGTCCCGGGGCCATGGCGCTCCAAAGAACACCCAGGCCCGCACCGAGGCCTCCGATCAAGGCGGCGGCCAGAGACATGATTTCAAGCCGGTCACTCCAAAACCGGGCGGCGGCCGGAGGGGTTACAAGCAAGGCGACGGACAGCAAGGCCCCGACGGTTTGAAGGCCTGTGACGGTGATCAAAACGACCGCTGCCAGAAGGGCCAAGTCCATGATTCGCACGGGCCATCCACCCGCCGCCGCAAACGCCTCGTCGAAGCACACCAGCTTCATCTCTTTGAAAAAAACAAACCCCAGCATGGCAATCATGAGACAAACGCCGGCGACCAGCATCGAATCGCCCGAGGTAAGAGACGCGGGGTTTCCGTAAATCAACCGCTCGAGCCCGGCCGCATTCGCTCCAGGAAGGTCCTGGATCGCGCTGAAGAGTGCGATACCCGAACCGAAAAAAACGCCCAGCACCACAGCCAGGGCGGCATCCTCTTTCACGCGGGAAAAACGCCGCACCGCCCACAAGGCTGCGATCCCTGCAAAGCCGCTCGCGGCCGCCCCCAAGGCGAGAAGAACGAACGAGCGGCCCTCCCCTCCCGCAGCCCACGCGATCAGAAATGCCATGGCCACGCCTGGCAGGGTGGAATGGCCGATCGTATCGCCGAGAAGCGAGCGTTTGCGCATCAGCAGAAATGTGCCGACCAGTCCCGAGGCTGCTCCAAAGAGGCATGCCCCCGCCATGACCACACGGGTGTTGTGGTCCTGCAAAAGGAGCACGCGCAAAAAATCATTCATCGTCCGGTCGGCCCCGGCCCGTGGGGCCGTGTCAAATCATGCATGGCGTCGGAAAGCAACGACAGGCGGGCCCCGTAGGTTTTTCTCAGGTTCTCCGGGGAGAGGACATCCGCACAAGGGCCTTGGGCGACCACCCGCATGTTTAGAAGCACTGCCTCGTCAAACGCCCCGGCGACCGTTTCCAGATCGTGATGGACGCAGACAATGCTCCGCCCCTCCGCGCGGAGTTTGTCGAGTGTTTCGAGGATCGCGGCCTCGGTGGCCGCATCAACGCTGGCGAATGGTTCGTCCATGAGATACAGGTCCGCCCGCTGCACCAATGCCCGCGCTAGGAAAACCCGTTGCTGCTGGCCTCCTGAAAGTTGGCTGATCTGCCGGTTTGCAAAATCACCCAAGCCCACATCGGCCAGTGCCTCCTCGGCCAGTCGCCGGTGCTTGGCGCGAACGGGGCGAATCCAGCCGATCCGGCGATACAGTCCCATGGTGACGACATCGCGCGCATTCACGGGAAAATCCCAATCGACGCTCTCCCGTTGCGGCACGTAGGCCACGCGGCGTCGAACACGCCCGAGTGGCTGCCCAAAAAATCGAACCTCCCCCGAGGCTGCCGGAATGAGGCCCAGCGCGGCCTTCAGCAAGGTGCTTTTGCCGGCTCCGTTGGGTCCGACAATCGCAGTGGCCCGGCCAGAGGCAACTGTGAGATTGGCATCCCACAAAACGAGCTTCTTTCCATAAGCGACATTCAGATCGCGGATGTGCAACGGAATTTCACTCATTTCTGTGTTCCGAGTCCTTTTTCGATGGTGGCCATGTTGTGCTCCAGCATTCCTTGCCAGGTCTCCGCCCCGCTTCCCGGGGCGCCCAGCGAGTCGGCGTAGAGGACCCCTCCCACACGAACCTTGTGTCCCCGGGATTCACATCCTTCGATCACCGCCCGCACGTTTTTTTCAGTCAGGGTGGACTCGAAAAAAATGGCCGGCACGCGGCGCGCGACCATCAAATCCACGATCCGGTTCATATCCGCCACGCCCGCTTCGGCCTCGGTGTTCACGCCCTGGATTCCCACCACCTCGATTCCTGTGGCACGCCCGAAGTATCCGAAGGCGTCATGGGAGGTCACCAGCATGCGCTGGTTTGCCGGAATCGCCTCCGCCCGGGATTTCATGCGTTCTTCGAGGTCGACAAACTCCCCGGCAGCCTGTCTTGAATTGCGTTGGAACACATCCAGTCCCGCGGGATCTATGCGTCCCAGGGCCTCGGCCACGGCGGGCAAGGCCAACGCCCATGTGGACGGGCTCATCCAAACGTGTGGATCGGGGGCGGTCTCGTCGCGAAGAAGCTTGTCCGCAGGAATGGCTTCTCCGAGCGAAACAACCGGGGTCCCGCGGAGTGACAGCTTGCGCAAGGCATCCTCCATTCGACCTTCCAGGCCGAGTCCGTTGGAAAAAACCGCCTTGGCTTTGAGCAATCTCGCGACATCGTCGCGCGTGGGCTTGTAAAGATGGGGATCCAACCCCGGAGCGATCATCGGCCGCACGATGATCCTTTCCCCCCCCACCCGCTGCACCAGATCAGCCACCATTCCGGTCGTGGCGACCACCTCGAGTGGTTGGGCGACCATGGTGGAGACCGCGCACACCGCGATCACAAGGAAATTTAAAATGCCTTTCATCAATCCTGAAATTCCCACACACCCGGTTGATCGGCAAGACCGCCGCTCCGGGCCGCTGCTGAAGGCGTAACGGGGGCAGACCGCGGCGGATTCTAAGGTTTGAGCAAAATTTCCGCCGCCTGGCTGACGTCCTTGTCGCCGCGTCCGCTCAAGTTCGCGATGAGAATCGCATCGCGGTCCATCGTGGGTGCGATTTTGATCACATGCGCGATGGCATGGGCGGTTTCGAGGGCCGGGATGATCCCTTCGATCTCGGAAAGGGCGCGGAATGCGGCCAGGGCATCGGCATCGGTGGCATAGTCGTAGTCGATCCGGCCTTGGTCGCGGTAGAAGCTGTGCTCAGGCCCGATGGCGGCATAATCGAGACCCGCGGAGACGGAGTGGGTCAGCTCGATTTGGCCGTCGTCATCGGCCAAAAGCCATGTTTTGGTGCCCTGCAACACCCCGAGCCGCCCACCCTGAAAGCGGGCGGCGTGGCGGCCTCTCACGATTCCGTCGCCCCCGGCCTCGACGCCGGTGAGCTTCACGGAATCATCGTTGAGAAAGGGATAAAAAAAGCCGATGGCATTGCTGCCGCCGCCGACGCAGGCGACCAGATGGTCGGGAAGCCGCTCTTCCCGCTCGAGAATTTGACGGCGGGTTTCATCACCAATCACGCGGTGGAAGTCGCGGACAATCATGGGATACGGGTGCGAGCCCAAGGCGCTGCCGAGAATGTAATGGGTGGATCGGACATTGGTGACCCAATCGCGCATGGCCTCGTTGATGGCCTCCTTCAAAGTGGCTTGGCCGGCAGTGACTCCCACGACCTTGGCTCCGAGGAACCTCATGCGGGCGACGTTCAGCGCCTGGCGCTCCATGTCCACCGCGCCCATGTAAATCGTGCAATCGAATCCGAAGCGCGCGGCGGCGGTGGCGGTGGCCACCCCGTGCTGCCCGGCCCCGGTCTCGGCAATGATGCGTGATTTGCCCATGCGGCGGGCGAGAAGAATCTGTCCGATGGCATTGTTGATTTTGTGCGCCCCGGTGTGGAGGAGATCTTCGCGCTTCAGATAAATTTTTGCTCCGCCGAGCTTCTGTGTGAGCCGCTCGGCCAGATACAACGGTGTGGGGCGTCCGCAAAAATCCCCGAGCAGAGCGGCGAGTTCCTTGCGAAAGGCGGGGTCGCGCCGGGCTTCGCGGTATTGCTCCTCCAGTTCGCGCAATGCCGTCATCAGCGTTTCAGGCACAAACATCCCCCCATAGGGTCCGAAATGGCCACCCGCATCGGGCAAAACGGCGGAATCATTGCTCATGGGAACCACTCTGTCTGTTTTTGCCGCGCGGCGCAAGGGCCCCTCAAGCCCGCCCGGAGTTCTTCAAGGCTTGGGCCAAGCGCTTCAGTTCGGGCGCGAAAAGACGATTCCAGTGGGCGATGGTTCCCGGCACCCGCACGGTCCAATTCTGGTCCCCGACGGCTCCGGGCACATTGAAGCGGTCTTTGAGCGCGAACAAGTCGGTGATCTGGTGAATGGCCAGCCAGGAATTGGTGGCGAACAATCCGTGCAGGAAGGCGGCATGCACTTCAGCCGAATAGGCGCACGGCACAGGCAGTTGGCGGTTGCCGCAGAAGTCCATCATCTCCCGCATGGAGGTTTGTGCGGTGGCGGCTGTTTCGGGAACCTCGCATTCGCGCTCCCAGTCCTCCCAGAAGAGGCGGATCGGCGGGTGGTCGTGGGTTGCAAAGGTGGCCAGGCTCAGCCTTTGGTAGGTATCGCCCGCCCTCATGGATCCATCCTCCGCACGCTCCCACTGGGGAATCTTGAAACCCGGAATTTCCAGCTTCTCCAGGACGGGCCGCACATAGGGTGCGACCTGGCCCAAGTCCTCCGCAACCAACCGGTGATCCCCTGTTTCCTCAAGCAAGACCCGGAAGAGCATTTCTCCCAGCCGCTCGTTGCGGTCGCGGCTTTCCGGCGTTTCGTCATCGCCGGGAACAAAGGCGGGCAACCGTCCGCCGGTGCGGGCAGCCGCTTCCTCGGGGGTGAGTTCCAGAAACGAAGCGTTTTCCTCGGGACGCCACGGGAAACTGTAAATGCGGAAAAACCCCAGCGCGTGGTCCACCCTCAACAAATGGAAAACCCGCCGGGCCGCCTGAAGCCGGAGCCTCCACCATGCGAAATTGTCCCGGGACATGGTGGACCAGTCGTAGAGAGGGAAACCCCAGTTCTGCCCCCATTTTTCCGTGAATGGATCGCTTTTAAAAACCCGTTCCGGCGGGGCCCCGCTCGACCGGCCGGTGTCGAAGAGCGAGGGATTCGCCCAGACATCCGCACTGTAGAGGCTCACCCCCACGGGGATGTCTCCCATGAGCGCCAGACCGAGCCGGTCGAATTCCGCGCGCACCCGCTCCCATTGCCGCGCGGCGGTCCATTGAACAAAAAGGTGGCGCCGGGTGACCGCTTCCCAGCGGGTCCGGTCGGAACCCCCAAGCCCGCGGATCCACTCGCGCGCCGCAGCGGGTGTGTGATGCGCCACGGGCCAGTCCGGGACAACGTCGTGCTCGCCGTTCCAGGTCCGCAGGGATCTAAAAACCAGATAGTCCTCGATCCAATCCGCCTCGCGGGTCCGGAAGGCGTCGAGATCAGCCAGCGCGGCCGCCTCGGCATCCTTGAAGAATGCCGCCTCGGCGAGTGCGAAGGCCTCGGCTTTGAGGGCTTGCACCGCGGCATGCCGCACCGGTCCGGAGCTTAATTCCTCCACGCCGTGTTTTTTCAGGCATTTCGTCCATTGCGCGGGGGTCATGCCGGGCAGCCATTCCGGCGAGATGGAAAGAGTCGATGGTTCCCAGGCCATGGCACTGAGCAGATTGTAGGGGCTGTGGTCCGCGCAGGTTTCGTTGACAGGCAGGATTTGAACGACACGCAGGCCCTTGGATGCCGCCCAGTGTGCCAGTTCCACAAGGGCCTCGGTGTCGCCGGTGCCGGAATCGCGGCTTCCGCGAATGGCGCTCAGGGGTGTGAGAAGGCCGGCATGCCGGATGGATGGATCGGCGACAAACGCGTTCATGACGTTCGATTACCCGAACACCTGCCCGATTCCAAGAAAATCGGCCAAAAATGCGCGGTGAACAGTCTTCTATTCGGCGCAGCGGGCTTCCAGGGCCTCGCGGGTGACGGCATGGCGTTTGCCGCAGCGCGGGCAATGCACCGTCACCGCCGGGTCGCTTCCGATGAGTGCGGCGGGATCGGAGCGGAAAAGCGGCGCCAGGATATCGAGAATCCGCGAGTGGTTGCAGCCGCACTCGAATTGAAACTCCCGCTTTTCAAGGAGTGAAAGGTCGACCGTCTTGTCGAGAATGCGGATATCGTCCGGTGTCAAGCCCCGCAGCCACTCCTCGTCGCAATCCGGTTGTGCCGAAACCATTACGTAATCCTCGTCGCCATGCTGGAAAAACCGGGTCAAGCGCTGCTCGCTGCGCTCGTAGTAAATCTCCGCCGCCTCGAAAAAACACCCGGCCCGGAAGTCGATCACGCTGACACGCGGTTCCTGCCCGGGAACCAGCACTTGCGCATGGAAGCGCCCGGTCTCCAAGGGCTGTAAACCGTGCGCCATGGCGCGCACGACCAGCGTTCCCGAGTTGTTGTCGCTCGCCACGAAAAAATTCGCCCGGGGATCCGGAAATTCCACCGTCCAGGCATGCGATTCCTTCCAGGGCCGGCTGGCGGCGTGCAATGCCATCGCGGCGATCGCCTCCCTTGCCAAAACGTCCGCCGGCTCCGGCACATCCAGATCATTGTCGATCTGGTGCAGGCACCAGGCCGCGTAAAGCCCCGAAAACTCCCCGCGGGCGACAAGGGCGTTTTTTTCGCGAACGAAGTAGGTGCGGATCTCCGCATCGCCCTCCGCCAGCGGTTCGTCCCGGGCGCTCACTTCGCGTCGAGGGAGCGCAGGAGAAGAGTGGCGTTGTGTCCTCCGAATCCGAAGGAGTTGCTCATCACGCAACGCAGGCGGGCCTCCCGGGCTGTTTTCGGAACACAATCCAGGTCGCACTCCGGGTCGGGGTTGTCCAAGTTGATGGTCGGAGGCACGACGCCATGTGTCATGGCAAGGGCACTGGCCGCCAGTTCGACTCCGCCCGCGGCTCCCAGAAGGTGGCCGGTGGTGGATTTGGTGGCACTGACCGCCACCTTGCGGGCGTGGTCGCCGAGAGCCAACTTGATCGCCTTTGTCTCGCAAATATCGCCCAATCCGGTCGATGTCGCATGCGCGTTGATGTAGTCGATTTCGCCGGGGGTCACCGATGCGTGGCGCATGGCAATGCTCATGGCACGCGCCGCCCCCTCGCCCTCGGGCATTGGTGCGGTCATGTGGTAGGCGTCGGCGGTGCATCCGTAGCCGGCCAGTTCGCAATAGATGCGTGCCCCGCGGCGCTTGGCATGCTCGTATTCCTCCAGCACGGCGATGCCGGCCCCCTCGCTCATGACAAACCCGTCCCGGTCCCGGTCGAAGGGACGGCAGGCCCGCGTGGGATCGTCGTTGCGGCAACTGAGAGCCTTCATCGAAGCGAATCCCGCGATGCCCAGGGGGGTGATGGTGGCCTCGGCGCCACCGGCGATAAACGCATCGGCGTCGCCGAACTTGATGATCCGCCAAGCCTCCCCGATCGAGTTGTTGGCCGTTGCGCAAGCGGTGACAATGCACATGTTGGGCCCACGCAAGTCGTATTCCATGGAGACCAACCCGCTCGCCATGTTGGAAATCATCATCGCAATCGTGAACGGTGAAACCCGCGATGGTCCCCGGTCGGCCAGGCGGTGGGCCTCCTCCTCCATGCTCCAGAGACCGCCAATGCCGCTTCCGATCATCACTCCGAACCGCGTGCGGTCGGTTTTCTCCAAATCGATTCCCGAGTCGGCCAGCGCCATTTTCGTGCCGGCCACAGCGAATTGGGTGAACCGGTCGGTGCGGCGCGCGTTTTTAGGGTTTTGAAAATACCCGGCCCCTTCGAATCCGAGCACTTCTCCAGCGATCTTGCAGTCGAATTTTTCGGAGTCGAACGCAGTGTAGCGCCGGATGCCGCTGCGGCCCTCGACAAGGGATTCCCAGAATGTTTTCAAATCGTTTCCGACCGGGCTCACAACGCCCAAGCCTGTCACGACGACTCTTCGTTCGCTCATGGTGTGAAATTCAAATGGTTGCCCGCCGTGCGGGTTGCCGTTTCTTGTGCTGGTCAAGGCCGGAGTTGGCAATGAAAAAACACCCTTGCGCGGGTCGCGGGGTGGTCTTTTCCCGATTGCCGTCCTTTTCCGCCGCGACTAGGTAATGAATGCTCATGGACACTCCGCGCTCCAATCCGCTTCGGGAAGGCCTCGCTTTGCGATCGATCCCCGATCCCTGCACTCTGGTCATTTTCGGCGCCACCGGCGACCTCACCCACCGCAAGCTGATCCCAGCCCTTTACAATCTTGCGGCCGACGGGGCCCTGCCGCCGGCGATCAGCGTTGTGGGCTTCGCCCGCCGCGACAAGACGGACGAACTCTTCCGGAGCGAACTCGAGGAGGCCGCCCGCAAGTTCTCGCGCCAGCCGATCCGGGATGAACTCTGGTCGAGTTTCGCCGCCTCGGTCTTTTACCACCGCAGTGCGTTCGACAACCTGGACGGCTACACCGCCCTGGCCCGGAGGCTGGACGAATTGGATGCCGCGCGGGGCACGTGCGGCAACCGTTTGTTCTACCTCGCCGCCGGCCCGGACCAGTTCGAGGTGATCCTCGAGAATCTCCGCAAAAGCGGACTCAATCAGGCCCGCGGGGGATCCTGGACCCGCGTGATCGTCGAGAAACCGTTCGGCACCGATCTTCCAAGCGCGCGGAAACTGAACGATCTCGTGCAGGAGGCGTTCGACGAGTCCGAGACATTCCGCATCGACCACTACCTTGGCAAGGAAACCGCGCAGAACATCATGGTGATGCGTTTTGCGAATGCCTTGTTCGAGGCGATGTGGAATTCCCGCTACATCGACCACGTGCAGATCACCGCCAGCGAACCCCTCGGTGTGGAGGGTCGCGCGGGCTACTACGACAAATCGGGTGCCCTTCGCGACATGGTCCAGAACCATCTTCTGCAGCTGTTGTGCCTGACCGCGATGGAACCGCCCGCCGGGCTCGATGCGGACTCGATCCGCGACGAGAAGGTCAAGGTGCTCCGCTCGCTGCGCCCGCTGGCCGGTGCCGGGGTCTTCCGGCATGTGGTGCGCGCCCAATACGGTGCCGGATCGATCAACGGCAAACGTGTGGCCGCCTACCGCGACGAGCTGAACGTGAATCCCGAGTCGGCCACGGAGACCTACGTCGCCATGGAGGTCAATGTGGACAACTGGCGTTGGGCCGGCGTTCCGTTTTTCATCCGGGTCGGGAAACGCCTTCCGAAAGCGGGCACTGAAATCGCGGTTCACTTCAAGAGCGTTCCGCCGGTCCTCTTCCGTGCCACCGGCGAGTCGATCGACGACAACGTGCTGGTGATCCGCATTCAGCCGGACGAAGGGATTTCCCTGCGCATGAGTGCGAAGATGCCGGGATCGAGCCTGCGCATCGAGCCGGTGAAAATGGATTTCCACTACGGCACGAGTTTTGGCAAGGCGACGCCGGAAGCCTACGAGCGGCTCTTGCTCGACGCGATGTGCGGGGATGCCACCCTCTTTGCACGGCGCGACGAGGTCGAGGAGGCCTGGAAATTCGTCGATGCAATCCACGCGGCCTGGGCCACCCGCCAGGATGATCTGGCATTCTACTCGGCCGGCAGCTGGGGGCCGGGCGAGGCGGACGAGCTCATCAAGCGGCACGACGCCGCATGGAGGAGGCTGTGAGCGCGCTTCCGCTCGCCGACCCCGGGATGCCTGTGGAAATCGGCCGTATCGACAAGGAACTCGGAAAGCTCTGGGAGTCGAGCGGAGACACGAAAACCCGCGCCTCGCTCATCAACCTTGTGGTTTACACAGAAAATGCGGATGGCCTCGCCGCGGACCACGAGGTGCTGTCCGCAGTGGCGGCCCGCCATGCCTGCCGGGCGATTCTCATCCACGGCAACCCGCGTGCAGCCACTTCCGCCGCCCGGGCCTGGATCACCGCCCATTGCCACATCGCCAACAAGGGCTCCCGCCAGATTTGCTCCGAGCAGATCACTTTTCAACTCGACGGCGAGGCCGCCTTCGCGCTGCCCAATATTGTTTTTTCCCACCTTGATTCCGACCTTCCCCTCTGCCTTTGGTGGAAAGGCAACTTTCCCGAGCCCCTGGATGAAAAGCTTTGGGCTTGGGTCGACCGGGTCGTTTTCGACAGTGCCTCCTGGGACCGTCCGGCGCACCAGTTTGCGATCATCCGGCACATTTCCACCGGACAGAAACACCAGACCGTGCTCTGCGATTTGAACTGGACCCGGCTGCACGCCTGGCGCTTCGCGTTGGCCAGCTTGTTCGACCACGCCAGCGCCTTTCCGCATTTGTCCTCGGTCGCGTCGGTGCGCCTCGAAGCAGGCCCCGACGGTCGTACCGCCGCCCACTTGCTCTTGGGGTGGCTTGCGAGCCGCCTCGGGTGGACGATTTCGGGCGAGGAGGGATTTTTTGAAACGTCCGGCGGGGCGCGTGTGGCCTTCTCGATCGCACCGGACTCCGTCCCGGCGCTCTCGGGGATCGTCATCGAGTGTCCCGAAGCAAGTTTCGACCTGCACCTTTCAAAAAACGGCGACTTTTTCGAAAGCCTCATCCGCATGCCCGGACTCGAGCCTTCGCGGCAGGTCCTTCCCGCGCCGCGCACCCGGCCGGAGGACACTTTGCTGGCGGAATTGAGCCGCGCCGGCCGCCATCCGCTCTACACCGAGTCGCTGGAACGCGTTCTGCCGCTGATCGGCCACTAAGCCGCGTTCATGCAGGTTTTTCTCCGCGTCCTTCCCTACGTCCGCCGCTATCCGCTGCTGGCCTGCGCCACGCTCGCCTCGGCGGTTCTGGGAACGCTTATGGTGGTGGTCTTCCCGGCCGTCACCAAACGGATCGTGGACGTGGTCATCGGCGAAAACAAACCCTCGGAGCTTTTGCCGCTGGTCGGCCTGGGCCTGGCGGCATTTTTTGTGCAAAACGGGCTGAACACCCTGCGCATTTTGTTCAACAACCATTTCGAGCAGCGGGTGATTTTCGATTTGCGCAGCGAGCTGTATGCCCACATCCAGCGACTTCCGCTGACCTGGTTCGACAACCGTTCGACCGGCGACATCATGACGCGGTTGGTCGAGGACGTGACCAGTGTCGAGCGCGTTTTGATCGACGGGATCGAGCAAGGCACGGTGGCGATCCTGCAAATCCTCGTGGTGAGCGGTCTCATGCTGGCCTACAGCCCGCCGCTCACGCTCGCGGTGCTGGCCCCCATTCCCTTCCTCACTGGCGGCGCCCTCCTTTACACTCTTACCGCGCGCGCACGCTACCGGAAACAGCGCCAAGCGGTTTCGGCGTTGAATTCCCTTCTTCACGACAACATCGCCGGAATCCGCCAGATCAAGACCTATACCAGCGAGAACCGCGAACACCACCGCTTCGACGAGGCCAGCGAGAATGTGCGCCAGGCCACGCTCACCGTCATGCGGGCCTGGGCATTTTACCAACCCGGCATGGAGTTTGTGTCCTCGTGCGGACTTTTGCTGGTGGCGGGCTTCGGGGCGGCCCAAGTCCTCGAGGGGCGGCTCGATATCGGCGCTTTGGTGGCGTTTTTTGTTCTGACCCGCTTCCTTTACGAGCCCGTCGGCCGCCTGCACCAACTCAACCAGATTTTCCAGTCCGGGCGGGCCGCCGGCGACCGGGTGTTCGAAATTCTTGACGCTCCCGGAGAAGCCGACGAAGGCCGCCGGCAGCCGGCGCGCCCGATCCGGGGGCATGTCTGCTACCGCGATGTGGGCTTCGCATACGACAGCGGGCGGCCGGTTTTGCACGGGATCGATCTGGAGGCGCGCGCCGGGGATATGATTGCGCTGGTCGGCCCCACTGGTGCGGGAAAGTCGACCATTGTGAACTTGCTGGTGCGGTTTTACGAATTCACCTCGGGATCGATCGAGATCGACGGAACGCCATTGCGCGACATTCCCAAGCACCACCTCCGCGACAGCATTGCCGTGGTCACCCAGGAGAGCTTCTTGTTCAACGGATCCACGGCCGAAAACCTGCGGATCGGAAAGCCCGCCGCCACCGAGGA
>CAMCXK010000042.1 GCA_945883435.1 Chthoniobacter flavus | reverse complement strand
TGCCTTCGCCGCGCGGAAAGCGGTCGATTTCCGGAGTGCCGGAATACCAGGCCTTCGAGGAGATTTGCTTGGTGCCGTGCCAATCGCCCAAGGCGATGTAGTCGATCTCCGAATCGGGAAGGCGCGACAGGTCGATGCGGTTGAGGCCTTGCGAATCTTCGTCCTCATCGTCCTGACTGGAGTCGAATCCTTGGACACTGCCGTGGGCGAGGACGATGCGTGGGAGGTGGGTTGGAAATTCCGGCGCCTCGAACGCGCTGCGAATCCATGCCGTGGGATCGGTGGATTCGTGGCGACGCAGAAGTGGGGCGGGAAACACCACAGCGTTTTCCAGAACGACAGGCTTGCCCTCAAGAAGCACACGGAGATTCGGAGCGAGTCGTTCGCGCTCGTTCACGAAAAATGGTTGCTCCCAAACGCTACCGGGTCCTCCGTGATCATGGTTTCCGGGGATCGCAAGAACGGGGATTTTCATCGCTCCAATCGCCTCGCAAGCTTGCGAAACGGTGGATTTCAATGTACTCGGGCTGTCAAAAAGATCGCCGGCAACAATCACGAAAGCCACTTCGGAATCCCGCGCCGCCTCTCCAATGCGGCGCAGGCTGGAAATACGTTCGGTCTGCAAGCGCCCACCCTTGATGTCATCGGTCACGCGCTGAAAGGGCTTACCCAGTTGCCAGTCGGCGGTGTGGAGGAATTTGATCAAGGACATAGTTTTATTCAGGCTTGTAGTCGTAATCGTCAAGCGTTTCACCGAGAGCCGCTTCGGCATCACTGACCTCCTCTGGCGTAAGCTCTGCGCGCCAGTCAATTTTTCGCTTTTGCAGGGAAAGCAAAACGCAAACTTTGGTATTTTCTAAACCACCAAATATTCCACCTTTAGCAACTCGCCACCAATCTTGCTTGTGCTCATTGTAATGATTCAGCCACATGTCTACAACCCGGTCTTCAAGTGGTTTACGGTCATGGTTTAGCTCTTCGACTACGTTCATTTCACCATCGAAAATCGCCTTTCTTCCGTCCGGCAAGCGCAGTGGTTCTGGAGATCCATTTGTTTCATCACCAAGTATCTCTGCAATCTCACCCAAGAGCCCCCCCTCTATGAACATGGCGTTGCAATGCCACTCAAGAAGTGTCTTGGTTTCTTCTTCCATGGTCTTGATGCCTGTGGTGACCCTAACATTGATCTCATGGCCATGCATCCCTTCGGTTACTGGACTGCTGTCAAGATCAGCGCGAGCTTTTTCCGGATCGGCCACAATTGCCTGGATCAAGCGGGCTATGGCCTCCTGCTTCGCCTCAGAAATTTCCTTGGCGGTTAGCTGCACCTGTTCGCCGTCAACCTTGTTCTGCCACGAGCTAAAGACGACGGATGTGCGTTTGGACCCAAATTTTCTGATTTCACCGATATTTACTTTTTCACGAGTGTGGGGTGTGGACCAAGAGTCATAGCGAGATTTATAAAAGCGAAGGCGAGTCCAATGATAGACCACTTGAACATTCTCGATTTTTGTCTTAATAGACAATCGTTTGGAGCTTTTAGCATCTGTATTTGTATCTGTTGCGAGATCTGCCTGATTTAGTTCCTCGTTGTTTTTAGCGTTCATATATTATTATCATTGGTATTGAGAAGAAAAATAGCACTTAGTATGATCCTAAGAATTCATGGTTTTGATAATTTGTTCGTTTTATTGTTCTACTTTATATAATGTATTAGGATCTTGGATAGGTTATAATACTCCTATATTTTTAGAATATATTTCTATATTAAATTAAAAATGCATATCCCTTAAGCAGCCTTCTCGACCCGGTAGCTCAACAACATTATCTAAGATTTGTTTCTCTGTCATTTTTGTAACAGTATTGACGAGTTGATTATGCTTGTATCCTCCAGATGCAGATATGTCTTCTAATTTTTGCATTGGGAGATCATCCAAATAAAAATATTTAGTCTCTATTTTTATATAGATTGGATTATTTTTGTTGTCAAATGTAAACAAAACCAACCATAGGTCTCCGTTCCCTCCCTCATCTTTAAATATCAGAGCAAATAATAAAGATCCACTTGATGGAGCGCGATCCACTCTAACTCCTTCGACTGTCCATTTTTCAAGTGGTCCTGTGTCGGGGTGACATCGCCAGTCATTAAAAAAATGTTCCAGTTGATTTTTTGCAAGGCATGCAAGCTTCTCGTTTATGATTAATGGATTGTCTGGGAGAGCCGAACCTTGCCCGCAAACGGCCTCGATCACCACTCGGTTAAACTTTACCAAATCCGGATTTATAGTTTGTTTTAATTCCTGGCGAGGTGACTTTGCGATTAAATGACGCAACAGGTTGGTCTCGTCTTTTCCCGGGTTGTCAAATGAAACAGGCATTTTCAAACTCCGGGACCACTCAAGACTTTTAAGGATACTGGTTTGATCCGTGCGATAAAACATCTCAGGCCGATAGGGGCCATCACCAGGTATTGCGTCCCGAGACACCAATTTGCGCCAGGCTTGATAAGGTGGGGATTGGCGCGGCTCCAACTTGTTGAACGCGTCCAAAACTTCAGCATCTTTTTCATGACCATACAGCCATGCGAAGAGTTGAGCCCAGGCTTCGTGGTAGCATCGACTGCTCAAGGAGAGAGCGTTTCCATGGATCACATCGGGTAGATTGGCATCCGGAAATCGCCAGTCCGGGTTGCCAGGATTCTCGTCGGTGCTTTGGGGGTTTCGTGTCCAGTCTTTCATGGTCAGATCCCATGGGATGCGATGGGGTGTATGCGCCTCGGCATTGAACCAGTGACCAAGCTCATGGATAAGAACTTTGTAAAACAATGAATGATAGTCGATATTCAAAAGCTTGGAGCAACAGTCCACACCTTTGTGCCAGATCACAATTTGCCGGGATGTCCAGCTATAGACACCCAAAAGACGTTCGTCATCGAGTTCCCGCTCGATCTCCAGCGGGTGTGGCATTTCTCTCTTGAAATCCTCCTCATACCAATTTTTAAGCAGGGGATGGGAAGTAAACAGGGGTGGATCTTCACTGCTGATGAATACACGCGGCCAATCCGGTAATTTTGCCCCGGGCGCCAAGAGTTCCTGCTTTTCTTGAAGCCATTCCTGTATCTGCCGGGGGATTTTAAAGTTTTCGGATGTTGAGGTGCCTAGTTTGTCTAAGAAGGAGTGTTTGTCTAAGAGCGAGTGATTCTGCCACAGCACCTCATGCAGCCTGTGTAGGAGCAATCTATTATGGCCATGCAGATCACACAGCTCGCTTTCCAGTCTTTTAATGCGCTCAAGAGAAGCTTGATTCATGATCTTTTTCACTATTCATGGTTTAATGGCTGGCTGATTGTTTCGAGTGCTTGTTATGAGGATTTTGCCCACTGGAATGGCTGCGAGGCTTAAGCAAGGGAGGCCACAGGTCTAAAACATCCAATTTTTCTCCATGCCCATCATTTTTTAATTTCCGCTGAGTGCCTGGGCCGTGCATGCGTAGGCTTGCGCTTCAGCGGAATTCCGTGCTCCATAGATGCCATGGCGGTAGAGGGACTGTTGATAGGCAGTGGCATAGGAAGGGGGTTGGTAAACGTAAGACCCTCGGCTGGCGTTGTAAGGATGTGTAGCGATGTATTCCATGCGGTCGTTGAAGTTTTTAATGGCATTTGCAAAGATTCCGAAGATGGCGACGAATGGGTTCGGAAAAATGTAGCTGGTGTCGAATTTTTGGGAATCTGGGAAGGAAGATGGCGGTTGAACGGTGGGAACGGGTTTGTAAAAACGAACGGCTTGAGTGGAAGTCGTTGGAGAAGTTGCATTTTCTTCATCCTCATAGGTGGTGGAGACCATCGAATCCCCGGCTTGGTTAGGGACACCAACGGCCATTTGTCGGGCGGAATAATGGTAGTTTGTGACGGAGTGGTCTGAGGCATCAACTTTCGAGTAATTGGGGGAATAGGTGCAAGAGGCAAGCAAAGTCCATGCAAGAATACCGCATGAAAGGATTTTTTTATGACTCATTTGAAACAGGCGATTTCAACAAAAAATTGTTTTCCAAGTTGATAATCGAGTTTTTATGTTTTTTATTAAATGTAGTAAATTGCCAAGCAATAATGCATTTTGATAATGGTGATCAAGCTGCGAAACCAATGGCCCGACTGCGATTGTCGGAAGTTTCATCGACTTCATGAAAAATCTCGGCCAGCGAGTAGTCTTTCTCTCCCCGGCGCAGGTCGATTCCTTTAAATTCAGCGACTTTGAGAGCAGCCTTGGCGGAGAGACGCTTGAAAATGCGATGCGTCATTAAACGACCGGGACGCATGATGGCAGAATCCAAATCCGAGGCTTTGCAATTAATGGTGCAGATGACCTGCATTCTCAAGTGGTCACTTAAAAGACCATCTGTATAATTGAGCAAAGTGCTGACGATTGTTCGATTATCATTTTCTCTTCGGAAAAGAGCTTGTTCTGCATCTTCGATGATGAGAACCAGTTTTTTGTGTTCGAATTTTTTGCGCTCGACACTCCATACCGTTACGAAGTCCGGATCACTAAGCATACAGAGATCATGGGCGGCAATGAAATAAAAACGATGAGTCAGGGCATTGGCCGCAATGAAACCGCGCAGAAATGAGGATTTTCCGCAACCGGGCGGTCCCTCGAGAATCGAAATACCGGATTTTCTTTCCCAGATACGCTTTTGAAACTTCTCCCGCCATTCCAAAATATCATCACCGTAAAGCAGCGCCAATTCCATATCAGAACCTGGAACAACTCCACTCAATGGAACAAATTCGTGCTCTACGCCATAGGTAGTTTTTTTGATCAACGTATAGCCAGTGAGGTCAGCTTGGTTGGTATTTTCAAAAACCATGGATTGCAATCGGCGAGCCAAGCGCTCAACAAGCTTTTTTTTGCGACCGTAAACGGAAAACTCTCTTTGACCACAAACAATGAAATTCGTTTGGGGTGTTTTGAGAATCACGGATTGCCACTCCACAACCCCACTGGGTGTGATCTGAATGTCGGAGCGGGCAATTTTCTTTTGAAGTCTGGGAGCAAGGTCTTTAATGCTTGAAGGACTCAGCGGCAGAGATGCGCGGTGGATCTCGTCACCTCCAAGTGCCTCCAAGACGAGAAACGGCAAATTCTCATGAAAATCATATTCAAAAACAGGAGCTTGCGTCAGTTCAATTGTGCGTCGGATCATTTTTAAAATTTGGAAAAGCGTTGGTTTGAAATCAAAACTCGCGTTGTGAAGAATTATATTTAAGCATTGATATCATTGACACTCTAAAAGATTAGTTGCTAAATTTAAGGCGCGCAAACGAGAGGCGATGTTTATTTGAAGCTGGATCAATGTTAATCATAATAAGCTTTTCATGAATGTTTAAAACATGTTTGAATTGCCAAAAGAATGTTACAGGGTGGAAAAGACGAAAATCGTATTAAAAATTATCGGTAAAATCAAGAAAAATGTTCAGCTGTGGTAAAGATTTTTTGCACATCGAACTTACTTACGTTTTCAAGATTATGCAATATGCTTTTTATAAAGCTTTAAAAATAAGTCCAATTTAAACTATACATTTCAAAAAAGCATAAAAGTCATTTTAATAATGATTTTTAAATGTTAACTCAAAACTTTATATTAATACCAATAGTCTATAGTATTATCGATTATTTAGATATAACATGATAATACTATCTGTCATCGCGGGATACTCAATATTAAACGAGAAGCTTGATCTGCATAGGCGGCTTTCAAAATACATAACCTCTAAGTCTTTGGTTTTATCACGAATCCAGCGGAATCAACGAGGGTGAATTGCTACACATCAAGAGGGCATTTTTGTCTTAAAATGATCCGTTTTATAAATCTCTCCAGTGTATCCTGCCAATGGACTAGCTGTGCCCGCCCCGCGGACTACCGTTGCAGTCTTTCTCCGCTGCGATTCCGTCATCCTGCCTAAAAATCCGTTTTCGGGATGATGGGGTAATTTCAGGAATGTTGTGAAAGTTCTTCAACGTGGATTTATAGATTTTTTTCAGAGGATGAGTCGTGAAATCTTTGACCGGGGGACAAAATGCAAGCGGGTTGGATGGAGGAAATGCCCGGCATGAAGCCAGAGCGCACTGTTACTGTGAGCACAAACACTTCGGCATTTCGAGCTGCAATGCTGGTGCCTCGAAGCCCGCCGGAGCCATCCTGGCATGGGCGGGAGTTCTGAAAAAATCGCATCGACGCGGCGGCGCTCCTTTTGAATGATCGGAGGTCATGGCTCTAACCTGCGACAATGCCCTTGAGCGCCTCCGGGCCGTTCGCAACCGCGGGCGTCTGGCCCATGCCTACTTGATCACGGCCTCTGCGAGCGGACCGGCGGACCGGCTCTTGAATGGTCTTGCCGGACTGGTTCTCGAAACGCCGCCGGACAAGGCGACCTCGCATCCGGACTGCCATGTGATTCAACCCGAGTCCAAGTCGCGCCGGATCGTGATCGACCAAGTGCGGGAGCTGGAGCATGCCTTGCAAATGAAACCCCTGTCAGGTGCCTGCAAGGTGGCTGTCGTTCGCGATGCCGACCGCCTGCAGCCTCAAGCGGCGAATGCCTTTCTCAAGACGCTTGAGGAACCGCCTCCGGGCAGCCACATCCTCCTGACCACCACCGTGCGCGATGCAGTGCTTTCGACGATTCTGTCCCGTTGTATTGCTGTGCCATTGCGGGACGAGCAGGCGGGACCGCCGGACGAGGCCTGCCGGCGACTGGTGGGGGCTTTTGAAGCGGCTTTGCTGCGCAAAAACGGCCCCGACACGGCGGAGGCCTTCCGCTTTGCACGTCTCTTCCAAGGCGAAATGGCCACGCTTCGCGAGTCGGTCTCCGATCGTCTCGACGAGACTCTAAAGGCGGAAGTGAAGCTCTATCGCGATTCGATCGACAAGGGCTGGAAAGACGGCCGTGAGGACCAGATCAAGGCCCAGACGGAATCCATCGCCCTCCGCGAGCGCGACCGGCGCATCGCCGCCCTGTCCGGGTTGCTCGCCGCCGCGCTCCGCCAGAAGACACTGCCCGGGCCCGACGCCCCGGAACCGGTTCGCCGGATTGCGGAGCTGCAGGAGGCCGCCGTGCTGCTGAGGCGGATCGAGGCTCTCGATGCGTTGCGCCGCATGCTTGCGTCCGGCGTGCAGGAGTCGCTTGCGCTCGAGTCGGGATTTCTCCAAGTCTTGGCGGGTTCATGAAACATCGATTGGTTATCAAACTCGGCACCGGGGTGCTCGCACGCCCCGCCGGCAAGTCCCTCGACACCGCGCAGTTCGCCCGTCTCGCCCGCGAGATCGCCGGTCTGTGCGCCTCGGGACACGAGTGCATCCTGGTCAGCAGCGCGGCCATCGCAGCCGGGGTCCGCGTGATGCGCCTGCCGAGGCGTCCGGCGGATCTTCCCGGCAAGCAGGCGTGCGCCGCCGCGGGGCAACCCGAGTTGATGCGGCTTTACTCCACCTCGTTTCGCAAACACCGCCTTCCCGTGGCCCAGTTGCTTCTGACCCACGGCGATATCGACAGCCTCTCCCGCCGTGCGAATGCCCGCACGACGCTGGAGCAGCTGCTGGCCGCGCACATCGTGCCGGTCATCAACGAAAATGACAGTGTGGCTGTGGAGGAATTGCGCTTTGGCGACAACGACCGGCTTTCCGCGGAAGTGGCCATTCTTGTTGAAGCCACGCGGTTGATGATCCTCACGAGTTGCGACGGACTTCTCGACACGGATGGCCGGCGCGTGCCCTGCGTGGAATCGATCCACGAGGCGCTTCCCCTCATCCGCCCCGACAAGGGCGAGGAATCGACGGGCGGCATGAAGACCAAGATCGAGGCGGTGCGCATGGCCTGCGAGGCGGGCATTCCCTCCCACATACTGTGCGGCCGGACACCGGGCCGCATTCATGCCGCGTTGGACGGGCAAGACACGGGAACCCGCTTCCCGGCGCGGCCGGGGGGCTCGAAGCCATGCTGACGGCCGTGCCCGCGATCGCCCGGGTGACATTCACCGAGTTGGTCCGCCAAAAGATTTTTTTCTTCCTGTTGATTTTTGCCCTGCTGGTCATCGGCAATTCGGCGTTTGTCTCGAAATTGTCGTTTCAGGAGCAGTTTCAAATGCTGAAGGACATTTCGCTGGGGGCGATGTCGGTCTTCACGTCGCTGATTGCCATCCTGGCCACCGCCTCGTTTCTTTCGAAGGACCTGGAGGAGCGCACGATCTACACGCTCCTGGCCAAGCCGGTGCCCCGGCACAATTACATACTTGGAAAACTCCTCGGCATTGCTGCGCTTCTGGCAGTGTCCGTGGTGCTCATGTCGGGATTGTTTTTGGCGGTTCTGTGGCTTCAGGAATCCGCCGTGTTGGCCGAGACGAGGGCCCAACTCGCCGGCGCCTCGCCGGAGGAACAAACCGCCGCCCTCAAGGAGGTGACCAGTGCGACCTTTCAGTTCAATCTTCTTCCCGGGATCGCGGTGATCTACCTCAAGGCGCTCCTCCTCGCCTCGCTCACCTTGTTCCTGTCGACGTTCGCAACATCCTCGATCTTCACGATCCTCATGGCTTTCGCCGTGTATTTCATCGGGCACCTTCAATCCACCGCGCGCGACTACTGGCTCGCGGGAATCGAGCCCGGCTTGGGCAGCCGTATCCTGGCGGCGGGCGTTGCCCTGATCTTTCCTGATTTGCAGGCCTTCAATCTCACCGACGACATCATCGCCGGCACGGCGGTGCCACCCGGACTGTTTTTGAACACCTCATTGCTGGCGGGCATTTACATTGCGGCCTACACGGCGCTGGCCGCGTTTGTTTTTTCCGGGCGCGAATTATGACCTGGCGACTCCCGGCGGCATGCGCGCTGGTGCTCGCGATCGGCGCGGCCACGCTTCCCCTTCAAGGCCGGATTTCAGAGGAGGCCGCGCAGGCGCACTTCCGGCAAACGCCGCTCACGCTCGGGTTGCGGGAGCAAATCGGGCAGTCCGGATTCCTCGCCGCCCTCAGCGGGTTCCGCTCCCCCTTGGCGGCCATCCTCTGGATCGAGGCGCACACAGCGTGGGAAAACACCGAGTGGGGACGCATGGCGGGGCTTTTCAACACGGTGACAACCCTTCAACCCCGCTCGCTGCCGTATTGGGACATGTCGGCGTGGCACATGGCATGGAATGCCTCGATCGCGGCTTTGAACAACACCCGGCAACCGAGCGAGGCCCTGCGAATCCGCGCCCAGCGTGGCTACATCGCCTTGGGAAGGGATTTTCTCGAACGCGGCATCCGCAACAATCCCGACCGTCCCCAGCTTTACATCCAGCTGGGGGTCCTCCTGCGCGACAAACTCGAGGACCACTGCGGAGCCGCCGAGGCATTTCTCAAAGCGGCATCATTTCCCGATGCGCCCGCGTATGCGGCACGGTTCGCCGGCTATGAAATGGCTAAATGTCCCGGACGCGAGCGGGAGGCTTACGACCATTTGCGGGCACTTTACGAGAAAGGCGAAAGCCAGCGCCTGCCCTCGCTGGTGAATTTGCTTCGCGAAATGGAGATCAAACTGGCCATTCCCGAGAGCCAGCGCCTACCTTTGCCCCTTCCGGGCTCCTGAATCATGCGTTTCGCCATTTTCGCCGATGTTCATTCCAACCTGCATGCTCTCACCGCCGTGCTGGAGGACGCGGCCGCGCAAGGAGCCACCCACCACGTGTGCCTGGGTGATATCGTCGGCTACAACGCGTTTCCTTGCGAGTGTGTGGATCTCATCCGCGCACTCGACTGTCCCGTCGTGCAAGGCAACCACGACGAGCAGGCCTCGATGGAAATCACCCAGGAGGGCCTCAGCCCGCTGGCCGAACAATCGCTGGAGTGGACGCGCGGGCGACTCGACGAGGAGCGCGCCGCCTGGCTGCGCGGGCTGCGTCTGCAACGACTGGTGCGGGATTTCACGATCGTGCATGCCACCCTCGACACTCCCCAGAAGTGGGGTTACATCACCACGCAACTGGATGCGTCGGCCAGCTTCAGCTATCAGCACACCGGTCTTTGCTTTTTTGGACACACCCATGTTCCGACCGTCTTTCTGCGGGACGGCTCGGTGCGCGCCATGCCTTTCGAGGAGATTCCCGTCCACCGCAGCCAGCGTTATCTGATCAACCCGGGAAGCGTCGGACAACCGCGCGACGCCGATTGGCGGGCGAGCTACTGTCTTTACGATCCGGCCGAGAGCCGCATCGTGCTACGGCGCGTGCCCTACGACGTTCATGCGGCCCAGGATGCCATTTTATCCGCCGGGCTGCCCGAGAAGCTCGCCGTGCGACTTTCCCTTGGCCGCTGATGTCCGCCTTGCCCGCGCCCGCCGCCCATGTGGTCTTGATCAAACCCGGATCCATGGGCGATGTGATCCATGCCGTTCCCGTGGTCGAGGCGATGCGTGCGGCGAGGCCTGCATGGAAGGTCACCTGGATCGTGGACGACCGCTGGGCACCCCTTCTCGACGGGCTCCCCGGCGTGGACAAGCATCTGTTTCCACGCAACCGGTTCCGCGGCGCCGACGGGTGGTTGCGGGCGCTGCGGTGGATGTGCGGCTTGAAGTCGCTGGAGGCGGATTGTGTCGTCGACCTGCAAGGCTTGTTCCGCAGCGGAGTCATGGCGTTTTCCATCCGCTGCCGCGATGTGATCGGCCTTTCCGATGCCCGCGAGGGATCCCGATGGATTCAAAAAAAAACCGCCCGTGTCGATTCCGGCGAGCATGCCGTGCACCGCTACCGGCGGGCTCTTCCGCTCTTGGGAATTCCTGTTCCGGAGAAGCCGGTTTGGAAATTCAAGCTCCCTCCATTGCCGCAGGCATTGACCGGGCATGCCTATGCCGTGCTGCATCCAACAGCCCGGGGAGCTGGAAAATCGCTGGATGCGGAGTGCGTCGAGACATTCGCGCGGACGTTTCACGAAGCGGGGGGGCCCAGGCTGGTGCTCGTGGGACAGGGCGACGGTTCCGCGCCCGGCGGAGTGCTGGATTTGAGAAACCGCACATCGCTCCCCGAATTGGGGGCGGTGCTTTCCGGAGCCTGTTTTGTTGTGAGCGTGGACAGTGGTCCCATGCACTGGGCGGTGGCATTGGGCAGGCCCACGCTTTCGATCCACACGTGGAGCGACCCCCGCAAGGTGGGGCCTTATGCGGAAGACTGCTGGATCTGGCAGGGCGGAGAGATTAGACCGCAGCGTCTGGGTGGTCCGTTGCCGCGGGCCAAGCCGTTCACTCCGCGCGATGCCGATTTGGTCGCCCGCTTCGCCGCCGGTCAGAGCAACTCGGCGATTTGAACAGCGTTCAAGGCGGCTCCTTTGAGAAGTTGGTCGCCACAGACCCAGAACGCCAGGCCGTTGTCGAGGGCGCAATCCAATCTCAAGCGCCCGGCGAAACAATCATCCTGGCCGGCCGTCTCGAGTGGCATCGGATAACCTTCGTCCAGGAACTTGAGCCCCGGGGCGGCGCGCAAGGCGGCCCGCGCCCCATCCAACGAGACCGGCAATTCGAACTCCGCGCTCACCGCCACCGAGTGGGCACGGTAGACAGGCACCCGCACACAGGTGACCGAGGCCCGGAAGGACGGCAGATGAAGAATCCGCCGGCCCTCGTTTTCCATTTTCATTTCCTCGCGGGTATAGCCGGTGTCCAAAAACGAATCGACTTGGGGAATGACATTGAACGCGATCTGGTGCGGGAAAATCTCTTTTTCGACAGGTTGGTTTTTGGCCACGGCCTCGGTCTGGCGCCGAAGCTCGTCGATCGCGCGCGCGCCCGCCCCGGAAACAGCCTGGTAGCTGGATGCAAAAAGACGGGTTGCGCGAAAGGCCTTGTGAAGCGGGTGGAGGGCCATGAGCGTGATCGCGGTGGTGCAATTCGGGTTGGCCACGATACCCCGGTGGCCGGCCACGTCCGCCCCGTTGATCTCGGGAACCACCAGGGGCACCTCCGGCGACAGGCGGAATGCCGACGAGTTGTCCACCACGACCGCGCCGCTGTCCACCGCCGTCCGGGCGAAGTCCCGCGAGATGCCGCCGCCCGCACTGAAAAGGGCGATGTCGATACCGGCAAACGAATCAATCGTGAGCGCCTCGACCGGAATTTCCTCGCCGCGGAAGGAAAGCGTGCGCCCCGCCGACCGGGGAGAGGCCAACAGACGAAGGCTGGCCACGGGAAAGTTCCGGCGTTCCATGACGCGGAGCATTTCCACTCCGACGGCTCCGGATGCGCCAACGATTGCGACTCGGTAGGATTTTGACATGCTTCATCTATGCCACCGGTTGACTCCCCACCGCAATCCCGCTTGATCGAAGTCTCCATCGACCGGCAAATCCTGACGCTTTCGGAAAACGGCGTCCTCCTCCGCGAATGGCCGGTTTCCACAGCGTCCCGCGGCGCGGGATTCGAGCCAGGAAGCTTCACCACACCCACCGGGCGTTTCCGGATCGCGGAAAAAATCGGCACCGGAGCCCCGCTGGGTGCGGCCTTCCGCTCGCGCCTCGCCACGGGAAAAATCATCCCCCAAGGCGGTGGGGAGGACGCGATTCTCACCCGCATCCTCTGGCTGGACGGCCTGGATGCCGAAAATGCAAACACCCGCAAGCGTTTCATCTACATTCACGGCACGAACCGCGAGGATCTCATCGGCACGCCCGCAAGTCATGGATGCGTGCGAATGAAAAACGCGGACGTGGCGGAACTCCACGACCTTGTCAGGGTCGGGGATCAAGTGTGGATCGCCCCCCCGTCGGATCCGCTCCGCCCTCCAAAAACGGCGTAGCCGTCCAGCCGGCGGCATCCATCGAAATCGTGACCGCCCCGGTATCCCGCTGCGCCCAAAGCGCGATACCGGTCGCCTCGCTCCAGTCCGCCTCCTGCGCGGGATCGTCGCGGTTTTCGTCATGGGCGAGAATGGCCAACCGGGGATTGATCATCCGGACAAGCGGAGACGGGGGAAGCAATCCGCTGGCGTGGCGTCCGAGCACCAGCACTTCCGCGCGAACCCGGTCCGGCGGCATTTTTTCAAGCGCCTCCCAGACAGGGGGGCCCGCATCGGAGAGAAAAAGCACCGCACCGCCTGGCCCGGTGAAACGGGCTACAACCGCCTTGTCATCCGCGAGACGCGCCTCCCAATCCGGGGGTGGATGCAAAATTTCGACCTCCTCCGAGACGCGGTCGCCGGTCTGCACGGTTCGCACCGCGCACTGATTTTCGTCGATCCACTTCAAAAGGTTGCGCCGCGTGAGGGAGCGGTCTTTCAGGCCCGAGTCCCAGATCACCGTGCGGCGGGGATCGGCCAGGCGGGTGACTCCGCCGGCGTGCTCCGCGTCCCCATGCGTGACCAGCACCGCACCGGGTTGCCAATGCCCTGCGGATCTCATCCAAGGCACAAGAATGCTGTCGGCGTGAAACACCTCGCCGGCATCGATGAACCAGAGCCTGCCGCCGGAGAGAATGCCACTCGCCCCGCCGGATCCCGCATCGAATACCACCACCGATGCGGGCGGGCGGGGAGCGAACGCCACCGGCACGAACGACGCTGGCATGGCGGCCGCCAAGTGAATGATCCCGACCAGAAGGTCGACCAGGAGGAGGTTCGCATTGTTGAAAACGGCGGCCAGCCACTGGCTCGCCAACCCGCCCAGCAGCGCCGTGGCCGCCGTGGTCATGATCAGAAAGGCCAGAGGCACCACGACAAGATTTGCGCCGAGAGCCGAGAGCGAGATCATGTGAAAGTAGCCGACCGTCAGCGGCAATCCCCCCAGCCAAGCGGCCATTGACACCGCCAAAAGCCCGGCCAGACCCGCCGCCGATTCGAATTTCCACTTTTGCCAGCGCGACCAGAGCGGGACGGGCAGGAACGGATCAGGCTCCAGGCCCTTGCGAATCCAATCCTGGAGCGGTGGAGCCAGCAACAGGATCGCCGCCACAACGCTGAAGGAAAGTTGAAACCCGGGGTTGAACAATTCCGCCGTGGATTGGGCCAACACAAACAATCCAGCCGCACACAGCGAGTTCAAGGCGATGGGCTGGCGCCATGAGACCATGCCAAGCAGCACGATCGACGCCATGAACGCCGCACGCACGCTGGACGGCTTCCAACCGGTCAAAAACGCGTAGAAAAACAGCGCGGGGACGATCGCTGCGACCGCCCATGCCCTTGGCAGGCGCAGCACTCGGAGGAGTTGCCACAAGATGACACCCAACATTCCGACGTGAAGTCCCGAGACGGAAAACAAATGGAAGGTTCCGGTTTGCCGGAATTCGTCCTGCAGGCTGTCGGGAATGTCGGAGGTCGTTCCGAGGACAAGGCCGGCGAGCAACTCGCACACCACCGGGCGGTCTTCGATGCCGGCCCGCAAGGTTTTTTCCATCCAGGCCCGGCAGCGCGAGGCTTCGCGCAGCAGCGAGATTCCATGCGGCGCCTCGACACGCACCTGTGAGGGATCGCGGCAAAACATTTCCATCGTGATGCCCCGCCATCCCAGAATCCGCCGTGCATCGAACTGGCCCGGATTTCTCGGAGGGGGAATGGCGCGCAGATCCCCCTCCAAAATCACGCGGTCGCCTGGAGCGATGGATACCTGAGGAAGCGACACCCGCACACCGGAGGGCACGGGAAGATCGTGTCCTTGCACTTGAATGCCATCCGCCTCGATGGCAACCCGCTGTTTTCCCGTGCGCCCGACAACGGGCTCGGAAACAACTTGGCCCGTCACTATCGCGGATACCGTGTCCGAACCCAGCCGTTCGGCGGCGCGGGCGGCCGCCGAATCCCGCCCCTGCCAGGTTCTCAAGCCTCCGAAGACGCAGGCAACAGCCAACAGGATCACGGTGGTGCGACGAACAACGCTCCAGAGTCCAAGGAAAACCAAGGCCAGCGCCCAAAACGCGCCGATGGGGCCGGGAACAAACTCTCCCGCGCAGACCCCGGCGGCGGCCGCGGCGAACAATCCCGCACACGGGAACCTTTGGTGCCGGATTTTTGCTCGGGCACTCACACAATCGGGGGCCCGTCAGTTGAAGGAAAACGGGCTGTAAAGCGATTCGTCGTAGCCGGAATCATAAAGGCCATCGATGGCCGGCTCGTCATTGGCGAACGGTTGCTCGTCCTGATAGCCCTGCGAATCGGTGTAGGCTCCAGCCGGCTGACGCGATGCAGGGTTGGAATGGCCGGATTTCGGAGAAGACGAACAACCTGCAAGAGGGGAAACAAGCAGGACAAGGAGACAAGTAAGACGGATCATGGATGTTGGAACCTCCCTCCCTACACCGCACGCCTGCCGCCTTGACAAGGAAATCCCCGAAAAAATTGCCTTCGCCCGCGGCGCGCCCCGCTTCATAGTCCGACCCCATGCGCACGCCACTTTTCGAGGAACACCAGGCCCGGGGCGGCCGGATTGTGGATTTCGCCGGCTGGGAAATGCCCGTTCAATACAGTGGAATTCTCCACGAGCACAAAGCGGTGCGCGAATCCTGCGGCGTCTTCGACATTTCCCACATGGGCGAATTTTTCGTGGAAGGTCCCGGTGCCACGGCATGGCTCGATTCGCTGCTCACGAACAACCTTGCCGCCCTCCCGGCCGGACACGCCCAATACACCTTGCTCTTGAACGGGCACGGCGGAGTCATTGACGATTTGATCGCCTACCGGCTCGGGCCCGATCGCTTTCTTCTGATCGTCAACGCCGCCAAAATCGCCGAGGACGCAGCCTGGCTCAGGCAGCACGCCCGCGATGGAGTCACCTTCGAGGACCGCAGCAGCCATTTCGCCGCCCTTGCCATCCAAGGTCCCCTTGCCGGCACGGTTTTCCAGTCGTTGTTCGGGCGTCCCATGCCCGCCTCCCGCAATGTGGTGGAGGAAACCACACCGGAATCCTGGATTGCGACCACCGGATACACCGGCGAGGCGGGATTCGAATGGATCATCCCCGCAGCCGGGGCCGTCTCCGCTTGGCGCCGCGTGTTGGAGGCCGGAGCGGTGCCCTGCGGACTGGGGGCACGCGACACCTTGCGCCTGGAAATGTGCTACCCGCTCAATGGATCCGACCTGTCCCCCGCGCACACGCCCCTCGAGGCGGGGTTGGGATTTTTTGTGGATTTGAAAAAAACAGGCTTCATCGGCCAGGAGACACTTCGCCAACAGAAACAGGGTCTGCTGCCGCGCAAGCTTTGCGCCCTGCGGATCGAGGAGAAATCCCCGCCCATCCGCTCCCACTACCGGGTTTTTGTGAACGGTGAACCCGTCACCGAAACCACCAGCGGCGCCCTCTCTCCCAGCCTCGGCTGCGGTATCGCCCTGGCCTATCTCCCCCCCGCCTACTCGGATCCCGGCCAAGAGATCGAAATCGAGGTTCGCGAACGCCGTTTCCGCGGCCACGTTGTCAAAAAACCATTTTTCAAAAAACCATGAACATCCCCGAGTCCCTGCGCTACGCCACCACCCATGAATGGCTCCTGATTGAAGGAGACACCGGCACGGTCGGCATCACCGCCCACGCCCAAGCCGAACTCACCGACATTGTCTTCGCCGAACCTCCCGCGGTTGGCAAACCGGTCAAGGCCGGCGAAGTCGCCGCTGTTGTGGAGTCGGTGAAGGCGGCCAGCGATATTTATTCCCCCGTGAGCGGCGAAATCATCGCCCGCAACGACGCCATCGAAGCCGATCCCTCGCTTTTGAATTCCGATCCTTTCGGCCAGGGATGGATTTTTAAGATCCGCCTCTCCGATCCCTCGGAAGCGGCCGCGCTGCAAGACGCGGCCTCCTACCGCACTCAAATCGGAGGCTGAGGAGTTCGCCGGCTTTCGCTCATGGCTTGAAAATGCCGTTGCGCCCATTGTCTTTCAAAGCCAAGGTTGCCGGATGAAAAGATTCCTCTTGGTTCTGATGGTATCGGTCGCGGCACTCCAAGCCGGCGATCTTTGGAGCACCGACTACACCGCCACTCTGCAACAGGCCGCGGCGGAAAAGCGCAATGTGTTGCTGGAATTCACCGGCTCGGACTGGTGCCCGCCCTGCATGCAGCAGGCCAAGCAGGTCTTTGACCAGCCGGAGTTCGCGGACTTTGCCAAAGACAACCTGCTTCTGGTCAAGCTCGATTTCCCGCGCCGGGCGGCACAGGACGAGGCCACCAAGAAGCGCAACCAGGATCTCGCCGCCCAATACTCGGTGGAAGGTTTCCCGACTGTGATTTTGTTGGACCCCGCAGGCAAGCAACTCGCGCGTCAAGTCGGCTACCCCGGAGGAGGGGTGGAAGCCTTTCTCAAATGGGTGAAATCCAACACTCCTTGACGCCGACACGATGAACGAGGTTTTGGATTTGTTCCGCCGCACGGGAGCCTTGCTGCACGGCCACTTCGTTCTGCGCAGCGGCCTTCACAGCCGGGAGTTTTTCCAGTGTGCCCTGCTGTTGCAGGATGCCCCGGTGGCGGCCGAGGTCTGCGGGCGGCTGGCCGGTCAATTGCAAGGGTTCGGGGCGGAGACCGTCGTCTCCCCCGCCGTGGGCGGAATTGTCGTCGGGCAGGAGGTCGCCCGCCATCTCGGGATTCGCCATATCTTCGTGGAAAAGGATGGCAACGGGGGACTCGTGCTCCGCCGGGGATTCCAAGTGAGGCCGGGCGAACGTTTCGTTGTTGCGGAAGACGTCGTCACGCGCGGGGGACGTGTGCAGGAAACCATCGCCATCATTCGTTCGTTGGGCGGCGTGGTCCTTGCGGCCGGCTCGATTGTGGACCGAAGCGGAGGCGCACTGCCGGATTTTGGCTGCCCGTTTGTTTCCTTGGTGCGGATGAATGTGGAAACATTCCCGCCCGACCAGCTTCCCGAAGATCTCCAAGGCATTCCCGCGATCAAGCCCGGCAGCAAGTAGGTCCGTGGCTCCGCGAGGCGATTTTGAGGAAACCCGGACCGATTTCCATTGCACGCATGCGGCGCGCCGGGGATAACCACCGCGCATGAACGACGTGATCGATTTCTTTCTCCATGCCGAACGGCATCTGGAGTGGTTCATCCAGACCTACGACGTTTGGATTTACGCCCTGCTTTTTGCCATCGTGTTCTGTGAAACAGGTCTGATTGTGACACCTTTTCTACCGGGTGACTCGCTGCTTTTCGCCGTGGGAGCCATCGCCGCAAAGGGCCTGATCGACTGGACAATCATCACTCCGCTCCTGCTGGTGGCCGCGATCGCCGGGGATGCGGTGAACTATTCCATCGGCCGCTGGCTTGGTCCAAAGGTCTTCCAATACGAATCCAGCCGGTTGCTCAACAAGGGCCATCTCATGAAAGCCCACGCCTTCTATGAGCGCTACGGCGGCCGCGCCATCATCCTGGCCCGCTTCGTCCCAATCGTTCGCACCTTCGCCCCGTTCGTGGCGGGCGTGGGCTCGATGAATTACACCCGCTTTGCGATCTACAATGTCACCGGCGCCTTTTTGTGGATCGGCATCTTCCTCGGAGGGGGATATTATTTCGGGGCCCTGCCTTTTGTTCAGAAGAACATGAAGCTCGTCATCCTCGGGATCATCATCGTCTCCGTCTTGCCGATCGTCTGGGAGGTTGTGAAAGCCCGGCTCGAAAAGAAAAAGGCCTGATTCCATGTTGTTTCCCTTTTTGGATTACTGGTGGTTTTACGGCGGATTCACGCTGTTTGTTTTGGGGGTGTTGGCTCTGGACCTTGGGGTTTTTCACCGGAGCGCGCATGTGGTGGGCTTTCGAGAGGCCCTGACGTGGAGCGTGGTCTGGGTGGCGCTGGCGATTGCTTTTGGATTCCTGTTCCGCGAGTTTGCGGGTTGGCAATTCCGCCATGACGAGCGCCTGCTGGCGATGCCCGGGTTCGAGCCCGGTGCGGCCGCGCATCGCGCCATGCTGGAGTTTTTCACCGGCTACCTCGTCGAGAAGGCCCTCTCGGTGGACAACATTTTCGTGTTTGTGGTGATTTTCACCTACTTTAACATTCCCGAGAAATACCAGCATCGGATTCTTTTCTACGGTATTCTGGGAGCGCTGGTCTTCCGATGCATCTTTATCGCGGTTGGTTCCGCACTCATCCAATACCACTGGGTGGTGATCGTGTTCGGCGTGTTCCTGATCGCCACAGGCATCAAGGTTCTGTTTGCCCCCGAGAAGCCGGTGGATCCCGAGCAAAACCCGATTCTCCGTTTTCTCAAGAACTTGTTGCCGGTCACGCCCCACTTTGACGGTCAGCGGTTTTTCACTCATCACAATGGCAGCCGCATGGCCACCCCGCTCCTCATCGCCCTTGTCTTTATCGAAATTTCCGACGTGGTCTTCGCCGTCGACTCGGTCCCGGCAATCTTCGCCATCACCAAGGAACCGATGATCGTCTTCACGTCGAACATTTTTGCCATTCTGGGTCTCCGGGCGATGTTCTTCCTCCTCGCGGGGATTGTGCACAAGTTCCGCTTTCTCAAATACGGCCTTGGTCTCGTGCTCGTGTTTGTCGGGTTGAAAATGGTGTGGCTCCACCACTTTTTTGAAGACGGAAAATTCCCGATCGGCCTCTCGCTCGGGATTATCTCGACCCTGATCGGTGGATCGATTCTGGCCTCGTTTCTCATTCCAGAGAAAAAAGCCGGTTAAGGCCTAAGCCACCTCTTGCACTCAAGGACGTGCGCGCAAGCGCTCGATGGCGGCCACCAAATCGTCCTCGCACACGTCTTTCGAAACGAAGGCGTCGCCGAGGGCCCGCAGAAGGACAAACCGGACCCGGCCAGCGGAGAACTTCTTGTCTTTCCGGAGGGCGTGCATGATCGCTTCGGTCTCCACATCGCCAGGCAGCTCCACCGGCAAGGAAAATGAACGGAGCGCCTCCAGAACGCGCCGGCTGCAAGAGGGGGCGAGCCCGGCATGGCGCACCGAAAGGTCGCAGGCGGCCGCCAAGCCGAGGCTGATGGCTTCGCCGTGCAAGAACCGTCCATAGCCCGCGGCGGATTCAATGCCGTGGCCGATGGTGTGGCCAAAGTTCAACAGGGCGCGCAGGCCCTTGGTTTCAAATTCATCCTCGGCAACAATGGCGGCCTTGATACCCACATTGCGCGCAATGAGAGCGGGAATGTCTTCCAGCGAATCCAGCATTGCCGGATCTCGAATCGCCGCGTGTTTGATGACTTCCGCCATCCCCTCGTTCCGCTCCCGGAGCGGGAGGGTGGCCAAGGTGTCCGTGTCGCAAAGAACCAGCGAGGGTTGATGGAAGGCGCCGATGAGATTTTTTCCCGAGCGCGCATTGACTCCCGTTTTGCCTCCGATCGCGCTGTCCACTTGGGCAACAATCGATGTCGGCACCTGGACCACGGGAATCCCTCTTTGAAAAATGGCGGCGACAAATCCGGCGAGATCGCCGACCACCCCGCCGCCGAGCGCCACGACGGCGGATTGGCGGTCGAAACCGGCCTCCACCATCGCTTCGCACAGCGCGGAGACCTGATCCATTGATTTGGAAGCCTCCCCCGCCGGGACCACTATACGCGCCGATTCACAGCCCCCGGCGGCGAGAGAATTTTCGGCCACCTCCGCATAAAGCGGCTCGACATTCGAATCGGTCACCAACACGCACCGCCTCGCGCCCAATTCCGCGGTGAAAAAACCACCCAGCCCGGCCAGAAGACCCGCACCGACACGCACCGGATACGGATTGGCACTCAAGGGCACCACCAGCTCGGTGACACCAGTCATTCGTCAAGGCCCAGCTTCAGCAAGGCGTCGGCCCTGGATTCCCCGATGAGAAACAGACTGTCCAGACGCACCAACTCAAGCAGGGAGCGGACCCGCTCATTCAAACCATAAAGCACGAACTTCCCGCCGTAAGCGCCGCTCTCCTTGTAATACTCGATGAGCGAGGCCAAGCCGCTGGAATCCATGTAGGTCGTCGCGCTGCAATCGAGCAGAAGGCGCAAGACCCGCCCGCGCACACAATCCTGAAGCGCCTCCCGCAGGACCGGCGCGGATAGAAGGTCGATATCGCCGGTGATGGCGATGGTTGTCGCGCCGCCTTCGGTGAAGCGTTCCAAGTTCATGGTTTTTTCCTAACCGAATTCCAGCGGCCTGCAAAGTCCCGAACACGGGGATTTTGGCTGGCGGAAATCAGCAAAACCGTTTTTATGCCCGCTTTATCGAGTCGCTATGAGCACCACATCCGCATTCACCAAGGCCCGTTCCTCTTATCAACCGAAGCTTCCTCCCGCGCTGACCGCCGGTGCCCGCCTCGTCCAATCGCCGGTCGAGGCATCCTCCGCCCAAGCGGAAATCCGTTCGCTTTTTCCCCACACCTACGACCTTCCC
>CAMCXK010000041.1 GCA_945883435.1 Chthoniobacter flavus | reverse complement strand
GGTGGTCGCCCGGATATCGTAACCAGACGGCGGCGGGAGCGCATGATCTTCAAGGCGCTGTTTTCGAAAAAGCGCCCTGACTTGCGGGAGCGCCCATCCTCGGTATTGGGCCGGCTTCAGAATCTGCCGGAGCCGGGCCGCAGTGCCTTGTTGCTGCTTCACCTCACCGATTGGGAGGCTTCAGCAATCGCCGACTTTCTCGAATTGCCAAAGTCCCGGCTTCCCCGGTTGCTGTTCGAGGCCCGAAGATCTTTTGATTCCTTGGAAGCTGGCAATCCATCAAAAGAGGTTTTGAATCTGGCGGTGCGGCGTCATTTCGACGGTGGCATCGCAAGCGGGTGCCCTGAAAAAGCCGGTCGGACTGCAGACGACCATGCCCTTCAAGCCGATCTCCTGAGACACCAGACCGAGGTGGATCGCCAAATCCACGGGGCCTTGGAGTCCTCTGCCCCTGGCGAGGAGGTGCTGGCCGAACTGAAGGCGTCGCTCGGTTCTCCGCGGCGAGTTTTTCCCGGATGGCGGGACCCGGCATTCTGGGCGGTGGCGATCGGGATTGTTCTTTTGGCCGGGGTTCTTGTCTGGAACGCGGTCGGGTCGCCACGCGAGTTGCCGTCGGCGTTCAGCGAGTCCATTGAAAAAATCGAGGCCGGGGACCCTCCGGCGCCAATGGCGATTCCCTCCGCCGAATGGGACGACTGGTTGTTGCTGGGGGACTTGGAGGGTTTCAGCCTGCCTCCGGGCTTTCCTGCCGGGCGGGTGCGAGCGGCTGGAATGGTCGAATGCGGCGACGGCAAAGCTGCTGTTCTTGATTTGCCGGACGTCCCCGCGAGGGTTGTGGCGGTTCGTTCCTCGCCGCAAACCGGCATGTCTTTCAACGAGGCGTGGCAAACCGCGGTGAGGGATTCCAGGGAACAGGTGCTTGTCAGGCGGCATGGCGATTGGGTCTTTGTCGCATGGGCTCCTGTCCCGGTGCCACAGCTTCGGAAGCAACTGGAGTCGCCATGACCGCGCTTGAGATCACACCCTCCGCCCAAGGCGGTTCATTTATTCTTTCGCTGGAAGGATCATTGGATTCCCGCACAAGCGGCGAACTCGAGGAGGTCGTCGAAAAGTTGGTCTCCAACCGCACGCGCGATCTGGTCGTCGATTGCGGAAGCCTCTGCTATTGCAGCAGCTCCGGGCTGCGAGTGTTTCTTCTGGCCGCCAAGAGGTTCGATGCGATCGGATCCCGCTGCGCCTTTGCCTCGCTCACGGCGCCTGTCATCGAGATGTTCGAACTGGCCGGGTTGCTCCATGTTTTGGCGGTTTTTCCCGATGTGGAGAGTGCCTGCCGCCAAGAGTGAGGCGAATCAAGATTCTTTGACACCGGGCTCTTTCATGAGTTCGGAGGCCTTGCGCACCAGCGGGCCGAACTGCGAGTCTCCGGCGGGAGCCTCCTCGCCCCGGAGCCAAGCCTCCAGATGGGGAACAACATCCGAAGGGAGGCGGAATTTTTGCCAGAACGCATGGTCGCCCGAGGGGTCCAGCGACTGGATAAACTCCGTGGCCAAGGCAAAATCCGGCGCGTGGCGGTGGATGGTGTCGCGACAATCGTCGGCGTGTTTGTGCAGTCGGCCCTTGGTTCCCGTGGAGTAGCGCTTGTCTTGCATGATCTCTTGTGTGCGGGGACCTGCGGGATTCGTCCAACCATTTCGTTGCCCAAGGGAACGTCTCTTGGATAGCCTCCCCCGCCATGCCGAAAGACTCCTCGCTCAAAAAAATTCTCCTGATTGGCTCCGGCCCCATCGTCATCGGCCAAGGTTGCGAATTCGACTACTCGGGTGTCCAAGCCTGCAAGGCCCTCGCCGAGGAGGGTTACGAAGTGGTGCTCGTGAACTCGAACCCCGCAACCATCATGACCGATCCCGAGTTCGCCTCGCGCACTTACATCGAGCCGATCACTCCCGAGACGATTGAAAAAATCCTGGAGCGGGAGAAGCCCGATGCGGTTCTGCCGACACTCGGTGGACAGACCGCCTTGAATGCCGCCATGGCCCTGGTCGAAAACGGTGCCTTGGCCCGCCACGGGGCGCGATTGATCGGTGCCAACGCCGAGGCCATCAAGCGGGGCGAGGACCGGTTGCTTTTCAAAAACATCATGCTGGAAATCGGGCTGGATTGTGCCCGCTCGGGCGTCGCCCACACGTTGGAGGAGGCCCGGCAGGTGGCGGTGGAGATCGGCACATTTCCTCTGATCATCCGGCCTGCGTTCACGCTGGGCGGTGCGGGTGGCGGCATTGCCTACAACCGCGAGGAACTCGATGAAATCTGCCGCCGGGGCCTTGATCTATCGCCGGTGACGGAAGTTTTGGTGGAGGAGTCGCTGCTCGGATGGAAGGAATTCGAGATGGAGGTCATGCGCGACCGCGCCGACAACTGCGTGGTCATCTGCTCGATCGAAAACCTCGATCCCATGGGCGTCCACACCGGCGACTCGATCACGGTTGCCCCGATTCAAACGCTCACTGACAAGGAATACCAAGCCATGCGCGACGCCAGTTTCGCGGTCATCCGTGCCATTGGCGTCGAAACCGGCGGATCAAACATCCAATTCGCTGTGAATCCCGCCAACGGACGCATGGTGGTCATCGAGATGAACCCCCGCGTGTCGCGGAGTTCCGCACTGGCATCCAAAGCCACCGGTTTTCCCATTGCCAAGATCGCCGCAAAGCTGGCGGTCGGATACACGCTCGATGAATTGAAAAACGACATCACGCGCGTGACGCCCGCCTGCTTCGAGCCGTCGATCGACTACGTGGTCGTAAAAATCCCGCGTTTCACGTTTGAGAAGTTTCCGGCGGCGGACCCCACGTTGACGACTCAAATGAAAAGTGTGGGCGAGGCGATGGCGATCGGGCGGACCTTCAAGGAGTCGCTGCAAAAAGCTCTTCGCTCGCTTGAAATCGGCCGCTTTGGACTCGGTGCGGACGGCCGGGATGGCACACCCGATCTGGATACGATCCGCAAAAAACTGCGCATTCCCTGCGCGGAGCGGATTTTTTTCATTCGCCACGGATTTTTGGCCGGGCTCCCGCTGGAGGAGATCCACAGACTTTCTTCCATCGACCCTTGGTTTCTCGAGCACATCCGCCTTATCGTCGAGGAGGAGAAGTCGCTGCTGCAGGCAGCGGGGGAACTCGATGCGGCCCGTCTTCGCCGCGCCAAGAAATTCGGATTTTCAGACCGTCAACTTGCCCACTTGCGCGGCACCACGGAAAGTGCCATCCGCGCCGCCCGCAAGGCGCACGGAGTCGTTCCAACCTACCGGCTGGTGGACACCTGCGCGGCGGAATTCGAGGCCTTCACGCCCTATTACTACTCGACCTACGGAGACGAGGACGAAACCCGTTCCGGCGACCACAAGAAAGTTCTTATCCTTGGTGGCGGTCCGAACCGCATCGGCCAGGGCATCGAGTTCGACTACTGCTGCGTCCATGCCGCCTTCGCCCTCAAGGAACTCGGCTGGGAGACCATCATGGTCAACTCCAACCCCGAGACCGTGTCGACCGACTACGACACCAGCGACAAACTTTATTTTGAACCGCTGACCCTCGAGGATGTCCTGAATATTTACGAGCGGGAGAAAGCGGATGCCGTGATCGTCCAATTCGGCGGCCAGACTCCACTGAACCTTGCCGCTGGCCTCGAGGCCAACGGATGCACAATCATCGGCACCCAGCCGCGCAGCATCGAGATGGCCGAGGACCGCAAGCATTTTGCCGCGATGCTCAACAAATTGGGCCTGCGCCAGACCCAAGGCGGCACCGCCACCAATGAGCAGGAGGCCGTGGATGTCGCCGCCCGCATCGGCTATCCGGTGTTGGTTCGCCCTTCCTTCGTGCTGGGCGGCCGAGCCATGGAAATCGTCCACGAGGAAGCCGATCTGCGCCGCTACATCCGGACAGCTGTCGAAGCCAGTCCCGAGCGTCCCGTGCTGGTTGACCGCTTTCTCGAGGATGCCACCGAGGTGGACGTCGATTGCATCTCGGACGGCGAACTCTGCGTCATCGGAGGCGTGATGGAGCACATCGAGCAAGCGGGCATCCACTCGGGGGACAGCGCCTGCGTGATCCCCAGCTTTTCGCTTTCGCCAGGCGTTCTGGAAACCATCAAGAGCGCAACCCGCGCCATGGCATTGGAACTCGAGGTGAAGGGACTCATGAACGTCCAGTTCGCCGTGAAGGACGAGGTGGTTTACATTCTCGAGGTCAATCCCCGTGCCTCCCGCACCGCGCCGTTTGTGAGCAAGGCCACGGGAGTTCCTCTCGCCAAGCTCGCTGCCAAGGTGATGGCCGGAAAATCCCTCCGCGAGCTCGGCTTCGCCTCGGAGGTCGTGCCGGCCTACCATTCGGTCAAGGAGGCGGTGTTCCCGTTTATCAAGTTTCCGGGCATCGATATCATCCTCGGTCCCGAAATGCGCTCCACCGGCGAGGTCATGGGCATCGACAGCGATTTGGGCATCGCCTATGCGAAAAGCCAGATGAGCGCCCAGCCGGCGCTTCCGCTCCGGGGCAATGTGTTTGTGAGTGTGAAAGACTCGGACAAAACCGCCGCTCTGGAAGTCGCCCGGGAACTTCATGGGCTCGGCTTCCAAATCCACGCCTCCACAGGAACCGCCAAATTCTTTGCCGACCACGGGCTCCCTGTTCCTGTCATGCTCAAAATCCGCGAGGGACGGCCGAACGTCGTGGACTCGATCAAAAACGGCGAGGTGCAATTCATCCTCAACACGCCCAGCGGCCAAGCTCCCCGCGAGGACGAGGTCGCCATCCGAAGCGCCGCGGTCGCGGCCCGGGTCCCCGTTATGACCACCCTCCGCGGAGCCCGTGCCAGTGTGAGCGCGATCCGCGCCATGATCGAACACGGCTACGGTGTGAAAAGCCTTCAGGAATACCATTGCTGACACGCAAGGCTCCCGCCGGAACCTCCGAACCATGGTGGCGGTCTTGTGGCCGCTGTCTTAATGGCGGTCCGCAACCTCCGCAGTGAGCCTTTTCAGGACCTCTTCCAGGGCGTTTTTCCGCGAGACATCGACTGCCGGAAACGTCCATTGGGAGCGGCACCAGGTCTCTTGACGCCGGGCATACTGCCGGGTGGCGTGCAAAATGCGGTTCCGGCATCCGGGTTGGTCGATGCGTCCCGCCAGAAAATCAAGAATGTCCGTGTAGCCAATCGCCCGGGCGGCAGACGGGCCGATTTGACCGCGCGAGGCATGCACCTCTTCCACCACGCCGAGTGCGAAAAGCGCATCGACATTCGAGGCGATACGGGCATGCAGTTCGGCACGCGGGCGGGTGAGAACAAACCCTGTGAAACGTCCGTTTTCGCTTTGCCAGGTCGTGCGGCTCTCCGCCAGCGGCCGTCCGGATTGAAGCACGATTTCCAAGGCCCTGTGAACGCGAACCGGATTGCGGATATCAATGGTTGCCGGCGCACGGGGGTCGATGTGTTCCAGTTCCCTTAAAGCCTCCGGCAAAGGCAGGGCGCGTATCCGCTCACGCAGGGCGGGATCAGGCGGTGGGAGTGTTTGCAGCCCGTGAGTGAGTGCTTTCAGATAAAGCCCGGTGCCGCCGGTGACGATGGGAATCCTCCCGCGGGACTGGATGTCTGCGATGACCGACCCGGCCAGACGGACATAACGCGCCGCGTCCAAGGAATCGTCGGGATCCAGACACCCGGTCAAATGGTGCGGCACCCTCCCGAGAAGCTCATCTCTCGGCTGGGCGGTGAGGATCGGAAGCGCACGGTAGATTTGAAAGGCATCGGCTCCGACGATCTCCCCGTTGAGATGTTCAGCCAACCGGACGGCAAAAGCCGATTTTCCGACGCCGGTGGGCCCCGCCACGATAATCGGGCGGGGTTCCGGTGGAGGATTACTCGGCAGCAGTTGCGGGGCGTTCGGAACGACGCTCGTCAAGGGCTTTTGCACCGCTGACAACGAGCTTGCGTCCCATGTATTCCTTGTCATGAAGCTCGGAGACGGCGCGTTTCGCCTCATCGATCGACTGCATTTGCACGAAGGCGAAGCCTTTCGAGCGCATGGTGTGTTTGTTCAGGACAATTTCCACATTTTGGACCGATCCAACCCCGTTGAATAGTTCGAAGAGGTCGCTGTCACCTGCGTCGAAGGAGAGGTTGCCCACGTAAAGACGGGGCGAGGTGACTTCCACGGCTTCCGGGCTTCGCAGGCCGGTGGGACGCTCGGACCGCGAGGATCGTTCGCGCGGTGGCCGCTCCGAAGAGGAGGAAACGGCTGGGCGCTCGCTGTGATGCGAGGGCGCAGTGGCAGTTTTTGTGGCAGGTTTGCCGGTGAAAAACCCGATAATCCGGGCGAGAAGACCCTGTTTGGCGGCGGGTTGGGCAGGGTTGTGGGATGCGGACGAACTCCGTGGGGAGCGTCCGGAACGGCGCGAGGGCCCGCGGCGCGAGGAACGTCGCGATCCGCCGGGCGAGTAGTCGTTTGACATGGTATGTTGTGCGTAGCTTGAGCCGTGCGGTGCCGGAGCGATGGGGGGCTGTCGGCGGCGTGGCATGGCGGTGTTTTTCCTTGACGTTGGCCACCCCTGATCCTGCGGTGGAAAACACACAGGACCAGGAACAAAAGTGACGCGATGAATCCAGACCAAGGACCGATTGAAATTGGGTCGCCGGAACCGTATTGCATGTTGGATTGCGTCAAGGCGATGACACTTTTTCACAGTCGCAAGCGTTTCACAAGCTGGAAATCAGGTCGCCCTCGATGATCCTCAAACTCCTCCGCTCAAGCCCGCGTTCCGTAGACCGAGTCCTTTTCGTATTTGTCGCCGTAGTAATAGTAGTAATACCCCGCAGCCCGGCCTGTCGGAAGGCGGTTCAAGACGAAGCCTCCGATGCGGGCTTTGGCTTTGCGAAGGAGGTGGACGCTTCTTTGGATGGCTTTGCGCGGGGTCTTGCCGGCGCGGACGACGAGAATGGTTTTATCCACATGTGGGGCGATCACCAGGGTATCGCTCACCGCATTGACCGGTGCGCTGTCCACAACGATGCGATCGAATTTCTTCAGAAGAAGTTCAAAGAGTTTGGGCAGGTTGGAGGAGGCCAGGAGTTCGGCAGGGTTGGGAGCGGTGCGTCCCGCAGGGAGAAGAAACAGGTTTTCGACGGATTCGATTTTGAGGACGTTTGGCGTTTTCGAGTTGCCGCTGAAAAAGTCGGTGAGTCCGAGGACCGGTGGGGCATTTTCAAAAAGAGCCTTGTAAAGACTCGGACGCCGGAGGTCGGCGTCGATCAAAAGCGTCTTCAAGCCTTGCTGGGCGAAGACAACGGCGGTGTTCAAGGAGGTGTAGGTTTTTCCCTCCTCGGGGATGGCGCTCACGAAAAGCAGCACGCGGCGCTCCTCCTCGGGGCCCAGCAGTGAAATCGAGACGCGCAGGGTGCGGTAGGCCTCGGCCAGTGAAGAGGCGGGTTCCTGGATGGTCGCCAGAGGGTAGCGGAGTTCCCGGGGGTCGACTGGCGCGGACGCCGGCTCCGGCGAGGCTTCAGCGGCGATAGGCTTTCCGAAGCGCCACCACGGCTGCTTGGCAACGGTGCGTTGGAATTTTTCCAAACCCGAGGGACCGTGATTGGGAATGCCAACCAATGCGGGAAGGTGCAAATGGGACTCTGCTTCGTCCACGGTGCGCAGCGAGGAGTTGAGGCCGTCGAAAAAAACGATGCCGGCCACAGCCAGAAAGGTGGAGAGCACAATGGCCATGGCGAGGGTGCGGGTGCGGTTGGGTTTTGAGGGATTGCTTGCGACCAACGGCTCCTCGACGAGCGTGTAGGGCGATTGCTCGACCGAGCCGGTGACGGCGGTTTCCTTCATGCGCTTGATCACCGATTCGTAAAGCGCGCGGTCGCTCTCCACCTCGCGTTGGAGAACGTTGAAGGGAATGGCGATTTTATTCAGTTCCAACGCGGCCGCCTCTTGCTCCTTGAGGGCGGCTGTGAGTTTCGACTCGGTCTGCACGGCCGCCTCGTATTGAAGGTTGAGGATATCGCCCGCCTTGCCGGCGCTTTCGGCCAGGGCCTTTTTCAGAGATTCGATTTTGGTGAGGGCGGCGATGAACTTCGGGTGTTTTTCCGCGTAGCGGTCTTTCATGGCATCCAGTTCGGTGCGGGCGTCTGCAAGTTGGCGCCGCGCATCGGCCACTTGGGGGATCAGGGACACACTGCCGATACGCAGGAGGTCCTCTGTGTTGTTGGCGGGAACCTTCCGGACCTGTTCAATATCCGACTCCAGACGGAGGCGCTCGCTTTTCGCCTCGGTTACCTTGCTGCTGAGTTCCCGCAGGCGCTCCACAGTGATATTTTGACGTTCCTCAAGCGAAACCGCCTGGTTTTGCTCCTTGTATTGTTGAAGTTTGAGTTCCGATTCCTCCAGTTTGCGTTTCAATTTTTCCCCCTCTTCTTGAAGGAAGTCGGTGGCTACGCGGGAGACTGACAAGCGTTGACTGAAGTTTTCGCGAAAAAACTCCTTCACAAACGAGGCGGCAAGATCCCTTGCCATCACGGGATCCCGGTCCTCCACGACAATGTCGATCAGTCGCGTGCCTCTGCGCACGCTGGCACGAACCTTGGCACGGAGTTTGTCGGCGAGTTGCACGTCGGTGGGCTTCGAACCGGGGGTGACGAAGGCGGGATTTTGACGGAGATTCGACGCATCGATGACACGGAGCATGAGATTGCGGCTCATGAGGGATTGAACAACCGTATTGATAAAGTCGGGGGACGAGGGGTTTTCCTGATTCACACCGTCGATGTTGACGATTTGTTGCTCTTTTTGCTGAACCTGCAAGACCGCGCGGGACTCATAGATTTTCGGTTGGCGCATGACTTGGGCGAGTGCCGCCAGCATGCAGATCGCCACGATGATCGCCACCACCCACCACCGGTGCAAAAGCAGATGAAAAATCCTCCGGAAGTCGACCGCTCCGCCCGCCTCGTCCAGCAAGTGCTGCAACGGTGTGTGCGCCGGCGAGGATTTTTTGAATGGTTCGTTGGGTGGTGGAGTGGACATTAGAAAAGGGATTCCCCGACAGAAACCACATCGCCCGGCCGGATCACAAAGTCGGTGGTATCGTCTCCGCGCGCCATGCGTTTGGCGTTGAATTTCAGGACCCGCTCGCTCCCGTTCTCCAAACGCTTCACGGTCACGTTGGAGGGATCGGCGATCTTGGTATAGCCGCCGGCCATTCCAATGGCTTGCAGCAGCGTGATTTTCTGACCACCCGGGAGGTCGTAGGATCCGGGTTGCTGCACCTGGCCGAGAATCGTGAAGAGCTTTTTGGCGTAGGTCCTGACTGTCAGGGTGACTTGGGGGTTTACCAGATAGCCGTCCTTGTAGCGGGCCTTGATGAGCGTGATGGCCTCGGAGATGGACGCGCCACCGATCGGAACCGAGCCGATCAAGGGAAAAATCGCCTGGCCATCCCCGGAGACGCGGACCACGGCATCCAGTTCGGGTTCCTGAAAAACGCGGAAATCCAAAAGATCGTTTGGTGCGAGACGGTATTCCTCGGACGCGTTCAACGGATCACAACAGACCGCCATGAGGAGCAAAATCAGCGCGAGACGATGGACCACAGGCAAAAAGGCGGCAGGAATCATGCGTTAGAATTGTGCGGATATCTCAAGTGTGGCCCGGTTGTTGTTCCAAGTGTCGGTGGAGATGCTGGAATCGTTCGCCCGATATTCGTAGGAAAGCGAGGCTTTCAGGTATTTCAAGAATTCGTAGGTGATCGAAGGGCGGAAAAAGTAAAAATTGTCCACGCGGGTGGCGTCCGTGGCCGCACTGTTCGCGACGTAGGTGTCGTTTTCAAATCCCGTGGTGAAACCGATCTGAAGTTTGGAAGTGAGATCCTGGGATATCCCGATTTCGCCCCCTGTGGCGATGTAGTCCTGGTCTGCAATCGAGGGCGAGGCCTGAAGGTTGCGGTAGGCCACCAGGTTCAGACGGGTTTTGTTGAACAGCGCGTGTTCGGCTCCGATGGAGAAGACGGGGACCAGCCTCAGAGGCTCCCCGCCTCCGACGTATTCGTTGAATTGGAGGCCGCCGGTGGCTTTGAGAAGTGTTTTTCCGGTGAGAAGGTATTCGAATCGGCCGTTCAAAGTTTGATACCACATGTCTGGACTGTCTTGGACCTGAGCCAATCCAAAGATGGCTTCCAAACCCGCGCGGGTTTTGGGAAAAAGCTGGTAGTCGAACCCAGCGACCGTTTCGTAATACGACGAGCTCAGGTTTTCCGGGTAGTAGTTGGTGCGCTGGGTCACCTCGAAATCCAGCGAGGTTTTCTCGCTTTGTTGGCGGATGAGCCGGAGGGCGTTGAACAAAAGCACGCGATCGGTGAATGCTCCCACTTGTCGCTCCGCTCCACTCAGTGTTTGGTAACGGCTTTCCAATTGCACGGCCAGCGCCTCGAACCGGTATTGTCCAATGAGGCTGGCTGCCTGGTTGAAGGAATTTTGCTCGGTGTAGCGGTTGAAAAAATACCCGGTCGCCACGTATTCCAGCAAAAGGTAGTTGTTTTGAAGATTCTCGTAGTCGCCAAACTCAAGCGCCAGTCCGGCGTTGATATTGAAAATCACGTCGCCCCGCCGGTCTGTTGGGCTCAGGAAAATGTTGTCATCGTAGGTCACCGCCGAAGACAGGATCGGGCGCAAGCGCCACAATCGACTTTCGCCTTCCATGGCCACCGGGCGGTTGTCAAGTTGCTCCCCTGCCAGTGGTGGCACATCGTCAACGTTCGGATCAGGAAGGGGCGCGAGTTCGTCCCATGTGGCCGCATCCACGGCCATTTCGCCGGCACTTGCATCGGCGGGTGCCATCAGGGAAAGGACCGATTCCGGAATATCAGGCAAGACCACATCGGATGATTCCAGAGGTTGTTCCAACGTGCGCTGCGCCAATCCCGAGCCCATGAGAATAAAGGCACCCAACAGAACTAGGCAAAGGAGAACCGGTGAGCCAATGCGATCCGGAAAACCGTCTTCACGGTTTGCCAGCTCCCTTTGATACGCATGCCACCAGTTGCAAACAATCGCGATAAACCGGGCCGTTTTTTGGGAACAATACAAACTCTCCGTGTGAAAGCCGGACCAGGCCCATTCGGTCGCTTCGGGATCAAATGGGTTGCAGGGCTGCAAACGTTGTCTGTGAAGCGCCAGAACTCCGCCTGGAGCGCAGCGGAGGCTGGTGACAATGGCCCGGATACCATCCGGTGTGCCGCCCGCCAAAACAATGCGGCGCGGCCTTTTCCAGTCGGAATGCCGCAATCGGATTTCCAAAACGGCATCCCCCGAGGGGGTGCGTGGCCACTCGGAAAACGGTGGCAGGAGCGAGCACAGTTCTTCGCCGGGAAAACCGCTTCCCAATGGGAAGAGATACGGAACGCGGAAGCGTTCGAGGGTGTGGAGAATTTCCTCGGTGGCCTGTCCCGCTGGACCCCGGAGGGTTCGAGGACGCGGTCCCGAGGAGAGAAAATCAGACAGTGCCGCGCAGGCAAACTCCGCTTTCCCCGGCGTGGTTCGCACTCCCAAACAAAACCCGGTCTGAGTCTCGAGGAACGAATGAACCCAACGGCGTCCAAACCGTGTGGGTTTGATTCCGACATGCCAATCGCAGAGCGATCTCCTCTTCCTGGCTGCGTGCCGGTAATTCTGAAAAGACGCATCCAATCGGCAATCAGGATGGGACGTCAAAGCCTCCCGAATCTTTTTCGGCGAGGAAAAACCACCGATCCCTAGCAATGCCGGAGCCGATGGAGCCTGTCTCAGGGCCGGAAGCTGGCTCCAAGCGGTATGGCCGTGGAAGACCGCACTGAGAAGAGTCCCCAAGGCTTTCCGGGCATGGGGGGATTCCTTGGCGAATTCGCCGCAGAGCCTGCCGAATTGCCGCCGGGTCTCCGCACAAGCGAGAAATTCACCCAGCGATTGCAGGGGAGTTTTTTTGCGATTGGCCCCGGAGGCCCTTCGCTTGGAAACAGACCCTTTTCCCTTGAAAAAAACCATTCAGCCGTGTTGTGGAGTGCTTCCGCCGGAGGGGGAGAATGAAACGCCGGAGTTGTAACGCGGGGTGGGTGCAAAAATCATCGGGAGGGCGAAACCGGCGGCGGCGTTGGTGTCGGGGTTATCACGACCGTCGGAGTGGGGGTCGCCAAGGCCGCCGGGTTGATGCTGACAGAGGTATTAGCCGGTGGACTCAGAGTTCCACCCTGGACCGCTTGAGTGATGGCGTTTTGAATCGCGGCGGCCTGTGCCGGCACAGCAGTCCCCACGGCCGTTGAAATCGCCGATGCTTGGGAAGGCACGCCAGACGCCACAGCAGAGGCAATCTGAACGGCTTGAGCCGGAATGGTGGTGGCCACCGAACCCGCGACTGTTGAGGCTTGCGAAGGGACGATTTGAGCGACCGATGCCGCGATGGCTGGAGCTTGGGTTGGAAAAATCGCCGCAACCGCGCTCGCGATCCCTGCGGCTTGTGTTGGGGCAGTTCCTGTGACAGTCTTGGCCAACGCATTGACTTGGCTGGGAGCGGCGGCCGCGGCCGACACCGCAATCGCCGCCGCCTGTTGCGGAAAGGATGTTGCGAGTGCGCGCGCCGCGCCGACTGCGCTGCCGGGAGCAATTTCCGCCGCTGCGCCGGCCAAGTCGCCGGCAAGAACCGGGTTGACCTGCGCAAGGCGTGAGACCACCTCGATCACCGCGGCATCCCCCCGCTCGGCGGCCTCCTCGACGGCTTGCTGGACTTCCGGTGGCAGATTGGAAAACCGCCCTGGCGGGACAACCGCGGCGGCCGGCGCTCCAGCGAATGGCGCTGCGTTCACTGCCTGGGATGTCGATTGGGCGGCAGTTGCCACGGCTTGAATCAAGTTGGCAGGGGCCGCCTGCGATTCCAAAGCCCCGGTTTCCCCGAGGCCCACCGCCTCCCCGGTGCCCACACTTTGGCGCGCACCTGCTGCCGACGTGACCTGCACCTGTCCCCTCGAGACGCCGACCGAAACGGTCGATCCTTGAGCACCCGGCAAAACGTTGACAAAAAATCCAGTGCCCAGGACGCGCACTGTTCCGGACGGGTGCACCACGTGAAAGACCGAGCCCTCGCTCAGCGGCGCGACATTGAGAAGAACCGTGCCCTGTGAAATCCCGAGACGCACCACGGAGCGGGTGGGCTCTTTTTTCAAAGCTTTGAAATCGACTCCCGACCTCTCAAAGGGTTCCACCAAAAACCGGTCAATCGACAACTCGGTCTCGGGCTGCACATGGAGAGTGGTGCCATTATCCAAAAGCAGGTCGACGGTCGAGTCGGGGCCGGTGAGGATTTTTTGTCCTTGCCGTAGAAACTCTTTAGGCTTCAATGGCATCCACACACTGTCCGATCCAAGCACTTTGAGATCCGACCCAGCCGTTTGCACAACCACCGCTGTTCCCAAAACTCTGGGAACTCCGCCATCCGGCGTGCGATCGAGTTCCAAACCCTTGGGATGGATCGCCAGACAGGTGGTCGAGGCAATCAGCGCGAGCCGGGAATCCTCGGTTGTCATGGTTGAGATGATCACGGGAACTTCGTCCGCCTTGGATGCCGATGCGGCTCCGGCGGCGATGGCCGAAAGGAAACGGATTTTCTCTGGACGAATCGCGGCTCCACTTTGATGGTGCATTCGCACCGCTTGTTGAACGGCTTGCACCAGGGAAGAGGGTTTTTTTCGAACTTCTGCCGCCACACGATTCGCAAGCGCTTGGGGACTTTCCGAGGAGTTTGACGGCAACGTCGGCACGGACTCGGCACTTGCCATAGTCAATAATCCGTTCACCAAAATGATCCACCAAGGAAAAAATCGCATGGTTCGAAAAACTTAACGATGATCGTCATGTCGGTCAAACTTTCTTCCCGAGCCATCCTTTCTCCGGTCTGACTGCCGGAGGTTGGTATCCTAAAATCGCCCTTGCGGTTCGCTTTCACTCATTCATGGTTTGAAAATGCGCGGATGGCATAAATCCTCCCTTTTACTCGGCGGCTTGTTATTGCTTTTCTGGGTTGGTGTTTCGTGGATTCCTCCCGTTCGGTTTTTAAATCCAGCGCCTCCTGAGTCGAGTCTGGAGACTCCGCATGCCGGAGAGAACTTTGCGACTTTCCTCCGTCGCCATCCGGATACCCGATTATTGGATGGCGAGGAACTGGAAAGGGCGGTGGCTTTGGCGAAAGAGCGGCGGGATTGGATGAAAAAAACCATGGCTTCCGATCCTGCAACCGCCCTTCAATTCGCGGTTTCGCGGTCCGTGCGTGCCGGATTGCATGCCGATATTCAACCGTTCTTTGAAGAGCGCTTTAACTCCACCGGCGACTTGCTGGTTTACCCGATTTGTGGGGCGGGCATCACCGAGCGGGTGGTTGAGTTCGGCGGGCGCGGCTATACAGGCCATGTTTTTGGGCAGCGGTTGCGGCAACCCTCGCGCGAGAAGACACCTTTGCATGGCATCACGTTGGAAGGCGAAGCGGTGGTGGCGGAGTTCGCCATTGAAAAACCTCCGCTTGAAGAGAAGGAACTTCATTCGGTTTTGCCGTTGGGAAATCAAGACTCCACCCGCGATTTTTTCACCGGGCAGTTATTGGGCGAATCTCCCGTCACCATACTTGCGGGTGGAACTCGCTACCTGGTGCGGGCGGATACCGATCTGGAGGAAATCAACCACCGATTGGCCGGATTGGATTCACAACCCGGGCCAAGGAGTGGTTCGGCGATGGCGTTTGCCCTGCAGTCCGGGGCCGGCAATGGCACCTCAGGCATCGTATGGGAAATCATCGAGCAGCAGGCTCGCGAACTCGCCTCCGCGTGGACCGAGTCGCCGAAACGGGTGTTTTTCATCTGCGTGGACTTTTCCGACGCTCCCACGGAAGGACCGACTCCCGCAGATTTGGGCTTCCGCTTGAATGGGCCGGTGGCTTCTGTTTTGCGCGACATGTCCTACGGCAAGACCACGCTGAATGCCACCGTCGCGCCCCATGTTCTCCGCATGGCCAAGCCCTCGACAGACTACAAACCGTCGGGCAGCACAGCTCTCCGCGACGATGCCATGGCCGCCTACAAGGCTGTGCATGGCCAATCCTCGTTGGATGGCTACGATATCGTCGGGTTACAATTTCCTTCGATCGGTCTGACTTCCGGCGGGGTTGTTTGGAGCGGCTTGGCCTCGGTCGGCGGGTCCCGCCAATATCTTCAAGGAAACATCGGCGATGGAACCATCATTCACGAATTCGGTCACAATTATGGTCTTCACCACGCCAGTTTCTGGAAAACCTCGGACGGTTCGGTGGCTGGGGCCGGGCAAAGCGTGGAATACGGCGATCCCTTCGACATCATGGGGGGGGGCGATCCTCCATGGGGGCATTTTCATATGCGCGCCAAACAGCGATTGAACTGGTTGGGCGCCGCAAATTGGGCGGATCTTGCGGTGACGGGATCGGGAACGTATCGTTTGCACCGCTTCGACCACCCCCAGACAAGCGGTCCGTTGCGCGCCCTGCGTGTTCCCAAGGCCGCCTCGCCGTCCGAAAGTTATTGGCTGGGATATCGAGCCGGTGTGCCCAACAACGACTTTCTTCAAAATGGTGCCTACCTCCTCTGGGAGCGGCCCGGCGAGTCCCAGGAATGGCTTCTGGACTCCACACCCTCCTCCGCCGACGGTCCCGCCGATGCGCCGATCGGAATCGGAAAAACCTACTCCGATGCGCAGGCGGACATTCACATCACGCCGGTTGCCAAAGGAGGTTCCGGCGCGGAATCTTGGCTCGATGTGCGCGTGAACCAAGGGCCTTTCCCGGGAAACCAACCGCCCCAAGCCGTCTTGCAGGCTCCCTCTGTTGTTCAAGCCCGCTCCGCCACGACCCTCTCGGTCGCCGCCAGTGATCCGAATGGAGATGTTCTTGCCTATGGCTGGAGTGTGGGCAATCCGCCTGTCCACGTGAATACCGCCCAAATCAGTCAGACCTGGACCACCGGCGGCAACCGCACGATTGAGGTGGCTGTGAGCGATATGAAAGGGGGCGTGAGCAGGCAATCCCAAGCCGTGCAGGTGCTCGATCCGCTGGACGATTGGACGGCCACCACGGTCGCTCCGGGACGCGCCATGAGCGAGGCGGCCTATTTGAACGGTCGCTTCCTCCTCGGAGGGGATGGTTACATTTACACCTCCCTGGATGGCTCGAGTTGGCAGCAAACCAATGTGGCCCTCAATTACCGCCCGGAGGGATTTTCCTTGGCGGGGACCGTTTTTGTCGCCGTGGGCTACGACTGGAATGGCGCATGGACGGGCGTCGTCCACACCTCCCCCGATGGGGTGGTTTGGACCAAATCGACCGGGGTCGGGTCGGTGCCGGAATTGCGTGCCGTGGCATCCGGCAATGGTTTGCTGGTGGTGGTGGGCGACGATGGCGTGATCCTCCGTTCCGTGGATACCGGGGCCACCTGGACGAGACAGGACATCCCCGGTTCCAGCACCTCGCTTACTTCGGTGGTGTTCGGCGATGGCGTGTTTCTTTGCGCCGGCGGACTTTCGGTTTGGAGCTCAACCGATGGTCTCACCTGGACGGACCGGTCCTCCGGCATCGGGATTTCCTCGTGGAAGACCCCCATACGCGCCCTGCACTACTATCACGGGCGCTTTATCGCCGGGGGATGGTATTCCTTGCTGTATTCCGCAGACGCTGGACAGACTTGGCAAGAAGCGGTCGTGACTGGCGGGGCGGACTATGATGTCCGGAGCATCGCCTCGGATGAGGGAGTGGTAATCGCCGCTGCGGATCGTCGCACCTCGCCCGCCGGCGATGTGCTGCTGGTATCCACGGACGGGATTCACTGGGAGGAAAGCCAAGGAACGGGCCTTCCAGAAACCCGGACACTGGCCATGGGTGGGGGCCGTTTTTTCACCGCCACTGGCACGGCGGGTGCGATGCTTTCGAGCGCATCGCTTGATCCCGCCAACCAAGACCCGGTGATTTCGGTCTCCGCTGCCGCGAGTGGGGGAGCACGCCTTCCGCTCGCGTTTTCCGCCAGCGCCTCCGACCCTGATGGCGACCCGATCCTCATCATTTGGGATTTCAATGATGGCAGTGCGCTCCGCCATGGCGCCGCAGTCACTCATTCGTTCGCCACCGGTGGGTCTTACAATATTTCAGTCACCGCCACCGATCAGCGGGGCGGGGTGTCAACCGCCACCCATGCCATCAGCGTCCCGGACCCGCTTGCGAATTGGACAACCCGGAACTCCACAACCACGGCCGAGCTTTTCGACATTGTCCATGCCGGGGGAAAGCTCATCGCCGTGGGGGGTGGCAGCGGCACCTATTGCGTCTCTGCCGACGGGGTGGCTTGGACCAAGGGCTCCATCGCTTCCAATGTCACCTTGAGAGGGGTTGTCCACGATGGCACCCAATTTGTTGCTGTTGGGGAGAACTATGATTGGGGCACCAGCACCTGGAAAGGCACGGTTTACACCTCATCAAACGGTTCCAGTTGGACAAACCGTCTTTTTGCAGGAGCTCAGTTGCGGGATGTGGCCTATGGAAATGGTCGCTTGGTTGCTGTGGGAATGGCTGGAGCGGCTTGGTCCTCCTCAAACGGCACCGCGTGGAGTCCTGTTTCCACGGGCACCAGCAGCGATCTGCTATCCATCGCTTATGGCAATGGCCGTTTTGTGGCCGTGGGATCGGGCTCCAGCGGCAGCACGGTGCTGGTCTCCGAGGACGGCTCTGAATGGCTGGACCGCTCCGCCGGGGTCGATTTGGACGATTGGCGGGAAACCGAGACAGTGGCCTACTCCGGCAAGCGGTTTTTCTCCGGCGGTTGGTATGTCGGAATCCGTCAATCCTTGGATGCCGGGCAATCCTTCCAAGCTGCAGTCGACGCGGATTGGGATATGCAGGCTTTTGCCCATGGCAATGGAATCCACTTTGCGGCCGGGATCGATCAGGCCAATGGAAACGCGGACAAATCGGTGATTTCCACCGACGGTGCGTCATGGTTTGAAATCGCCACCGGAAGCGTGCCGGATCGCCATGCGGCGGTCTTTTTTCAAAACACTTTCCTGACCGTGGGCAAGAGCGGTTCGATCCGCCAATCAGATCCTTTCAGCGCACCGCCTGCAGGTGGCTATGCGGCGTGGTTGGAGGCATGGTTCGGTGAAAATCCTCCATTGTCCGCGCCCGGGGAGGATTTCGACGGGGATGGTTATCCGAATCTCATGGAGTATGCCGCCGGCACCGATCCGAAGGCATGGACCGCTGCCTCTCTGTCTGTAGCCGAGATTGTAAACGGGCACCTGCACCTCTGGTTTGGAAAAGACCCGGCTATCGAAGATGTGAGTGTCACCGCTCAACAGTCGGGAGATTTGATCAACTGGTTCGCCACCGGATTCACGCCCGTGCGCAGCGACGCCACCGGGCTGGAGGTCCTGCTTTCCACGCCTGTCCATCTGACCCCCGGCGGACGGTCTTTTGTGCGGTGGAGGTTCGATTTGGATTGATTTTTCCGTCGAAGAGGGACTGTTCAGCGGCGCAGGCTTTCCACAAAATCAGCCATGCGTTCCATGGCGATTTTGATTTGCGGAAGGGCGGTGGCGAAGCTGCAGCGCACGTGGCCTTCGCCGCCGGGGCCGAAGGCCGGGCCCGGAACGACAGCCACTTTCTTTTCTTGCAAAAGGCGCAGCGAAAAGTCGCGGCTGGCCAGTCCTGTGGAGTCGATGCGGGGGAACACGTAGAACGAGCCTTTTGGCAGGCGGCAAGGGAGACCCATGTCGTTCAGGGCGGCCACGATGAAGTTGCGGCGCATTTCGTATTCGCGGCGCATGGCGGCCACGCTGGGTTCGCCGCGCTCGAGTGCTTCGATGGCGGCGTCCTGTCCCATGATCGGTGCGCACAGGATCGAGTATTGGTGGATTTTCATCATGGCCTCGACGAGCGGTTGCGGCGCGCAGGCGAAACCAATCCGCCAGCCTGTCATGGCAAAAGCTTTCGAAAGCCCGTGGAGAAACACCGTTCGTTCCTTCATTCCCGGGAGGGCGGCGATGCTGGCATGCCGGGCGCCCTCGTAGGTGAGTTCGCTGTAAATCTCATCGGTGAGCACCACGAGATTGTGGCGCGTGCAAACCTCCGCGATGCGGGCCAACTCCTCCTCTGTCATGGTGGCCCCGGTGGGGTTGGTGGGGAAATTGAGCATGAGGGCGCGGGTGCGCGGGGTCACCGCTTTTTCGACATCCTCGGCAAGCAGGGAAAAACCATTTTCCGCGCGGGTTCCGACGGCAACCGGCACGCCATGGGCCATCGTGATGCTCGGCGCATAGGAAACGTAGCAGGGTTCGTGGTAAAGCACCTCGTCACCTGGATCGAGGAGGGCACGCAGGGCGATATCGATGGCCTCGGAGACGCCCACCGACACAAGAACCTCCGAAAGCGGGTCGTAGGAAATTCCAAAATGGCGGTCGATGTAGGCGGTGATGCTGCGGCGCAGCCGTGGCAGGCCAAGATTCGATGTGTAGCCGGTGCGGCCTTTCTCCAGGGCATAGATGGCGGCTTCGCGGATATGCCAGGGCGTGGCGAAATCCGGTTCTCCGATTCCCAGCGAGATCACGTCCTCCATGGATTGGACGATTTCGAAAAAGTCGCGGATTCCGGAGCGCGGGATGTCGCGGATGTGGCGGGCGATCGGAATGCTCACGGCGTGACAGAGAGGCGTTCCGAACTGGGCTCGAAGCTGTGGAAGGTGCCGTTTTCCTTGTAGGTTTTGAGGCGGAAGTGTGTGGCGGTGGCCTGCACGGCGTCGATTGTGCTCAGGCGTTCAGCGACAAACGCCGCCGCCGCCCGCAGGTCGGCGGCCTCGACAATGATGAGCAGGTCGTAACCGCCGCTGACCAGGTAGCAGCTTTGGACCTCGGGAAAACGGGCGATCCGGGCGGCGATCCGGTCAAAGCCCCCGTCGCGCTCGGGAGTGATCTTCACCTCGATGACGGCGGTGACTTTGTGGGTCTCCCATTTTTCCCGGTTGATCACCGGCTGGTAGCCGAGGATCACGCCCTCGCGTTCCATGCGGCTGATCGACTCCTCGACGTCGGCGGTTGTCAGGTTCAGCAGACGCGCCATTTCATCGCGCGGCATCAAGGCGTTTTTTTGGAGGAGTTCGATAATGGCTTGCATGAATGGTGTATTTTGAAAACAGGGCTGCCGGATGGCAAGGCTTCAAGGACGGCTTCAGAGAAGCCCGTCCGCTGCGGGAGCGGCTTTGTTCAGGATCGAGGCGACCCGCTTGACACCCGGCAGGGCCAGCAAATCGCCCCAGGCGGATTTTGTGATTTCGATCTCGCATTCGGGCAGGATCTCCTGCCAGCCGCGGTGCTCGGACGCGAGGTCGATGGGAAGGATCACCGTCGCCGGGAATTTGGATTTTCGGAAACGGTAGGCTTGCCAGGCGGATTCATGCGCGGCGGCGATGCCCTCCTCGCAATCGAACGGCTCCAGACGCGGCGGCGAGGGGGATTTCCCCAAGGCTTTCTTGAAACCCGCGAGCCAGCCCGTCGGGCGGTCGGTAATCGGGGGCTGGGCGCCGATCAACGCCAGGGGTGGCACATCGCGGCCGGCCGAGTGGAGCTGCTGGCCCATCTCCAGAACAATCAACGCGCCAAATCCGAACCCTGCCAACTGGAAGCGCCCGCCGGGCTCTTCTTCAAACAAGGCCGCCAAATGCGTTGCGGCCGCGCTTTCGATGCTGGCCTGCGAGGCCTCCGGTTCGAACGCTCCCCGGGCGGCGATTCCAAGCACCCGGCGGAATCCTCCCAGAGCTGAAACCAGGCCGTGATAGTCGTCGAGCTTGCCATTCGCGGGGTGCACGAGAACAAGCGGGCATGTCCGCACCGTGCCCTCTTGCAATACCGTGACCGGTTCCCATTCGGACGGAACCCGTCGGCGCGGGGTGGTCGGCTGGGCTTCGGTGGGACCCTTTTCCCGGCCGGGTCCGCCGGGCTTGGGCAAAGCGGACTCGTCCACCCAGCCGGCGCGGTTCAAAAGCCACTCGCGCACGCTGGGGATGCCGGGGATCTCCTCCGCCGCAAGGGCAAATGCCGCGTCGCAAAAATGAAGGTCCAGCACCTTCTCGACGACCGGCGCCGTGGCGGTGATTTGCGCACGCGTTGGCACACCGAGGTGGGACGTGTGCTCGGATTCCAGATGAAGGCGACCTTCGCCGTCCCTCCAGCCCCTCACGGCCAGGGGCATTCCGAAGCGTCCCCCGGTGCTGTCGAGGGCCTTGCCGCCCGGAAAACGCAGGTGGATCGTGCCACAGAATCCCGGCGGCAACTCCAGGTTGTCCTCGTCCAGCAACAAAACCTCGCACTCCGGAGCCGGGA